>NZ_JBEGHU010000005.1:0-111631 GCF_040676415.1 Sphingobium sp. LSP13-1-1.1 | reverse complement strand
AGCCGCAAAGAACAAGAGCCATTCCCTCGCCCGCGTTGGAATTACCGGATGCAGCGGCTTCCGCGTTTTAAGGCTCCAATATCGCGGAAGATCGCTCATGAAAGGCAATGTCTCATCGTAGGCGTTGGTCCGCAAGTGGTCGACCTCGGTCGGCTAATTGGAATTGCGGCTTGTCTCGACCCGTTTTCTATAAAGGGCATCGGGCGCTTTCGCTGCCTCGATCCGAATACGGCGGTGAAAAACTCCCACGGTGAAGGGCGCGCCGATCAGCACTATGCCAACTACAGCTTCTGTAATTGTGGACGGCAGCCATCCCTTCGCAAGTGCGCCACCATAAACGAGCGCAAAAAGGGTAAACCAAACAAAAGCGGCTATATCCGTGAGAAGAATGGGCTTCCGACCTTGATATCGCCGATGCGCAAAACGCCAGAACGCCGCTTTCATGCCCTTCCCCGCTCTCATCAAGCGCTTGATCTTTGTCCGGTTTAGGGGCGTGCTGCAAGGGATATGAAGGGCAACTTTTGGTCGAAACCTCCCGTCCCAACACCCTCCACGCCGCCTAAAGCCAAGCCTTCACCGCCCCAAATATTGCTGCGCCTTTCCGTTGTCGCTGTGGTTGCGGGGATCATTGTGCAAGCGCTAAGGAGAGCGCATGCGAAGTCCCTCCATTCCCGCCCATCCCCTGCGCTTCGGCAATTTTCGGGCTTATCTGCTGGGTCGGCTGACGGCCGTGCTGGCGCAATATGGCATGATGATCGTGCTGGCCTGGCAAGCCTATAATGTCGCGCGCGAGACGATGAGCACGGGCGCGGCTTCCGCGCAGCTTGGCCTGATCGGGCTGGCCCAGTTCCTGCCCCTCTTCTTCCTGACTCCCGTGACGGGCTGGGTGGCCGACCATTTCGACCGCCGCATGATTACCCGCTGCACCCTGTTTCTGCTGGTGCTGGCGTCGGGAACCCTGGCCTTTGCGACTTATCAGGGCTGGGTCAGCCTGCCGCTGATCTTCGGCATCGCGGCGATCGTCGGTGTTGCCCGCGCCTTCAATGGTCCGGCCTACAGCGCCCTCGCCCCCAATCTGGTGCCCCGCGAGGTGCTGCCCAACGCCATCGCCATTTCAAGCGTCGTCTGGCAGACGGGGATGATCGCCGGTCCGGCGCTGGGCGGCTATGCCTATGCCATGCAGCCCTGGGGCGCCTATGCGATGGCGTCGGGCCTGTATGCCGTCGCCCTGCTCTGCATGCTGCTGATCGGTCCCGTTCCCCAGCCGCCCCGCGATGCCACCCGCCACCCGGTGCGCCAGATGATCGACGGCCTGACCTATGTCCGCACCAACCGGCTGGTGCTGGCGACCATCACGCTTGACCTGTTCGCCGTGCTGCTGGCCGGCGCGACCGCCTTGCTGCCGGTCTATGCCCGCGACATATTGCATGTCGGATCGGCGGGCCTGGGCCATCTTGCCGCCTCGCCCGGCATCGGCGCGGGCGTCACCGCGCTCTTCTTTTCCTTTCGCCCGATGAAGACGGAGGTGGGGCTCAAGATGCTGGGCGCGGTCATCCTGTTCGGCATCGCCACCATCATCTTCGGTTCCACCGCCTTCCTGCCGCGCGCCATTGCGCCGGAAGTCGGGATCGGTGCGCTGATCCTGCTGGGATCGGCTGACATGGTGTCGGTCTATGTCCGCCAATCGCTGATCCAGCTCCACACGCCCGACCAGATGCGCGGCCGCGTGTCCAGCCTGTCGCAACTCACCATTTCCGCCTCCAATGAACTGGGCGAGGCCGAGTCCGGCTTCCTTGCCGCGCTGGTCGGCCCGGTCGCGGCGGTGATCGGCGGCGGCATCGGCGCCATAATGATCACGCTTATCTGGGCGAAGCTCTTTCCAGAACTCCGCCTTGCCCGTACCTTCGACCCACCCGAAACAAGGGCGGCCGAGCCCACGCAGGAGAAAGTGCAATGAAGGCATCCAGTATCTTGGAAACCATCGGCAACACGCCGCATATCCGCGTCAACCGGCTGTTCGGCGACGCCGAAGTGTGGATCAAGTCCGAACGCTCCAACCCCGGCGGATCGATCAAGGACCGAATCGCCCTCGCCATGATCGAAGCGGCCGAGGCGTCGGGCGACCTGAAACCGGGCGGTACCATCATTGAGCCGACGTCCGGCAACACCGGTGTCGGACTGGCCATGGTGGCGGCGGTCAAGGGGTACAAGCTGATCCTCGTCATGCCAGAGAGCATGAGCCTGGAACGCCGCCGGCTGATGCTGGCCTATGGCGCCAGCTTCGACCTGACGCCGCGTGAGAAGGGCATGAAGGGCGCGATCGAGCGCGCGCTGGAGCTGGTCGACCAGACGCCCAATAGCTGGATGCCCCAGCAGTTCGAGAATCCGGCGAACATCGACGTGCATGTGCGCACCACCGCGCAGGAAATCGCCACGGATTTCGTCGACGCGCCGCTTGACGCGCTGATCACGGGCGTCGGCACCGGCGGCCATATCACGGGCGTCGCGCAGGTACTGAAACAGCTTTGGCCCCACCTCAAGGTCTATGCTGTCGAGCCGACCCTGTCCCATGTCATCAGCGGCGGGCAGCCCGGCCCGCACCCGATCCAGGGCATCGGCGCGGGCTTCATCCCGGCGAACCTCCATACCCAGTTGCTGGATGGCGTGATCCAGGTCGATCCCGCCGACGCCAAGGAGTTCGCCCGCCGCGCCGCGCGGGAGGAAGGCGTGCTGGTCGGCATTTCGTCCGGCGCGACGCTGGCCGCCATTCACCAGAAGCTGCCGGAACTGCCGGCGGGCAGCCGCGTTCTGGGCTTCAATTATGACACCGGCGAACGCTATCTGTCGGTGCCCGACTTCCTGCCCGAATAAAGCCGGAAGCAGGCGAGAGCCGGACCGGGCATGACCGACACACATCTCACCAGCCAGCCGCATCGCCTGATGTGGCTGCTCTGGCTCATGCTGTTCGTCGGCCTTCCGGCTTTCGTCGCCATGTGGGAGACGCGCATACCCCTGGGCAAGCCGCGGCGGGAAGCGGCCGCAGCGGTGCGGCCCGCGCACGCGCCAAGCCCGCCACCCGTGGTGGCGCCGACGGAAATCTATGCGCTGGGCCGTGATCAGGCGCGGGCGTTCAACGCCACCATCCCCTTTTCCCGCCTTCCCAACCCCGCGGCGCGGCCCTTCCTTTTCTCCGGCTCGCCCATCGATTTCGCCCGCGCCACGGACTGTCTGGCCGCCGCGCAACTCTATGAGGCTGGCGACGATGCCGTGGGCGAGCGTGCCGTCGCGCAGGTCGTGCTGAACCGCGTACGGCATCCCGCCTTTCCCAAGACGGTCTGCGGCGTGGTCTTCCAGGGGCAGGAACGCGCTACGGGGTGTCAGTTCACCTTCACCTGCGACGGCGCGCTTGCCCGATCGCCAACGCAGGCGGCCTGGGAAAGGGCGCGGGACATTGCGCGGTCAGCACTGGCGGGCAAGGTGTACAAGCCAGTCGGCTATGCCACCCATTACCACACCGATTGGGTCGTGCCCTATTGGAGCGGCAGTCTGGACAAGATCACGGCGGTAGGCTCGCATCTTTTCTTCCGCTGGCGTGGCTGGTGGGGGACGCCCCCCGCCTTCCGCCGGGCAGGCGAGGACGGCGAACCGCTGGTGCAGCGCATTGCGCGCCTTTCAGCCGCGCATCAGGGGGATCCGGATGCGCCTGCCGGCCCGTCGCCGCTCGTCCTGGCTGGCGGCACTGTGGCCGATCTCGCCGCCCGGCCCCAGCAGATGATCGGGACGGATTCGCTGGGCCGGACAATGGCCGGCGTGCGGCTGATCGCCATCGCGCCGGGGGCCAGGAGCTTCCTGGTCGAGCTGGGACGTGCCACCTCCCCCGACAATTGGCCCGCCATGGCGCAGACCTTCTGCGCCGGACGCCCGGAATGCCGGATCATGGCGTGGCGGATGGGAACCGCGCCGGGCGGCCTGCCCTTGTCGGGCGACCAGATGGAAAGCATGGCCTTCGCCTATATCCACAACAGCGCCACGGGGTTGCAGCGCGCGCTCTGGAATTGTCTTCAGACCCCGCGCGGCAAGAAGGATGAATGCATGCTTCAGCGGAACCCGAAGGCGGCGGCTCCACCCCCGCCCGCCACTGCGCCGGAACTGGCGGGCGTGCGCCGGAAGGAGCGGTTTGAAGTGGTGAAGATCACGCCGCCCCCGCCGGCCGTCACGACTCCTGCCAAGCCCTGAAGCGGGACTGGGTCCTCTCCTATTCCGTTTCGTCGAATATCCCGAGCCGCGGCAGCGCGCCTATGCGGGCGACCAGTTCGGACTGGCGGCTGCAGTCCAGCTTCACATAGATGTTCTTGATCTGCGTCCGCACCGTGTTGAGCGCCACGCCGCGCTCCTGCGACAGTTCCTCCAGTCCCTGCCCGCGGCAGAGCGCCTCGGCCACATCCGCCTCCGCTTTGGTGAGGCCGTAGAGCGCGCGGATGCGGCTGGCGAGGCTCATGTCCCGGTCGGTGGGATCGGTGGCGATGACGACGATCTGCCGTTCCATGCCGACCCGCAGCGCGGCGATCGAGAGCACATAAGGCAGGCCCTGGTCGCGGTGGACGAAGATGGCGCTTGCCTGCCCGCCCTGCCGCGCCGCCGCCGCGCGGAACGCCGTCTGCAGCGCTTCATCGTCGCGCGGATCAAGCGCCTTCAGCTGTCGCTGGCGCAAGCTGAGCGCGTCGCCCCGGCGGAGAAGCAGGTCGGCCAGATGATTGCAGTCGATCAGCGCGCCATTGGGACGAAGGGTAAAGACGGCATGACCCACCATGTCGAGCGTCGCGTGCAGGGACCGGCCATAATGGCGCGCGCGGTCCAGCTTGCTGCGGATCGCGAACATGCGGCCGATATGATCGATACTGTCTTGCACCGCGCGCAGTTCCGCTTCGCTGAAAGGTTGTTGCGCGCGGCCGCGATGCAGGCCGATATGCCCCGTCGTCCCATCCTTCTGGATCACGCCGCCCAGGCAATGGAAGGTGTCGTCGCCCATTCCCCTGATCCACTCATTGTAGATCCGGCTGGCCTCATAGGTCGGGGCCGGAACAAGAGCCTCGACATTCCAGACGCGATTGACCGTCTCGGCCCGCTCCAGCGCGATACCCCATAGGTCGTCGCCCTGGAACTCTTCGTCATAAAGCGCCATCTGCGCTTCGGAAAAATAGCCGGAATAGGAAATTTCGGCGATATGCTGGGGGGTACGTCCCCAATGCAGGACGCCCGAACGGGCACCGAGCGCATCGGCCAGCGTCAAAGCCAGCCGGCCGAACGCCGCATCATCGATCGCAGCGTCGTAGATATCCTCCGTGCGGATCACAGCCCTGCCCCAAAATTTACCAATTTCCCCCTCGACGCGGAATATACGCAACTCTGCTTTGCCGCATTGCACAGATCAGACATTCGGCCATTCAAATCGCTGAAAAATCAGATAATGCTGCCGCCGTGCCGCGCAATCCGCCCCCCCTCCCCGGCCGTTCAACAGACGGCGGCTGGCTTCCGGTCTTCGCATTGGCGGCCATCACCTTGCTGGTGCAAGGCTGCACACTGATGTCGCTGGGCGTGCTCCTGCCCGGCATGGCAGCCGATTTCGGAAGCGTCGGCGGCGGCATCACCCTGTTCCTGCTGGCGATGAGCCTTGCCAGCCTGGCGGCCGGTTGGGCCCTGGAAAGGCTGGGCATCCGGCCGTTGCTGCTGACCGGCATCCTGTTCAGCGCATCCGGTTTCGCGCTGGCGGCCATGGCGCAACAGCGGCCTGCCCTGATGGCCGGCATGGCGTTGTCGGGCCTTGGCGTCGGCGCATCGACCATCGTGCCGGGCATTGCCGTCATCACCCGGCATCATGCGCGACGGCGCGGCCTGGCCCTCGCGGTCTTCCTGGGCGCCGCCGTCATCGCGGGCGCGATCGTGCCGCCATTCGTCGGTGCCGCCATGGCGCATTGGGACTGGCGCATCGCCATGCTGCTATGCGTCGGGGCGATCCTGCTGGCCTGCCCGCCGCTGGTCCTGCTCGTCCCGGGCCAGCGGACGGACGCGGAGGGCAAACCGGCGGATAGGAACCCGATCCGCCCTGCCCTGCTGAACGCGAACTTCCTCCGGCTGCTGCTGGCGCTGACCCTGTTGCAGCTTGCCATCAACGGAGTGCTGTTCGCGGCGGTCGACAGGCTGATGGAACAGGGCTTCGGCCAGTCCAGTGCGGTGCTGGCCTATAGCAGCGCCAATCTGCTCGGCCTGCCGGCGCTGCTGACGGGTGGCATGCTGGCGGACCGGCTTGGCGCACGGCGGAGCCTGCTCGCAACGGCGCTGCTGCTGGCGCTGGGAACCGCGACACTGCTGGGCGCCGGCATGAGGGACGGGGCGGGCGTCTGGCTGTTCGTCCTGCTCTGGGGGGTCGGGAGCGCGCTGCCGGGCCAGTCGGGATCGATGCTGCTGGCCGAATTGACAGAAGCCGAAGCGTTTCCGCGACTGCTTGGCCTCAACACCGCGGTCGTCAGCCTGCTGGGCGCGCTCGCGCCGCTCTGGACGGACCAGATGCGCGCGGCGGGCGGCGGCTATGCCCTGCCCATATCGGTTTACGCCGCGCTGGCGCTGGCGGCGGCGCCTCTGATCGCATCGGTGCGCCCATCAAAGGCCGATGCTGGCTGACAGGCCAAGGGTGCGCGGCCGTTGCGCCATTTCGCGCAGCGGTGATCCGGTCACCGGCACCAGATCCGCATTGCGATAGAGCGGCGTCCTGCTGTCGAGCAGATTGTCGGCAAAAACCGACAATTGCCAGCCGTCGCGGCCCAGCCCGACGCGCAGGAACAGAAGGTCGCTTGCCTCGCCGGCATAGACCCGCGGATCATAGGCGATCGACCGGGTCGAGGGCGCGCGGCGGATGCGCCCCGCATGCCGCCATTCGGTCCGGACGAATCCTTCCAGACGCCCCGGCAGGGTCAGGCCATATTCCGCCGCCATTGTCGCGGACCAACGCGGCACATAGGGAATGCGGTCCCCCACGGCGACGATCGCCGCGCCGGGAAGGCCGACATTGCGGCGGAAACGCGCATCGACGAAGCCAAGGGAGAAATCCAGCGCCAGCCGCCGCAACGGCTCGGCCTGCAGGGCGAGCTCAACGCCGCGGTTCCGTGCCGCGCCCAGATTATCGACATAGGAAAAGCCGCAATGGGGCAAGGTAACGGACTGCTGTATCCGTCGCCAGTCGATCCGAAAGGCCGCCAGCGACAGGCGAAGCCGCTGATCGGCCAAGCCGGCCTTCACCCCCAGCTCATAGCTCCAGAGCGCATCCGAGCCATAGCTGTCCGGCGCGGCGGCACGGCCCAGAGCCGAAAGATCGGCGGCGCAACTGGTCGCCGGCACCGTTCCATTGGTCCCTCCGGCGCGAAAGCCCTTGCCCGCGCTCAGATAGATCAGGCTGTCTTTCCCCGGCCGCCACGACAGGCTGGCATAGGGGATGAGGGGCGTGTCGCTTTGACGCCTTGGCCCGGTGACGTTGCGGCCGCCGGCAAAAGGCCCTTCCGACATCAGGCGAAAGCGCAATGGATCATGCGACAGACGCAGGCCGCCCGTCGCCTCCCAGCCGGGCGCGAATGTCCAGTTCGCCTGCGCGAAAGCCGCCAGCGTACGCTCACCGATCTGCTGGCGGCTATGATAGCTCTGTCCGCCGGGAAGAAGCGGCAGGCCGAAAATCTCCTCGATCGACAGGCCGAGCTGCGATTGCGCCAGATCGGCGATGCCCGGTTCCACGACACGCTGTTCCATGACGATCCGCGACCGGCTGTAGAAACCGCCGATGAGCCAGCGAAGGGGCGCCTGCGGGTCAGCCGAAGCCATGCGCAGCTCCTGCGTGAAAACGGACTGGTCGACGGTCGTCCGGCTATAGCTGCCGCCCGGCGTGCGGATGCCGGGTATCATGCCGCCCAGGACGATCTCCCCGAAATATCCGGAATAGTCGACGATCTGGCGGTTGCGGCGATCCAGCCATGCGGTGACGCTGGTGAGCGTGGCGCCGTCCAGTTCCAGCCGCGCTGTCAGGCTGGGCAGCAGGTAGCGGTCGCGACCCGGCTGACGCAGGCTGGCGGACTGACGGAAGGGGCCAAGGCTGCTTTCGTAAAAGGGCTGGTCGCCTCTTGCCGTCCGCTGGTAGAATAATGACGGCGTCAGCTCCAGCCACTCGCCAAAAGCCATCTTGGCGGCAAAACGCAGGGCCATCGCCGCGTCATGATCGACATTCTTCTCGATCAGCGCGCCCGACGCGGGATCGAACCGATCGACGACACCCGCATCGCGGCGATAATAAGCGCTGACGCGCGCGCCGATCCGGCCAGGCAACAGGGCGCCGCCCAGCGCCGCCTGCGCCTCCCGGTTCAGCCCCCCTCCAGCGACGGACGCAAGTTCGCCGCTGGCGCGCAGTTCCCCACCCTCCAGCCGGGGTTGCCGGGTCAGGGCGCGGATCGTGCCGCCCATGGAATCGGCTCCGAACAGCGTGCCCTGCGGCCCGCGCATCACCTCCACCCGATCGAGGTCGAAGCTGCGCAGGTCTGGATTGCCCGCCACCTCCAGCGACCGGATCTGGACCGGGACATCATCCACATAGAGGCCGACCGTCGCGGCCCCGATGGGAGAGAAGACGCCGCGCATGATCGGCTGCTGCGCACCGAACGCGCCCAATGTCGGCGTGCTGAGCTGAGGCACGACGCCGCTCAGATCCGCCAGCCGGGCAATGCCGCGCCGTTCCAGTTCGACCGCATCAAGGCGAACGAGGCTGATCGGAACGCTTTGCTCCGCCTCGGCCACGCGGCGTGCGGTGACCAGGACCGTCCCTGGGTCGACCGCATGCCGCCCGGCTTCGTCCTCCTGCGCCATGACAGGTGCCGCCACGGCCAGCGCGAACGGGCAGCACATATGCACGAACAGGCGCGCCAGGAATGGAAGGGGTTGAAAGCGGGCGGGAATCACCCGATCTCTCTACAGCAACGACCTGATGCGGCAACCAGTCGGAATCAGGCGCTTACCCCCTTCACAAAGGACGGTGCCGGTCCTATATGGGCTGTTCAAATCCGGCCCCTGCAACGCCTTCGGGTGAAGTTGGGACCGTCCCCCGGATCGCCCGGGGACTGGTTTCGTTTTTAGCGCACGGAACCGGCGGGATTGGGCGAAAACGGCGGGTCACAAGACGCTGACAGTGCGGATCGGACAGTCCCGGCCCGCACTTTTTTGCGTGGCGATGAAGGGGCGAATCACCCCGGAAATCGACAGGCCAGGCTGAATTTTCGCTGCGATGCGAAAAAATGCGACGAACAACCAGGCAGGATACGCAATGGCGACCAAAGCTCTCCCCACGATCAGCAATACCGGCGCGAAGAAGCGCATCAGAAAGGTATTCGGCGACATCCACGAAGTGGTGCAGATGCCCAACCTGATCGAAGTCCAGCGGGAGAGCTATGAGCAGTTCCTCCGTTCCGACCCCTCGATCGGCTATGTCTCCGGCCTGGAAAAGACCCTGCGCTCGGTCTTCCCGATCCGCGACTTCGCCGGCACCGCCGAAATGGATTTCGTCCATTACGAGCTGGAAGACCCGAAATATGACGTCGAGGAATGCCGCCAGCGCGGCATCACCTATGCGGCGCCGATGCGCGTCACGCTGCGTCTCATCGTGTTCGAGGTGGACGCCGACACCGAAACCCGCTCCGTCCTGGATATCAAGGAGCAGGATGTGTACATGGGCGACATGCCGCTCATGACGCAGAACGGCACCTTCATCGTCAACGGCACCGAACGCGTCATCGTGTCGCAGATGCACCGTTCGCCGGGCGTTCTGTTCGACCATGACCGGGGCAAGACCCACTCTTCGGGCAAATATCTGTTCGCCGCCCGCGTCATTCCCTATCGCGGTTCGTGGCTCGACTTCGAATTCGACGCCAAGGACATCGTCAACGTCCGCATCGACCGCAAGCGCAAGCTGCCGGTGACGGCGCTGCTCTATGCGCTGGGCCTGACGCCCGAGGACATGCTGGGCTATTTCTACAACAAGGTGACCTTCGTCCGCGGCGAAGGCGGCTGGCAGATCCCGTTCACCGCCGAGGCGTGGCGCGGCCAGAAGCCGGCCTTCGACATCGTCGATGCCAAGTCGGGCGAGGTCGTGTTCGCCGCCGGTCACAAGATTTCGCCCCGCGCCGCCAACAAGGCGGAGAAGGACGGCCTGGAAACGCTGCTGATCCCGACCGAGGAAGTCTATGGCCGCTACAGCGCCTATGACCTGATCAACGAGTCGACCGGTGAAATCTACATCGAGGCGGGCGACGAAGTGTCGCCGGAGAATCTCGAGAAGCTGGACAAGGCGGGCATCGACCGTCTCGAACTGCTCGACATCGACCATGTCACCACCGGCCCCTGGATTCGCAACACGCTGAAGGCCGACAAGGCCGAGGAACGCGATCAGGCGCTGGCCGACATCTACCGCGTGATGCGCCCTGGCGAACCGCCGACGAAGGAAACCGCCGAAGCCCTCTTCGCCGGCCTGTTCTTCGATCCGGAGCGCTATGACCTCTCGGCCGTGGGCCGCGTGAAGCTCAACATGCGCCTCGACCTCGACGCCGAGGATACCGTCACCACGCTCCGCACCGAGGATATCCTCGCCGTGGTCAAGGAACTGGTGAACCTGAAGGACGGCAAGGGCGAGATCGACGATATCGACAATCTCGGCAACCGCCGCGTGCGTTCGGTGGGCGAGCTGCTGGAAAACCAGTATCGCGTCGGCCTGCTGCGCATGGAACGCGCCGTCAAGGAGCGCATGTCGAGCGTCGACGTGTCGACGGTGATGCCGAACGACCTCATCAACGCGAAGCCCGCCGTGGCCGCGGTGCGCGAGTTCTTCGGTTCCTCGCAGCTTTCGCAGTTCATGGACCAGACCAACCCGCTGTCGGAAGTCACCCACAAGCGCCGCGTGTCGGCGCTTGGGCCGGGCGGTCTGACCCGCGAGCGCGCCGGCTTCGAAGTCCGCGACGTTCACCCGACCCATTATGGCCGTATCTGCCCGATCGAAACGCCCGAAGGCCCGAACATCGGCCTGATCAACTCGCTGGCCACGTTCAGCCGGGTAAACAAATATGGCTTCATCGAAACGCCCTACCGCAAGGTGATCGACGGCAAGGTGACGAACGACGTCGTCTATCTGTCGGCGATGGAAGAGGCCAAGCACACCATCGCGCAGGCGAACGCCGAACTGAACCCCGACGGCACGCTGGCCGAAGACCTGATCTCGGCGCGTGAAGCGGGCGAGTTCCTGATGGCGCCCAAGGACCACATCACCCTGATGGACGTCAGCCCCAAGCAGCTGGTGTCGGTCGCGGCGTCGCTCATTCCGTTCCTGGAAAACGATGACGCCAACCGCGCGCTCATGGGATCGAACATGCAGCGTCAGGCCGTGCCGCTGGTCCGGGCCGAGGCGCCGTTCGTCGGCACCGGCATGGAAGGCACGGTTGCGCGGGACTCCGGTGCCGCGATTGCCGCTCGCCGTGCGGGCATTATCGACCAGGTCGACGCGACCCGTATCGTGATCCGCGCCACCGGCGACATCGAACCCGGCCAGTCGGGCGTGGACATCTACACGCTGCAGAAGTTCCAGCGCTCCAACCAGGACACCTGCATCAACCAGCGTCCGCTGGTGAAGGTGGGCGACCTGATCGAGGCCGGCGACGTCATCGCCGACGGTCCGTCGACCGAGTTCGGCGAGCTGGCGCTGGGCCGCAACACGCTGGTCGCGTTCATGCCCTGGAACGGCTACAACTATGAAGACTCCATCCTGATCTCCGAGCGGATCGTGAAGGACGACGTCTTCACCTCGATCCATATCGAGGAGTTCGAGGTCATGGCCCGCGACACCAAGCTGGGTCCGGAAGACATCACCCGCGACATCCCGAACGTCGGCGAGGAAGCGCTGCGCAACCTCGACGAGGCGGGCATCGTCTATATCGGCGCCGAGGTGGAGCCGGGCGATATCCTGGTCGGCAAGATCACCCCCAAGGGTGAATCGCCGATGACTCCGGAAGAAAAGCTGCTCCGCGCGATCTTCGGTGAAAAGGCGTCCGACGTGCGTGACACGTCGCTGCGTCTGCCGCCGGGTGTTGCTGGCACCGTCGTCGAAGTCCGCGTCTTCAACCGCCACGGTATCGACAAGGACGAGCGCGCCATGGCGATCGAGCGGGAGGAAATCGACCGCCTCGCCAAGGACCGCGAGGACGAACGCGCCATCCTCAACCGCGCGACCTTCAACCGCCTCCAGGAAATGCTGCTGGGCCAGACGGCCACCGCCGCACCCAAGGGCGTGCGCAAGGGCATCGAGATCGACGAGGCCCTGCTGGGCGAAGTCGAGCGTCATGAATGGTGGAAGTTCGCGGTCGCTGACGATACCCGCCAGGCCGGCATCGAAGCCGTCAAGGCGCAGTATGACGAAGCGGTGAAGCTGATCGTCGAGAAGTTCGAGGATCGCGTCGACAAGCTGCAGCGCGGCGACGAACTGCCCCCGGGCGTGCTGAAGATGGTCAAGGTCTTCGTCGCGGTGAAGCGCAAGCTGCAGCCGGGCGACAAGATGGCCGGCCGTCACGGCAACAAGGGCGTCATCTCGCGCATCCTGCCGATCGAGGACATGCCGTTCCTGGAGGACGGCACCCATGTCGACATCGTGCTCAATCCGCTGGGCGTGCCGTCGCGCATGAACGTGGGGCAGATCTTCGAGACGCATCTCGGCTGGGCTGCCCGCGGCCTTGGCCAGCAGCTCAAGCATGCGCTGGAGGACTGGCGTGAAGCCAATCCGAACGCGCAGGGCGGCGAGATGCCGGATGCGGTCAAGACCCGTCTGCTTGAGACCTATGGTCCGCAATATGCCGACCAGATCGAAGGCCGCACGGCCGAGCAGATCGTCGATCTTGCCGAACATCTTGCCCGCGGCGTGCCGATGGCGACCCCGGTGTTCGACGGCGCCCGCGAAGCGGACGTGTCGGCGATGCTGGAGCTGGCCGGCCTGCACTCGTCGGGTCAGTCGGACCTGTTCGACGGGCGCACGGGCGACAAGTTCGACCGCAAGGTCACTGTCGGCATCATCTACATGCTGAAGCTGCACCACCTGGTCGACGACAAGATCCACGCACGCTCCATCGGCCCCTACAGCCTCGTCACCCAGCAGCCGCTGGGCGGTAAGGCGCAGTTCGGCGGCCAGCGCTTCGGTGAAATGGAGGTGTGGGCGCTCCAGGCCTATGGTGCCGCCTACACGCTGCAGGAAATGCTGACGGTGAAGTCGGACGACGTGGTCGGCCGTACGAAGGTCTACGAGGCGATCGTCAAGGGCGACGACACGTTCGAGGCCGGCATCCCCGAAAGCTTCAACGTGCTGGTCAAGGAAATGCGCTCGCTGGGCCTCAACGTCGAACTCGCCGCGATGGACGAGGTCGAGGAAGACGGCGACGGCTTCGCGCAGGCGGCGGAATAAGGGTGCCAGGCGCCGTCTCCCGAAGACAGTGCCCTCCCCTGTCCTCGCCACAGAATTTTACCCTCTAGAGGGACTTGAGATATGAACGAACTGACGAACTTCGCCAATCCGATCCAGAAGCCGGAAACCTTCGACCAGATCCAGATCGGCCTCGCCTCCCCGGAGCGCATCCGCAGCTGGTCCTTCGGCGAGATCAAGAAGCCGGAAACCATCAACTATCGTACGTTCAAGCCCGAACGTGACGGCCTGTTCTGCGCCCGCATCTTCGGTCCGATCAAGGACTATGAGTGCCTGTGCGGCAAGTACAAGCGCATGAAGTACAAGGGCATCGTGTGCGAAAAGTGCGGTGTCGAGGTCACGGTGTCGAAGGTCCGCCGCGAGCGGATGGGCCATATCGAACTGGCCGCGCCGGTCGCGCACATCTGGTTCCTGAAGTCGCTGCCCTCGCGCATCGGCCTGCTGCTCGACATGCAGCTCAAGCAGCTTGAGCGCGTCCTCTATTTCGAATCCTACATCGTCACCGAGCCGGGCCTGACCCCGCTGGAGAAGTTCCAGCTTCTGACCGAAGACGAGCTGCTCGACGCGCAGGACGAATATGGCGAAGACGCCTTCTCCGCCGGCATCGGCGCGGAAGCGGTCAAGCAGATGCTGATGGACCTCGACCTTGAGGGCGAGAAGCAGGCGCTGCTGGACGAGCTGGCCGTCACCAAGTCGGAACTGAAGCCCAAGAAGATCATCAAGCGCCTGAAGGTGGTTGAGAGCTTCCTGGAATCGGGCAACCGTCCCGAATGGATGATCCTGGACGTCGTGCCGGTCATCCCGCCAGAACTGCGCCCGCTGGTGCCGCTGGACGGCGGCCGTTTCGCGACGTCGGACTTGAACGACCTCTATCGCCGCGTCATCAACCGCAACAACCGCCTGAAGCGCCTGATGGAACTGCGCGCGCCGGACATCATCGTCCGCAACGAAAAGCGCATGTTGCAGGAGGCCGTCGACGCCCTGTTCGACAATGGCCGTCGCGGCCGCGTCATCACCGGCGCGAACAAGCGTCCGCTGAAGTCGCTGTCCGACATGCTCAAGGGCAAGCAGGGCCGCTTCCGTCAGAACCTGCTCGGCAAGCGCGTCGACTATTCGGGCCGTTCGGTCATCGTGACCGGTCCGGAACTCAAGCTGCACCAGTGCGGCCTGCCCAAGAAGATGGCGCTCGAACTGTTCAAGCCCTTCATCTACGCCCGCCTCGACGCCAAGGGTCTGTCCATGACCCTGAAGCAGGCCAAGAAGTGGGTCGAGAAGGAACGCAAGGAAGTCTGGGACATCCTGGACGAGGTGATCCGCGAGCACCCGGTGATGCTGAACCGCGCGCCGACGCTCCACCGCCTCGGCATCCAGGCGTTCGAACCCGTGCTGATCGAGGGCAAGGCGATCCAGCTTCATCCGCTCGTCTGCTCGGCCTTCAACGCCGACTTCGACGGTGACCAGATGGCCGTCCACGTGCCGCTGAGCCTTGAGGCGCAGCTGGAAGCGCGCGTGCTGATGATGTCGACCAACAACATCCTCAGCCCCGCCAACGGCAAGCCGATCATCGTGCCGTCGCAGGACATGGTCCTGGGTATCTATTACCTGTCCATGGAGCGCGAAGGCGAGCCGGGCGAAGGCATGCTGCTGGCCGACATGCAGGAAGTGCATCAGGCGCTCTATGCGAAGGCCGTGACGCTGCACTCGAAGATCATCAGCCGCGTCCCGCAGACCGACGAAGCCGGCAACCAGTATATGAAGCGGTTCGAAACGACGCCGGGCCGCATGCTGCTGGGCGAATGCCTGCCCAAGAGCCACAAGGTGCCCTTCGACGTTGTCAACCGCCTTCTCACCAAGAAGGAAATCGGTGACGTCATCGACCAGGTCTATCGTCACACTGGCCAGAAGGACACGGTGCTGTTCGCCGACGCCATCATGGCGCTGGGCTTCCGCCACGCGTTCCAGGCCGGCATCAGCTTCGGCAAGGACGACATGGTGATCCCGGATTCGAAGACTGCAATGGTTGACGAAACCAAGGCGCTGGTGGCCGATTATGAGCAGCAATATCAGGACGGCCTGATCACCCAGCAGGAAAAGTACAACAAGGTGATCGACGCCTGGAGCCGTTGCGGCGACCAGGTTGCGAACGCCATGATGGACGAGATCCGCGCCCAGCCCAAGGATCCGCAAACCGGCCGCATGGCACCGATCAACTCCATCTACATGATGGCGCATTCGGGTGCCCGTGGTTCGCAGGCGCAGATGAAGCAGCTTGCCGGCATGCGCGGCCTGATGGCCAAGCCGTCGGGCGAGATCATCGAAACGCCGATCATTTCGAACTTCAAGGAAGGCCTGACCGTCCTTGAGTACTTCAACTCGACCCACGGCGCCCGCAAGGGTCTGGCCGACACCGCGCTCAAGACGGCGAACTCGGGTTATCTGACCCGCCGTCTGGTCGACGTGTCGCAGGACTGCACGATCGTCGAGGAAGATTGCGGCACCGAAAAGGCGCTGGAGATGAAGGCCATCGTTCAGGGTGGTTCGGTCATCGCCTCGCTCGGCGAGCGTATCCTGGGCCGCACCACGGCGCAGGACATTGTCGACACCAAAGATGGCAGCATCGTCATCCCCATCGGCACCCTGCTCGACGAAGCGATGATCACCCAGATCGAAGCGATCGGCACGCAGGCCGTGAAGATCCGCAGCCCGCTGATCTGCGAAAGCCGGATGGGCGTGTGCGGCAAGTGCTACGGCCGTGACCTCGCCCGTGGTACGCCGGTCAATATCGGTGAAGCGGTCGGCGTCATCGCGGCGCAGTCCATCGGTGAACCGGGCACGCAGCTGACCATGCGTACCTTCCACATCGGCGGCGCGGCGAACTTCAATGAAACGTCGAACCTTGAATCGATGGCCGACGGTACGATCGAACTGCGGGACATGCCGACCATCACCGACAAGAATGGCCGTCGCCTGTCGCTTGCCCGCAACGGCGAGATCGCGATCATCGACTCCGAAGGCCGCGAGCGCGAAACGCACCGCCTGCCTTACGGCGCCACCATCCTGTTTGCGGATGGCGATACCGTGAAGAAGGGCGAACGCTTTGCCGAGTGGGATCCGTTCACCATGCCGGTGATCACGGAAAAGCCGGGCATCGTTAAGTATGTCGACCTGATCGACAACAAGACGCTGACCGAGCAGACCGACGAAGCGACCGGCATTGCCCAGCGCGTCGTCATCGAGCATCGTGGTTCCGCCCGCACCAAGGAGGATCTGCGTCCCCGCCTCACCCTGCTCGACGATCAGTCGGGCGAAGCCGCGCGCTACATGCTCGCGGTCGGCGCAACCCTGTCGGTCGATGACGGCGCTCAGGTGCAGGCCGGTGACGTGCTGGCGCGTGTCTCTCGCGAAGCTGCGAAGACCCGCGACATCACCGGTGGTCTGCCGCGCGTCGCCGAACTGTTCGAAGCCCGCAAGCCCAAGGACAATGCGATCATTGCCAAGGTGTCGGGCCGCGTTCAGTTCCTCAAGGATTACAAGGCGAAGCGCAAGATCGCCATCAATCCCGAGGATGGCGGCGAGCCGGTCGAATATCTGATCCCCAAGAGCAAGGTGATCGACGTTCAGGAAGGCGACTTCGTGAAGCGCGGCGACAATCTGATCGGCGGTTCGCCCGATCCGCACGACATTCTGGAAGTTCTCGGCATCGAGCCGCTGGCCGAATATCTGGTCGCGGAAATCCAGGAAGTCTATCGCTTGCAGGGCGTGAAGATCAACGACAAGCACATCGAAACGATCGTTCGTCAGATGCTGCAGAAGGTCGAGATCATCGAGTCCGGCGACACCACGCTGCTGGTGGGCGAGCAGATCGACCGCGAGGAAATGGACGAGATCAACGCCAAGCTCCAGCCGGGCTTCGCGCCCGCCGCTGGCAAGCCGGTGCTGCTCGGCATCACCAAGGCCTCGCTCCAGACGCGTTCGTTCATCTCGGCGGCCTCTTTCCAGGAAACCACCCGCGTCCTCACGGAAGCGGCGGTCCAGGGCAAGAAGGACACGCTGGTGGGCCTCAAGGAAAACGTCATCGTCGGCCGCCTCATCCCGGCGGGTACGGGCGCTGGCATGAACCGCATGCGCGTCGCCGCATCGTCGCGCGACGCGGCAATGCGCGCCGCGCTGCGGGCTTCCAGCCAGGTCGACCTGATCGCACCGAAGACGGCCGCCGAAGAGCATGCCGCCGAACTGCGCCAGGGCCCGGAAGCCGCCATCGGCGACGATCCGCTGGCTGTCGTCCAGGGTGAGGATTTCACCACCGAGGACATGGAATAAGCGCGTTGAAATAGGGGCCCGCTTCCTGGTTCAGGTAGCGAGCCCCGTCCTTCCTAACCCGTCAGGGATTGATGAAGAGCCCGCCGGAAGCGACAGCCTGTCCGGCGGGTTTTCTTTTGCACATGCCGCATTGCAGGCTGTGCAATTGTCCGGGATGCCGGTCGCAAATCCTCTTGACCAATCCAGAATCGCCGCCTATTTGCGCCTCTCCGGTGAGCCGATGGCTCATCCTGATGCCCGATCCTCTAATGGTAAGAGAGCGGACTCTGACTCCGTCAATCAAGGTTCGAATCCTTGTCGGGCATCCAGACTTTCCTCCAAATCCTCGACTGACCGCAAAAGGTGCCCGGCTTTGGCCTCAAAGGACGCCCGAGCCGGTCAATGCCTTTTCAGGAACCGGCATTCCCTGGCCAGGCGGCGTCCCACGTCCCATGAGGATCTGTAGACCGCCATGCCCTTGCGGACCTGTTCGCAGGACATGTTGAGTCCTCCGGCATAGACGATGGCGATCGTGCGCCCATAGGCGTCGCGCGCGACAGGGACGATGGTGATGGGATCGCGCAATGCGCGCTTCAGGCTTTCCCTGCTTTGCCGGGAATTATCCTGCGGGCAGGCTTTCCGCTTGCGACATCGGTTGATGATGTCGGGAGCCTCAATGGCAAGGAGCCTGATCGGTTCGCCGTTGACGCGCAGCGTGCCGCCATCCACCACCGTCAGGGCTGAGGCAAAGAACAGCGCAGCAATCATCGGCCGAACCACGCGCCGTCAACGGCAACGCCCGGCTTACCGCTCATGCTCTCCCCGCCGCGGCTGCCAATAACAGGGCGATCCTGCTTCTGAAATCATCCGCCCGCCACATTTCGGTCAACAATCCCAAGCCCGAACCATCTCCCTGCTTATACTCGATATTCCATTCTATTTTATCATTTTAAATGAATATGTTCCGTTCCGATACAGAATATCGGAATTTCCGGTCGCGGACCATTCATGGTGGTACGGAATTTGCGCCAGGGAGCGGCATCGACGGCAGGCATTTAGCCCGCAGCGAATCTGGATTCCAGGTGCACGGAGGAAACTGGAAGAGCGAAGAAGCATGTCTGCGGGCCGGCCGAACCACGCCACACCCAACCGCTCTTCCAGTCCGCGTCTTGCCACGCCATCCGGGGGAAAGGGCGGCGTTCAGCGCGACGCAATCAGGACGGGTCGGTCGCCGCCCGCCTGCGCCATCATCCGGGCGTGGTGATCGGTGCGGAGCCGGTTCAACATATCATCGCGTTGCCACATATCGTTGGCGACGATGATCCATGCTTCAAACCGCGAATTCCCTGCAATCTGCGGCGGCAAGGGCGTCAGCCGCCCCATCGCCCTGACGGCGCGCAGCGACAGGCGATCGACGGCCCGCGACGACGAAGGCTGCGCAAGCGAGACGGCTTGCGGCCGCCCCAGTTCATCCAGGCGAAACTCGACCCGGGCATAGCCAGTCGCGGAACGATCGAAACTCTGATCGGCGGCCCGGCGAATGCTGCCGGTCAGGCGGTTTGCGGTTCGGTCCTGCCATTTTTCATAGCTCATCTCCTTTTCCGGGGACGCAATGACGGTAAGTTGATCGCCCGGCTGCCTGGCACTCACCCCTGTCGACAGCAGCAAGGACGAGCAAAGGACCAAATATCTGGCACGCATAGGGGCCTCCTCTGCTGGTATAATGCTATGTTGGATTGCGACTGCGGTCGTATCTGATGACCGAAAGATGCGTGAAGCTATATATTACAAAATACGCAATTTGTGTAATGAAGATAAATCTTCATTCTCATCAGCATAGGAAATATTTCAACATTGGCCTTCATCAGGCCCGTCTGGAGATCGCTCCCGGCGCTGGCGTGGATTTCCGTCAACCCCCTGTCATTTATCGGTTTTGACGTGAGGGAAGAAGCGTTGGGCCAGCGACTCGACTCCCTCCGCGCCGCAGCGGCGCAGCCTTTTCAGGAGACAGAGCAGCTTCCAACGCCGCCGCAGCCGCCGGCACGGCCGCCCTGTTGGAAAAAATCAGCATGGCGGGCCCCTGTGCAGGCAGGAACATGCACATCAGTCGGAGGCGATGCTCATCCCCACCGCTTCCGCGACCTTGATGCCGTCAATGGCCGCTGAAAGGATGCCGCCCGCATAGCCTGCCCCCTCTCCGGCGGGATAAAGACCCGCCACGTTGAGGCTCTGAAAATCCTTGCCCCGCGTGATGCGGATGGGGGAGGAGGTGCGCGTCTCGACCCCGGTCATCACCGCATCGGGATGGTCGTAGCGCGCAATCTGTCGGCCGAAGGCGGGAATTGCCTCACGAAATGCCTCCAGCGCGAATTCGGGCAGGCAGCGCGACAGGTCGGTCATGGTGACTCCCGGCTTGTAGGAGGGGATGACCTCCCCCAATCCGGTAGAGGCGCGGCCCGCCAGGAAATCGCCCACGGTCTGTCCCGGTGCATGATAGCTTTCGCCGCCCGCGACAAAGGCCATGCTTTCCCAATGGCGCTGCAATTCTATCCCCGCCAGCGGCCCGCCGGGATAGTCGCGTTCCGGGTCGATGCCGACGACCAGTCCCGAATTGGCATTGAACTCCGCGCGGGAATATTGGCTCATCCCGTTGGTGACGACGCGCCCCTCCTCGGAAGTCGCCGCCACCACGCGCCCGCCGGGGCACATGCAGAAGCTGTAGACCGTCCGCCCATTGGCGCAATGATGGGCCAGGCTGTAGGCGGCGGCGCCCAGCACCGGATGCCCAGCGCAATTGCCGTAGCGCGCCCGGTCGATCCAGCTTTGCGGATGCTCGATCCGCACGCCGATGGAAAAAGGCTTCGCCTCGATATGCACGCCCCGGCGATGGAGCATTTCGAAGGTCGGGCGCGCGCTGTGGCCGACCGCCAGGACGACATGGTCCGCCTCGATGAAGCTGCCGTCCGCCAGATGCAGCCCACGCAGCTTCTGCGTGCCGTCCGCCTGCCGCTCCAGTTCCAGTTCGTCGACCCGGTGCTGCCAGCGATATTCACCGCCCAGCCCCTCGATCTGCCGCCGCATCGATTCCACCATCGAAACCAGGCGGAAGGTGCCGATATGCGGGTGCGCTTCGGTCAAAATATCGTCCGGCGCGCCCGCCGCAACGAATTCCTCCAGCACCTTGCGGCCCAGAAAGCGCGGGTCTTTCACCCGGCAATAGAGCTTCCCGTCGGAAAAAGTCCCCGCGCCGCCCTCCCCGAACTGCACATTGCTGTCGGGATTGAGTTCGGCCCGGCGCCACAGGCCCCAGGTGTCCTTGGTACGTTCCCGCACCACCTTGCCCCGATCGAGGATGATCGGCCGAAATCCCATTTGCGCCAGGATGAGGCCCGCGAACAGGCCGCACGGTCCCGCGCCGATCACGACGGGCCGCTTGCCCGACCAGCCGGGCGCCGCACTGGCCACGAATTTATAATCCGTGTCCGGACGCGGGCGAATGTCTTGATCCTTCGCGAAACGCGCCAGCACGCCCGCCTCGTCGACCAGTTCGACGTCGACGGTGTAGACGAGCAGGATCGCATTCTTGCGCCGCGCATCATTGCCCCGGCGCACCACCACATGGCGCAGCAGTCCCTGCGGGGCGAGGCCCAGCCGCTCACAAATGGCGGCGGGCATCGCCTCGGCAGGATGGTCGAGGGGTAGTTTCAGTCCGGACAGGCGCAACATGGAACGCCCCTAAACCTATTTACCGAGTCGGCTCCAGTGCTCTTAAGATGCTTGACCCCGCCATTCCCGCCCGCGCCGGAAGGACGAGCCTCTTAAAAGCGGGCGCGCACCCCGCCATAAATGGCGCGCCGCTCGATTGGATAGAAGGCAGCGCTGCCTTCGTTCGCAGGGGTCGCGGGATTGTCCGGCACGTAGCGAACCACTGCTCCGATATCCCCGATCGCCCGCTCCCCGGTCAGGTTGCGCGCGTCAAGGAACAGCGTCACACCCTTCTTCACCTCCGCCTGCGCACCGAGGTTCAGCGTCGCATAGCCCCCGGCCCGCTTGCTGTTGGCATAGTCCACCCACGCCCCCTGCGGCAGCCATTCGACGGCTGGCGAAATGCTGAGCGTTTCCGTCCCCAGCCTCAATTCTCCGCGATAGAAATGGCGCGGCACGACCGGCAGGCGGTTGTCGCCGAACTGCGCATCGCCCCGGAAACGGAAGTCGCTATACTGATAGACCTGCCGCAGCCGCGCCCAAGGCGTCAGATCGAGGTCCAGCCCCGCCTCGATCCCCTGATGCCGCGTCCGGCCGCCGTTGAAGGTCGATGACGGGATCACCCCCGCCTGGACATTATATTGCAGCATCTCGCCCCTGAGGTCCGCGCGATAGAGGCTGACATCCCAATGCGCGATGCCCAGCGTGCCCCGCGTGCCGATTTCCGCCGTCCATGCCTTCTGCGGATCGAGGGGCGTGAAGCCGGGCAAGAGCACCCCGCCTGCGCCCGTTGCCGTCTGCCCCAGTTCGATGAAGCCGGGCAATTCGACCGACCGGCTGTAATTGGCATAAAATTGCATCGTCTTGCCCGGCTCGAACAGCAGCCCGAATTTCGGCGCGAAGGCGTCGAACGACGCATCCCCGCTCCGCGCCGGAGCGAAGCGGTTGTCGAGCCGCCGTTCGCCATGGGTATAGATGCCGCCCGCGATCAGCCACAGCCCGGCGACTGGCGCGATCCGCGCCTCGCCATAGCTGTTGATCGTCTGCGCCCGCGCCTTCTGATAGGATGTCGGCGCACCCGCCCTGCCGTTCACATTGACGAACTGCCGGAACCGGCCCTGCCCGAAGCGTGCCTGCGCGCCCAATGTCAGCTCGACCGGCATCCCGCCCAGGTCACCCGCCAGATCAAGGCTGGCGAAGACACCGCGATCCTCCGACTTCTGGTCCACTACCTGATAGATCGGATGGTCCAGCGCCTTCGCATTATAATAGGCGCCGAACGCCAGCTCGCCGCCGTCCAGCGCCACAGTCGTGCGGTTCTGCAAACGGATCGAATCGATATTGCGCGCCTGATCCCCGGCGAAATTGCCCTTCGCCGGATGGTTCAGCGCGTCGCTTTCGTTGAGCGCACCCGACAGCTTCTGCCGGATTGTCTGTGCACTGGCGTAGAAGCGCGTCTCCACGCGGTCAGTCAGCTTGATCCCGACATTGCCGTTGAAGCGCAGCGCCCGGCGCCGTCCATGATCGCGGTCGCCGTCCGATCGGTCCCCCGTCACGGCGGCCCAGGCATCGCCCCGCTCATCGGCATAGCCATAGGCGGCCTTCGCCCGCAGCGTGTCGAACGAGCCGCCATCCAGCCGGACTTCCGCCCCCGGCGCCGTCCGCCCGGTCGGCGTCACGGCATTGATGGCGCCGCCCAGCGTCGATCCTCCCAGGCGCAGCGCATTGCCGCCGCGATAGACCTCCAGATGCTGGAAGACCTGCGGGTCGAATTCCTGAAAGTCGCCATTGTCGTCGGCCATGTTGATCGGAATGCCGTCCTGCAACAGCGTCAGGCCCCGCATATGATAGCCACGGGACAGGCCGGACCCCCGAATGGAAATGCGCACCTCCTGCCCGAAGCGCGGCTGGGTATAGACGCCGGGCGAGAAGCTCAGCGCGTCGCGCAGGGAGACGGCGAGCTTGTCCTCGAAATCTTCCGCCGGGACGACGTCCACGCCGCCGGGCGTGCGGACGACCTTCGCCGCGGCTTCCGCGACGACGGGGCTGGCGGTGACGATGATCCGGCTCTGCTCGGCCTCTTCGGCCAAGGCAGGAGCGGACAGGGAACAGGCGAGCGCGCACAGCGAAACGCCGCGCGAAACGGAAAAGACTGACATGAAGAAACCCTTGTTGAAAATCCCGGAAAATGACGGATTTTCAATAAACGGGCGGCCCCGAGGACGGCGGTGGAGGCGCAGCCAGCCGGGCGATAAGCCCGGTCTTGAGCGCAAAGGCGATCGCCCCGAAAGCCAATTGCCAGGCAGGCAGCGGCAGATCGGCGAGGACCAGGGGCGGGACCAGCGGCTGCACCGATGCGGCGAAGGGGCAATGCTGCTGGCCCGGTGCGCCGTCATCCGGGCGATGCCTGCCCGACGTGTCGTTCCGGTCGAATCTGGCCCGTTCGACCACGACATTGACCGCGCCCTGCCCGGTGCAAAGCGTCACCACCACGCCGCTTTCGGTCCGCATCGGCATGAAACCGGAGGGCGCCACAAGCTGAATCGCCAGCACGAGCAGAGCCAGCGCCGCCAACAGGCGCCTTGCCCCTTCCGATCGTCTGACTGCCCCCATCACGGCACAAGCCCCTAGCGGCAGCGGCTGGCCCTGTCACTAGGACAAAAGAGCCAAGCGCCCAGGCAGGGACGATCGGTTTTGATCACCCGGATATCGCTCTCACCTTGACGTAAACGTAAAGCGACGCTACACCAGCCGCCATGGACAAACGCACCACTATCGCCGGTATCGAGCTTCCCGATCACAGCGATCGGCAAAGCTATACCATCTCGGACCTGTCGGACGAATTCGGCGTCACCGCCCGTGCCCTGCGCTTCTACGAGGATGAAGGGCTGATCGCGCCGGAACGACACGGCCTTGCCCGCATCTATTCGCGACGCGACCGTGCCCGCCTGGCCTGGATTCTGCGCGGCAAGCGGGTCGGCTTCAGCCTGTCCGACATTCGCGAGATGATCGACCTTTATGATGCGGATGAGGAACATGAGGAACAGCGCCGCGTCACCATCGCCAAGTGCGAGGCGCGCATCGCCCTGCTGACCAGGCAAAAAGACGACATCGACGCTGCGATAGCGGAACTGTCCCAGTTCGTATCCGTCCTTCACAAATAATCCGCTCACCAGAACAGAATCGTCCGGAGAAGATCCATGCCCAGCTACGCCGCCCCCATTCGCGACACCCGCTTCGTGCTCGACCACATTGTGGGGCTGGACCGCTACACCAACCTGCCCGGCTTCGAAAATGCGACCGCCGATCTGGTCGATGCGATCCTGACCGAAGGCGGCAAGATCGCCGCCGAAGTTCTTTTCCCGCTGAACGCAGTGGGCGACAAGGAGGGCTGCACCCGCCACCCGGACGGCAGCGTCAGCACACCGACCGGCTTCAAGGCAGCCTTTGACGCCTATGTGGGCGGCGGCTGGACCACTCTGAATGCGCCGGTCGAATATGGCGGCCAGGGGCTGCCCCATGTCGTGGCGACGGCGGTGAGCGAATATATATTGTCCGCCAACCACAGTTTCGAAATGTACCATGGCCTGACCAGCGGCGCCGTGGCCGCCTTGCTCGCCAAGGGCAGCGATGAACTGAAGCAGAAATATGTCCCCAACATGGTGTCGGGCCAGTGGACCGGCACGATGAACCTGACCGAACCGCATGCGGGCACCGACCTCGGCCTCATCAAGACCAAGGCCGTTCCCAATGCCGACGGCAGCTACGCCATCAGCGGCACCAAGATCTTCATTTCCGCGGGCGAGCACGACCTGGCGGAAAACATCATCCACCTCGTCCTGGCGAAGACCCCGGGCGCGCCCGACAGCAGCAAGGGCATATCGCTGTTCGTCGTGCCCAAATTCCTGGTGAACGAGGATGGAACCCTGGGCGATCGCAATGCCGTCTCCTGCGGGTCGCTGGAACACAAGATGGGCATTCACGGCAACGCCACCTGCGTCATGAACTATGACGGCGCGACCGGATGGCTGGTGGGGGAGGAGAACAAGGGTCTCGCCGCCATGTTCATCATGATGAACGCCGCGCGGCTGGGCGTCGGCCTGCAGGGCCTGGGCCAGGCGGAGATCGCCTATCAGAACGCCGCCGCCTACGCCCATGACCGCCGCCAGGGCCGCGCCCTGACCGGACCCAAGGACATGCAGGAAAAGGCCGACACGCTGTTCGTCCACCCCGATGTCCGCCGCATGCTGATGGAAGGCAAGGCGCTGACCGAAGGGTTGCGCGCCCTGATGCTGTGGGGCGCGCTTCAGGTCGACCTGTCGCATCAGGCCGCCACGGAGGAGGAGCGCCAGGCCGCCGACGACCTGGTGCAACTGCTGACCCCGGTGATCAAGGGCTATGGCACGGACAAGGGCTTCGACGTCACCGTCGTGGCGCAGCAGGTATTCGGCGGCCATGGCTACATCTGGGAAAATGGCGTCGAACAATATGTCCGCGACGCCCGCATCGCCCAGATCTACGAGGGCACCAACGGCGTGCAGGCGATGGACCTTGTCGGGCGCAAGCTGCCCATGAATGGCGGTCGCGCGCTTCAGGCCTTCCTCAAGATCGTCGCGGACGAAGTGGCGCAGGCCAAGGGCGATGAAAAGCTCGCCCCCATTGCCGAAGCACTGGAGAAGGCGAGCGGACAGCTTGGCGCGGCGACCATGTGGTTGATGCAGAACGCGATGAAGAACCCAGACAATGCCGGGGCGGGCGCGGTGCATTACATGCACATCGTGGGCATCGTCGCGACGGGCCTTATGTGGCTGCGCATGGCCAGGGCCGCGACGGCCCTGCTGGCGGCTGGCGAAGGCGACGCCAAGTTCATGGAGGCCAAGCTGGTGACCGCCCGTTTCTTCGCGGAACGCATCATGCCGGACGCCGGCGCGCTCCGCCGGAAGATCGAGGGTGGCGCCGACAGCCTGATGGCGCTTGATCCGGAAATGTTCCTGGCCGCCTGATCTTTACGCCAGGCAAGGTTCGGGCCGCCGCGCAGATCGATTTCAGGAGAAGAGGGCAAGCTCCTGAAGGCGATCTGCTGCGTTATCCCATTGCACGTGACACTGCATAAGCCCATCAACAGGCGGATGATGCAGCGAGCCGCTTCGTGAACGGGCCTCCTACGGCGAACCGAACGCTCGGTCTTCCCGCCTGTATTGCGCTGGTGATGGGCAATATGATCGGATCGGGCGTGTTCCTGCTCCCGGCTGCACTCGCACCGTTCGGCTGGGATGCCGTGGCGGGGTGGATATTCACCATCGCCGGATCGCTGCTTCTCGCCTATGTCGTCGCGCGGCTCACCGTGCTGATGCCCGATGTCGGCGGCACGGCTCAGTTCATCACCCGTGCCTACGGCCCCCCCGCCGGATTTGCGATCGGGTGGATTTACTGGATTTCGGTGATCTTCACCAATGTCACCATAGCCGTTGCCGCAGCCGCCAATCTCAGCAGCATCCTGCCGGCGCTGAACCGGCCCGGCATGGGGGCGCTTACCTCCATCGGCTTCCTCTGGGCGACGACCGGCATCAATCTGATCGGCGCGCGGGCGGCAGGTGCCACCCAACTCGCCACCACCGCGATCAAGCTGATCCCGATCGCAGTCGTGCTGGTCCTGCTCGCAGTCACGCTGGGCGATGGGCGGGCGGAGATAGCGCCATTCCCGGCGCAAGGCTTCACCAGCGCCGGCATCACCGCCTCGGCTGCGCTCACGCTCTGGGCACTGCTGGGCTTCGAATCCGCGAGTGTCGCGGCCGACAAGGTACGCGACCCCGCCAGGACCATTCCACGGGCCACGATGCTCGGCACAGCGATCACCGGGCTCATCTACCTGCTGGTCTGCTCCGGCATCGCCCTCACCCTACCTGCGGCCGAAAGCCAGTCCGGCTCTCCCTTTGCAGCCTATGTCGCGCATTACTGGTCAGCGGGGCCAGCGGGATTCATCGCTGTCTTCGCCACGATCAGTTGCCTGGGCGCACTCAATGGCTGGACATTATTGCAGGGCGAAGTGCCGCTGGCGATGGCGCGAGGCGGCGAATTGCCGCGATGGCTTGCAGGAACGAACGGTTCGGGCACGCCGGTCCGCGCGCTGCTGCTGTCCTGCGCGGTCGGGACGCTGATGCTGATCGCCAACAGTTTGCAGGGGCTGGTCGCGCTGTTCACGGCGATGGCGCTGCTGTCGACTTCGGCCACGCTCTGGCTCTATGTCGGGTGCGCGCTGGCCGCGCTCAGGTTCCGGCTCGTGGTGCCGGCGGCGTTGCTGGGCCTTGCCTATGCGCTCTGGACATTATGGGGCGCGGGACCGGTGCCGAGCGGCGCCAGCTTCCTGTTGATGGCAGCGGGATTTCCCTTTTACGCCTGGGCGCGGCGTGAGGGGAGGAAACGCGCCTGAATCAAGCGCGCATGCTGCCGCCCTTGCAGCGACCCTCCTCCCTGAAGGACGGGGAAGAACTCAGTCCCCCCACAATTCCTTGAGCTTGCTGAAGAAGCCTGTCGACTGCGGACATTCCTCGCCCGTTTCCGTCTCGCGGAACGCCTCCAGCAATTCACGCTGCTTCGCCGTCAGCTTGGTCGGCGTTTCGACATCGACCTGGATCACCAGATCGCCCTGCCCACGCCCGTTCAACACCGGCATGCCCGCGCCGCGCTGGCGGATCTGCTTGCCCGACTGGATGCCGCTGGGGATCTTGATCTCATGCCGCTGGCCGTCAAGGCCCGGCACTTCGATCACGCCTCCCAGCGAGGCCGTGGTGAAGCTGACCGGCGCGCGGGCGAACAGCGTCGTCCCGTCCCGTTCGAAGATCGCATGCCGCTTCACATGCAGGAAGATGTAGAGATCGCCGGACGGCGCGCCCCGCGCTCCGGCCTCGCCTTCGCCTGACAGGCGGATGCGGGTGCCTTCATCGACGCCCGCCGGAATGTTGACCGACAGCGTCTTGGGCCGGTCCACCCGCCCCTCTCCCCGGCAACTCCGGCAGGGACTTTCGATGACCTGCCCCGCGCCATGGCAGGACGGGCAGGTCCGCTCGACCACGAAGAAGCCCTGTTGCGCCCGCACCTGGCCATGACCATGGCAGGTGCCGCAACTCTTGACGCCGGTGCCCGGCTGCGCGCCGGAACCTTCGCAGCTTTCGCACGCGGCGGAAACCTCGATCTCGATCTCGGTCTTCTTGCCGTGATAGGCATCGTCCAGCGTGATTTCCATGTCATAGCGCAGGTCCGCCCCGCGCCGCTGAGCCTGCCGCCCGCCACCAAAGCCACCGGCAGCCTGGCCGAAAATCGTCTCGAAAATATCGCCCAGGTCGGAAAAGCCGCCGCCGCCGCGCCCGCCACCGAAACCGCCGCCGCCATTCTGGAACGCGGCATGGCCAAAGCGGTCATAGGCGGCGCGCTTCTGCGGATCCTTCAAACATTCATAGGCTTCGGAAACAGCCTTGAACTTCGCCTCGCTGTCGGTGCAGCCCCCGGTCTTGTCCGGGTGATATTTCATCGCGAGCTTGCGATAGGCACTCTTGATCGTGGCCGAGTCGGCCGTGCGCTCGACCTCGAGCAGTTCGTAATAATCAACTTCGGTCGTCATATCGCCCCCGACGGCATGTCACCGTCACCCCCGCAAAAACGGGGGTCCATCTTCCAACCTATACGCTCGGGGCGATGTTTGGGAGATGAATTCCCGCTGGCGCGGGAATGACGGCGAGCGTCCATCAGCTTACGCCTTGTTATCGTCCACTTCGGAGAATTCAGCGTCGACGACATCGTCATCCGCCTTCGGCGCGTCCGCGCCCGGAGCAGCCGCAGCCGCCTGCTCCTTCTCGTAAATGGCCTGGCCCAGCTTCATCGCGACCTGCGCCAGTTCCTGCGCCTTCGCCTTCATTGCTTCAGCGTCGCCGCCCTCGACCGCCGATTTGGTCGCGGCGATCGCGGTCTCGATTTCCGACTTCAGGCCGGCATCCACCTTGTCGCCATGCTCGGAAAGCTGCTGCTCGGTGGTGTGGATCAGGCTCTCGGCATTGTTCTTCGCCTCGGCCGATTCGCGCTTCTTCTTGTCTTCCTCGGCAAAACGCTCGGCGTCCTTGACCATCTGGTCGATGTCGGCGTCCGAAAGGCCACCCGAAGCCTGGATGCGGATCTGCTGTTCCTTGCCCGTGCCCTTGTCCTTGGCATGGACATTGACCAGACCGTTGGCGTCGATGTCGAACGTCACCTCGATCTGCGGCACGCCGCGCGGTGCAGGGGGAATGCCGACCAGGTCGAACTGGCCGAGCAGCTTGTTGTCCGCCGCCATTTCGCGCTCGCCCTGGAACACGCGGATCGTCACCGCCTGCTGATTGTCATCGGCGGTCGAATAGACCTGCGACTTCTTGGCCGGGATAGTGGTGTTGCGGTCGATCATGCGGGTGAACACGCCACCCAGCGTCTCGATGCCCAGCGACAGCGGGGTCACGTCCAGCAGCAGCACGTCCTTGACGTCGCCCTGCAACACGCCCGCCTGAATGGCGGCGCCCATGGCGACGACTTCGTCGGGGTTCACGCCGGTGTGCGGTTCCTTGCCGAAGAAGTCCTTCACGGCCTCGCGCACCTTGGGCATGCGGGTCATGCCGCCAACCAGCACCACTTCGCTGATCTCGCTCGCGGATACGCCGGCATCAGCCAGCGCCTTCTTGCAAGGCTCCATCGTCCGCTTGATGAGGTCGGCCACCAGCCGCTCCAGATCGGCGCGGGTGATATTCTTCACCAAATGCTTGGGACCATTCTGGTCAGCGGTGATGAAGGGCAGGTTGACTTCGGTCGATTGCGCAGAAGACAGCTCGATCTTCGCCTTTTCCGCTGCTTCCTTCAGGCGCTGCAAAGCCAGCTTGTCCTTGGTGAGGTCGATGCCCTCTTCCTTCTGGAAGCCGGATGCCAGGAACTCGACCAGCTTGGCGTCGAAATCCTCGCCGCCCAGGAAGGTGTCGCCATTGGTCGACTTCACCTCGAACACGCCGTCGCCGATCTCCAGGATCGAGATGTCGAAGGTGCCGCCGCCAAGGTCATAGACCGCGATGGTCTTGCCGTCCTGCTTCTCCAGCCCATAGGCGAGCGCGGCCGCGGTCGGCTCGTTGATGATGCGGAGAACTTCCAGGCCCGCGATCTGGCCGGCGTCCTTGGTCGCCTGACGCTGGGCGTCGTTGAAATAGGCGGGAACGGTGATGACTGCCTGCGTGACCGTTTCGCCCAGATAGCTCTCGGCGGTTTCCTTCATCTTCTGCAGGGTGAAGGCGGAAATCTGCGAGGGCGAATAATCCTTGCCGCCGGCATTGACCCAGGCGTCGCCATTGGGACCCTTGGCGATGCTGTATGGCACCAGCTCCATGTCCTTCTTGGTCATCGGATCGTCGAAACGGCGGCCGATCAGGCGCTTCACCGCAAAGACCGTATTGTCGGGATTGGTGACGGCCTGACGCTTTGCGGGCTGGCCGATCAGTCGTTCGCCATCCTTGGTGAAGGCGACGATGGAGGGCGTCGTGCGCGCACCTTCCGCATTTTCGATAACCTTGGGCTTGCCGCCATCCATCACAGCAACGCAGCTGTTGGTGGTGCCCAGGTCGATACCGATTACTTTTGCCATTGTGTCCTCTTTGAACCCCAAATCATATTCAGCGGTTGACGGCCCCATACCTCACGAAAGCGCCAAGGCAAGGGCGTTTGCGCAAGGGATATAGGCGCGCTTTTGCTTGGCACAAGAAGCTGTGACGATTACCTCTGGGAAACGACCGGAAACGGGACATCAAGAAAGCCATTGCCCATGCGCGCATTTTACCCCCTGATCGCCCTTGCCGCCCCTCTGGCCCTCGCCGCCTGCGGCGACCCCGCGCCCACCTATGTCGACCAGGCCTGGGTGCGGCTCAGCCCCAACAAGGACACGCCATCCTCCGGCTATTTCGTCGCCCATGGTGGTGATGCGGATACGGCGCTGCGCGGCGTGCTCACGGACTATGCGCTGAAGGTCGAGATGCATGAGAGCATGAGCGAGGGCGGAAAAATGACGATGAAGCCGCTCGACAGCGTTCCCATACCGGCAAAATCCAAGGTCGCCTTCGCGCCGGGCGGCAAGCATCTGATGCTCTGGGGCGTCAACGACACGGCCATCAGCCGCGGCAAGATGACGCTCACCTTCCTGCTCGCCAATGGCGACCGCCTGCTGGTCGACGCCATCATCCAGAAGCCCGGCGGCGCCGCGCCCGCCCCCGCTCCCCAAGGGAAGGAGCATGACGCGCATTGACCGGGCGCCCGCTGACCGAGGCGGAAGCCGCCCTCGCCCGGTCGGTTTTCGCCGCCGCCATCGACTATCGGCGCGTACGCGTGCACAACCGCAAATGGTGGCCGTTTCAGCCGCGGCAAGTCACCATGGCGCCCGACGGCAACCTCTGGTTCCATCCGGAAAGCGGCCTGTTCTGCGCCGATTTCTGCGATAGTCCGCTACACATCCAGGGTCATTTCATCCATGAAATGACCCATGTCTGGCAGGCGCAACAGGGCGGCAGATGGTATCTGCCGCTGATGCGCCACCCTTTTTGCCGCTATGACTATGAGATTGTGCCGAGCAGGCCCTTTCGCCGCTATGGCCTGGAACAGCAGGCGGAAATCGTGCGGCACGCCTTCCTCATGCGGCGCGGGATTCGCGTGGAAGGCAAGCCGCCGCTGGCGACCTATGAAGCGCTGCTGCCGTTCGCAGGGGAAGGGAATGACAGGATCGGCCGATCGTATTCTTAACCATAAACGCCAGACCGCCTTCAAAGGGGGACATGCTGCATCCCCACGCCCTGTCCCCTGTCGCCTTCTCTTTTAAAATTAGGCTTTTGCGCGGAGAGCAAGCCATGCAGGTCGACAGCAACGACACTCTGTCCGAACGGGCGGAGCTCCACTTTCTAGCAGCATTGGTGGACGAGCTGATGCGCAAGCTGCTGGTTTCAGGCGTCCTCAGCCAGGCCCAGCTCAACGAGATAGAGCAGCAGGTCTCCCGTCGCGTCGGGCACAGTCCCCGCGCCTGGTAGTCTTTCAGGCCGCTTCATCCTGCTATATCATCGCCGGATGCGCGTCCTGACTGCCCTCCTGCCCCTCGCGGTCTTCCTTGCCGGACCGGCCTTGGCGCAAGAGTCCCGGTGGGCAGGTCATTATTATCTTAACGGGGTGATGGAGACCGGCTCGGAACTGATGCTCCGCCCGGACGGCCGTTTCCAATGGTATCTGGCCTATGGCGCGCTTGATCTGTTCGCGGAGGGTCGATGGGCCGAAAAGGACGGATCCGTCATCCTCACCTCCGAAAAGACGAAGGATGTACCCGAACCAGGCTTCGAGACGCTTGTCCTGAAGATCAAGGACAGGTCGCTCGTTCCTCCGGACGGCCGTGGCGCCTATGTCCGGCCCTGATGGTGTTTCTATTATCGGACTGCCGGCTCCAGCAGCCGGATCGTACCCGCATCGGCATCGATCTCCGCACGGCAGCCCACCGGCAGACTGAACTGGCTGGCGACATGGCCGAACAGCGCACCCTGGAAGGCCGGAACGCCAAGGGGCGCCAGATGCTGCTGCAACACCTCCGTCAGGGTAAATCCGCCATAGGAAGCGCCGCTCGGGCCGCAATCGGTGCATTGCCCGAACACGACGCCCGCCACCTTGCCCAGCACGCCGGCGAGCGCCAGTTGGGTGAGCATCCGGTCGATCCGATAGGGCTGCTCGCTCACATCCTCGATGAACAGGATCGCTCCGTCGAAATCAGGCAGCCACGGCGTTCCCATCAGCGTCGACAGCACAGTCAGGTTCCCGCCCAGCAGCCGCCCGCTCGCCTTCCCTCCGCGGAACGTCAATATGCGCCCGCTGCGCTGCACCAGCCTGTCTTCATGCCCCTCTGGACTGGCCATCAACGGCGTCGCCCCGTCGAAGGCGACGGCGCGAAAGGCATCCCAGGAAAAGCGCGGCCAACTGCTCGCGGCATTGGGCCCGTGGATCGTGACGAAACCGGCCCGCGCCGCGAACGCCAGATGCAGCGCCGTGATGTCGGAAAATCCGACCAGCAGCTTGGGATTGGCCCGGATCGTCGCGAAGTCGAGATGGGGCAGGATGCGGGCGCAGCCCCATCCGCCGCGCGTGGCGAACACCGCTCGCACCTGCTGATCGGCGAACATCGCATTGACGTCGGCGGCCCGCTCCGCATCCGTCCCGGCCAGATAGCCGTAACGATCGACCAGATGCCTGGCGGGCCTGGGCACCAGCCCCATGGCGACGATCGTTTCCTTGACCAGGTCGAGGTCGAAGGCGTCGTCGGTAAAACCTGCCGGTTCGATCAGGCCGACACTGTCTCCCGGACGAAGCCGGGGCGGCTTCACCGGGCCCGCGGCGGATGCGGCCACGGCACCGGGCGCTGCCATCGCGGCGCCCAGCACGGCCATCAAACCCCTGCGGTCCAGCCTCAAAAGACGCTTCCATTCTTGCGGCGATAGGTGCCCCCGGCCCACTGCATGTCGATGTCGGGATAATGCGCATCCCCCAGTGGAACGCGCCCAACGGCAAGGAACACGCAATCCTCGCTGCTTTCGTTCACCAGCTGATGACCATTGGGCTCGCCCTTCGGGAACGATGCCATATCGCCGACGTGCAGCGGCGTGCGGCTTCCCTCCTCGACCAGCACCGCTTGCCCGCTCAGCATGACGACGAACTCGTCCTCATCCTCATGCCAGTGCCGCTGGGATGATGCCGCACCGGGCTTCAGAACCACATGGCTGATGCCGAAATCGGACAGGCCGGTCACGGGGCCCAGCTTGCGCACCCACCGCCCGGCGACCGCACCGGCATAAACCGGCGGATAGCCCGTTCGATTGGTCTCTTCGACGGCCGCCAGGTCAATCTTGGGCATGACATATCCTCCTGCCGGCAGCGCCGCTTGCATCCTATGCATGCGCGCCTCGCACCCATTCCAGACAGCTTCAAATGCGCGTCGGCCTTCAACGCATTTTGCGAGCCACTGTCTGTTCCAGACAGCTTCAAAATGCGCGCTGGTCTCTAACGCATTTTGCGAGCCGCTGTCTGTTCCAGACAGCTTCAAAATGCTCTAACGCAACCCCATGAGCAAGACCAGCGCCGATGCCAGATCCATCGACATAGCCGAACAACTGATCGCCTGTCCGTCCGTGACGCCCGCCACGGGGGATGTGTTCGCGGTGCTGGAGGCGATGCTGAAACCCCTGGGCTTCACCATCGACCGCTTCCTGGCGGGAGAGGCACCGGACGGACCGGTAGAAAATCTGCTGGCGTGGCGGACAACCGGGCCGGGCAGGCATTTTGCCTTTGCCGGGCATCTGGACGTGGTTCCGCCGGGCAATGGCTGGGCGAGCGATCCGTTCACGCCAGAGATACGGGGCGACCTGCTTTACGGGCGCGGCGCCGTCGACATGAAGGGTGCGATCGCCGCCTATGTCGCCGCTCTGCATGACCTGCCCGAAGACCTGCCCGGCACGATCAGCCTGATCATCACGGGCGATGAGGAAGGCGCGGCTGTCCATGGCACTCTGGCCCTGATGGACCGGATGGCCGCCCATGGGCTGCGCCCCGACCTGTGCCTGGTGGGCGAGCCCACCTCCTCCCGGCGACTGGGCGACGTCATCAAGATCGGCCGGCGCGGATCAGTCAACATGTGGATCCATGTCGACGGCGTGCAGGGCCATGTCGCCTATCCGCATCTGGCCGACAATCCGATCCCCCGCCTGATCCGCATCCTGTCCGCCATCGACGCTCTGGTGCTGGACGAGGGCAATGACTGGTTCCAGGCGAGCAATATAGAGATCACCGACCTGAATGTCGGCAACCCGACCACCAATGTCATCCCCGCCGCCGCGCAGGCCCGCATCTCCGTCCGCTTCAACAACGAACATGGCGGCGCGGAACTGGTCGACCGCATCACCGCCATCGCCGCGGCCGAAGGCGGCAGGGTGGACGCGAAGATCAGCGGCGAACCCTTCCTGACCGAACCCGGCATGCTGTCCGACATGGTTGCTGGCGCGATCCGCGACGTGACCGGGGTGGTGGCGGAACTGTCGACTACCGGCGGCACGTCCGACGCCCGCTTCCTCTCGCGCCTGTGCCCCGTGGTCGAATTCGGCCTCAACAACGCAACCATGCACAAGCTGGACGAAGCGGTGGCTCTGGCGGATCTGCGCGACCTGACGGAGATTTACCGGCTGGTCACCATGCGCGCGCTGGCGACCGGGACGCCCGCCCAGTCATGAGCCCTTGAGGGTCAGCTTGAAATTGCCCTGGCCACCGGCGAAGCTATGGCGAAACGGGCGAGATAATCCTCCTCCCTCATCGGCCGCGCCAGATGGTAGCCCTGGAACAGCGTGCAGCCGATCACGCGCAGCATTTCCATCTGCGCCTCGGTCTCCACGCCCTCGACAACCACCTCCATGCCCAATCCCTGGATCAGCCCGACGACCGCACTGCAGATCGTGCGCGCTTCGGCCGAAACGGCGATGTCGCGGACCAGCGAGCGGTCGATCTTCACCCGGTCCACGGGCAACTCCCGCAAGCGCGACAGGTTGGAATAGCCGGTTCCGAAATCGTCGATGGCGATGCGCACGCCCTCCCGCCGCAGGGCGCCGATCTGGTCCAGCGTCCGCGCCTTCATCTCCATCGCAAGCGATTCGGTGATCTCCAGCTCCAGCATGACCGCCGGCGCCTGATGCGCGTCGATGGCATGGCGCAGGCGCATGAAGAAATCGGCCTGGCTCAGCTCGCGGGAAGAGATGTTGATGGCGATCCGCTGCCTCACCCCGGCCCGCGCCCAACGCGCCGCCGTCTCGCACACTCGTCCCATGACCCAGTCGCCCAGCGCCACAATGGCGCCGCTTTCCTCCGCCACGGGCACGAAAGAGCCGGGCATCACCAGATCGCGTTCCGGATGCGCCCAGCGGACCAGCGCTTCGGCCCCGATTGCCCGACCACTGCCGATCTCGATCTGCGGCTGGAATTCGAGGAGGAACTCCTCCCGCTGCAACCCCAGCAAAAGGTCGCGTTCCAGTTCGGCGCGGTCGGCCGCTTCAAGCGCCAGTTCGGCGGTGAACATCTCCGCGCGGTTACGGCCCTGACGCTTGGCATGATACATGGCGATGTCGGCCGATCGCAGCAGCGCCGACAGAGTGTCGCCATGCTCGGGATAGCAGGCGACGCCGATCGAGGCGCCAAGGTCGACATGCTGGCTGCCGAGGTCAAAGCGTTCCCGCAGCGCGAACTGGATGGCGCGGGCGATGCGCCCGGCACTGTCCAGGTCGGCCAGGCTGGGCACGAACAGCGTGAATTCGTCGCCTGCCAGGCGGCCTATCAGGCAATCGCCCGCACCCGCGCTCGCCTGCGCCATGGCGACTTCGCGCAGGCGCCCCGCGACACGCGCCAGCAACTGGTCGCCCGCCGCATGGCCCAGCGTGTCGTTGACCCCCTTGAACCCGTCCAGATCGATGAAGAACAGTGCCGCCAGCCCTTCTTCGCTGCGCTCGGCCAGCAGGCGTTCGACCTGCCGGCAAAAGCTGGCGCGGTTGGCAAGGCCAGTCACCTGATCGAACAGGGCCAGCGCCTGCACATGGTCCAGGTTGGTGCGGACCTGGCTGAACAGGCTTTCCATCGCCACCGACAGGTCAGGCAGCTCCAGGCCGATCTCGCGCGGCACGTCCGATTGCAGGTCGCCATGCGCCGCGGCCAGCAGGCGCTCCGTCGCACCATCGATCGCGATCGCGGTCGTCGCCACGGTCCGGCGCGCGGAAGCCCAGCTCAGCGTACCGCACAGGATCGCGATGATGAGGGAGCGGCCAATGCCGCCAATGTCGGTCGCCTGCCCCTGGCCCAGGACCAGCGACAGGATGAACACCAGCGCCCCCGCGGCGCAGGCGAAGGCAGTGGCGCGGCTCGTCAATGTCACGCCCTGCATGTGCCTCCCTGCCCTGCCAGCCCGTCGCGGACTGGATCAGCGGGATATGAAGGGCAGTGGTTAAGAAAAGGTCAGTGGACCCCTCGGAAATGCTTATTTTTTGCGTCGCATTATGACATAGAGTGCGCCTTCGCCGCCATGGCGCTGATGTGCGATCCGCACGCTGGCGATACGGTCGGCATAGCTGCTGGTTTCCAGCCAGTGGCCGATCTCGCCCCGAATGGCGCCGCGCCGCGACCCGCCGCCCGTCGACGAGCTTTTTGGCGGTTTGCCGGTAACGACCAGCATGATGCGGACATCCCGCGCCCAGGCCGCGGCCAGTGCCTGGTTAAGCCTTGCATGGGCCGCCGACAATGTGTGCCCGTGCAGGTCGATGGTCATGTCCGGCGCCAGGTTTCCGTTACGGATTCTGCGCTCCCAGCCCGAATCCAAAATGGCGGCCGGGGTACGGCCCGGCGCCGGCGCCACCCTCTGAACGGAGGGAGCCGTTAACCCTGTCCTGTCCTGTTCGGGGACGGGAAGCGTGGGGAGGGAGAGCGGCCGCGCACCCGGCCGCAGCGGCCTGACCGAGCGGGTCAGCGCCGTCCAGAGCGCCTGTTCATCGGAAGAGAGACTCCGTCGGGGCATGGCCGCATGCGGTCAGCGCTGCTGGGCCAGCCGCGCCGCCGATCCTATCGGCAGCAGGATGAGCGCGCTGCCCCGCGCCGACATGCCGCCCGCTATGCTGCGCGCGTTGCTGCCCGCGCCCCAGAAGCTGTCGAAGCGGTTGGCGCCCTTGATCGCCCCGCCGGTGTCCTGGGCGATCCATATGCCATTGGGTTCGGCCCGGTCGAGCGAAAGCAGCAGCGGCGCGCCCAGCGGGACATAGCTGGGATCGGCCGCCACCGTGGCCTCCGGCGTGACGGCGACGCCCATCGCCCCCAGCGGGCCAGGCCCGGTCAGTTCGCGGAAGAAGACGAAGCTCTTGTTCTCGTTCATGATCGCCGCGCCCTCATCGGGATGGGCGCGCAGATATTGCATGATGTCCTGCATCGATCCGGCCTGGATGAGGCCGCGATCCTTCATCAGCTTGCCGATGCCGGTATAGTCGCGGCCATTCTGGCCGTCATAGCCGATCCGCATGACGCCGCCGCCGGGCAGCAACAGGCGTCCGCTGCCCTGCACCTGCAGGAAGAAGAATTCCACCGGATCGGCCGCCCAGGCGAGTTCCAGGCCCTTGCCCGCCAGCGACCCGCCCACGATCTGCGATCGTTCGTCGAACGGCACCAGATTGCTGCCGTCCACCTTGCCGCGAATGGTCTTGCCCTTCAGGCTGTCGCTGAACAGGCCAAGATTGACATCGATCAGATTGGACGGACGGCGGTAGATCGGCACATCGTAACCGGGCTGCTGCGTCCGCGACCCTGCGATTTCCGGCTCATAATAGCCGGTAACGAATGCCTTTCCGTCGCCCACCTGCACCGCTTCGAAATAGCGGACGAAAAATTCGCTGGCCGATACCTCCGGCCAACTTGCAGCGGCGGCGCAGGCACTGTTCCAGTCCGCGCCGCGCGTCAGTCCGCTCTGGTCGCTCCGCCGCATCAGCGAAGGGCAGGACAAGCGGAAAGCCTGCAAAGCCTTGCGCGAACGCTCCCCCGACGGAATGAGGTCGATGATGGACGGGCCGGGCGTGATCCCTGCGCCGAGGGCGTTGGCGGTGTCGACTGGTGCCGTCACAGGCGGCGCAACCGGCGCGGGCGGACGGGGGGTAGCGGGAATGGGACGGGTCGCTGTCTCACCACCCTCGCGAGGGGGCCGCGTCGGCGCCGGGCCACCCGCTCCAGGAGGTATCACACCGCCCGCGCAGGCAGAGAGCAGCAACGCCGCGGCCAGCGTGCCTCCCGACTGCCCCAGGTTCATGCCGCCTCGTCGGTCTCGCTGAGCTTCCAGTTGGGATCGGTGCTGCGCAGGTCGCGGGTAAATGTCCAGATGTCGTTCGTGCCGACCGCGTCGGTCAGCGAACCGGCAACGACATTGCCGTCCCGGTCACGTGTGACAGCGGCGATGTCCGCCTCGAAACGCAGCGATATCTCAGCCATCCGGCCGGTGACGCCCGCTTCGATGATCTGAACCTTTTCTATGCGGACCAGGCGGTTGTCGAGGACATGGCCTTCCGCCTCCCGCGCCGCGATCGCTTCCTCGAAGGAGGCGAGCACGTCGGCGTCGCAAAGCCACTCCAGTTCCTGGCGGTCGCCGCGCCAAAAGGCTTCAAGGACCATCTTGTAGGCCGCCTTCGCACCTTCCACGAACTGCGGAACGTCGAAGCTGCGGTCCGCCGCGATCAACGCGCGCACGCCCACTTCGCCGCCGGGGGCGATCAGCCCATCGGACAGACGGACCGAATCGCCCGCCATTTCCGGAACGGGGCGAGGCTGCACGATCGTTACCTTGGCACGTTCCTCCGCCGGACGAAGGGCAGGCTCCTGCTCATGCCCGGTGCGCTTGCCCAGCACGGAATATAGCCGCAGCGCCAGGAAACCGGCGATCATGGCGAGGATGACGATCACATACACGGGGTAAAGCACCCTTTGGGTTGAATCTGAAACTGTAACGCGACCAACATAGGCATGTTTCCCTGCATATTCAAATGGCCGCTTTTCAAGTGCCGCATTGCTCCCTCCTGCCGCCCCTGCTAAGCGCGCGGATCGACATGCGCGGGCATTCTGCCTGCCAGGCAAACCTTAAAACCAGGGAAAAGAGATGGCCGAGGAAGCCGATACCATTCAGACAACCGGCAATGGCGCCGACAACGGCCCGCAGATCGCGCTGATCAGCCAATATGTGAAGGACATGTCCTTCGAAAATCCGAATGCTCCCGCCGTCTACCAGTGGCAGGACCAGCCGCAGATCGACGTGCAGTTCAACATCGGCGCCGACAAGGTGGGCGAGGAAGTCGTCGAGATTTCCCTGAAGATCGAAGTCAAGGCCATCGCGCCGCAGGGCACTGCCTTCGCCGTGGAGCTGGTCTACGCCGCGATCTTCGGCATGCGCAATGTGCCAGAGGACCAGATGCAGCCCTTCATGCTGGCCGAAGCGCCGCGCCTCCTCTTCCCCTTCGCCCGCCGCGTGCTGGCTGACGCCATCCGCGATGGCGGCTTCCCGCCGCTGCTGCTCGAACCCATTGATTTCGGCGGCCTCTATGTCCAACAGGCGCAAGCCATGGCCCAGACCACAGGCGAACCGGCCGGCCACGCCTGAGCGCAGCCATGGCTCCCACCCCGTTCGCCCCGAGCGTGTCGAAGGGAATGGCTGAGCCTTCCGAAGCCGCTTCGCTCCGCTCGGCACGGGGTTTCACCCAGCCCTACCCAAGGTTGGTCGTATGAAACTCGCCAAGGCACTCGGTTCGGTCGGCGGTCTGACGCTCGCCAGCCGGGTGCTCGCCCTGGTCCGCGATTCCCTGGCGGCGCGCTATGTCGGCGCCGGATTCGCGTCGGACGCCTTCAACGGCGTGGCCTTCCGCCTGCCCAACATGTTCCGCGCCCTCTTTGCCGAGGGTGCCTTTTCCGCGGCCTTCATCCCGATGTTCAACCGCAAGGCGGCTGGGTCGGGCGGCGTTGCGGACGGCTATCTGTTCGCGGAGCGCGCGCTGGCCGTGCTGCTGCCGGTGCTGGTCGCCTTCACCGCCCTGCTGATCGCGGCGGCATGGCCGATCACCTGGGCGCTCTCCGGCGGCTTTTCCCGCCAGAATCCGACGCCGGAACAATTCGCTTTCGCGGTCATGCTGTCGCGGATCACCCTGCCCTATCTGGCGCTGATCAGCCTGGCCTCGCTGCTGGGCGGCATCCTGAATTCGCTCGACAAATTCTGGGTCAATGCCGCCGCGCCGATCCTCCTCAACCTCGCGATGATCGCGGGCCTGTGGCTGTTCCATGGCGCCGACGAATATGAAACGGCCAGGGTGCAGGCAATCTCCGTCACCGTGGGCGGAGCGCTGCAATTGCTGTGGCTGATCCTGGCCTGCCGCCGGGCGGGCGTGTCGATGCGGCTGAAACGGCCGCGTCTGGACGCCGACGTAAAGGAATTGCTCCGGTTGATCGTGCCGGCGGCGGCGGGGGCGGGAGCGTCCCAGATCAACCTGCTGATCTCCACGGCGCTGTCGGGCTGGCTGCTCGCCTCGGGCTCGATCACCTACATCTATTATGCCGACCGGCTGAACCAGTTGCCGCTGGGACTGATCGGCATCGGCCTTGGCACCATATTGCTGCCGACCATATCCCGGCTGCTGTCGACGGGGCAGGAGCAGGTGGCGATGGACACGCAGAATCGCGGCATCGAACTCGCGCTGTTCCTGACCCTGCCAGCGACCGTCGCCTTCATCACCGTGGCGGAACCGATCGTGCGGGGGCTCTTCCAATATGGCCGCTTCACCGCGCTGGATGCGCAGCGCTGCGGCTGGGCCCTGTCCGCCTTCTCCCTCGGGCTGCCCTCCTATGTTCTCGTGAAGGTCCTGACGCCCGGCTATTATGCCCGCGGCGACACGAAGACGCCCGTCCGCTATGCGATGCTGTCGATCCTCATCAACATCGTCGGCAATATCCTCCTGATCCCGCTTCTGGGTCATGTCGGGCCACCGCTGGCGACGGCGCTCTCCTCCACCGTCAATGTCGCCATGCTCTATTCTACACTTGTGAAGCGCGGCCATTTCGCCGCCGACGGTCAGTTGCGGCGGCGCCTGCCCCGCCTCGCGATAGCGGCGGTGGCCATGGGCGGGGCGCTCTATGCGGGCGAGGGACTGCTCGATCCATGGCTCGGCGGGGTCATGGTCCAGCGCTATGTGGCGCTGGCGGTGCTTGTCGGCGTGGGAATCGCGCTGTACGGGGTGGCCTGCTTCCTGACGGGCGCCTATCGGCTCTCGGACCTGAAGGCGCTGATGCGGCGCAAAAGTGCAACCAAGACAGAGAACGGATAGAAGAATGCGCGTCCTTTCCGGCATCCAGCCGACCGGCAATCTGCACCTGGGCAACTATCTGGGCGCGATCCGCAACTGGGTGCGGATGCAGGACGAGATGGATGCGGGCAGCCAGTGCTTCTTCTTCCTGGCCGACATGCATTCGATCACCGTGCATGAGGGGCGCGAACAGCGCATCCGCAACGTCCGCGACATGGCCGCCGCGCTGGTCGCCGCCGGGATCGACCCCGACCGCTCCGTGCTCTTCAACCAGGCGCGGGTGCCCGCCCATGCGGAACTGTGCTGGCTGCTGAACGGCACGGCGCGGATCGGCTGGCTCAACCGCATGACCCAGTTCAAGGAGAAGGTGGGCAAGGACCGCGAGGGCGCCTCGATCGGCCTGTTCGTCTATCCGGTGCTCCAGGCGGCGGACATACTCGTCTACAACGCCACCCATGTGCCGGTGGGCGAGGACCAGAAGCAGCATCTGGAACTGGCGCGCGACATCGCCACGAAGTTCAACACCGATTTCGGCGTGGAGCTTTTCACCCTGCCCGATCCGATCATCCCCAGGGAATCAGCGCGCATCATGTCGCTGCGCGACGGCACCGCGAAGATGTCGAAGTCCGATCCCTCCGACATGAGCCGCATCAACCTGACCGACGATGATGATGCGATCATGCAGAAGGTTAGGAAGGCCAAGACCGATCCCGAACCACTGCCGGACAATGCCGGCGGGCTGGCCGGGCGTCCCGAAGCGAACAATCTGCTCGGCATCTATGCGACCCTGTCAGGAACGAATGTGGACACGGTCTGCGCCGAATTCGCTGGCAGGGGCTTTGGCGCGTTCAAGCCGGCCCTGGGCGAACTGCTGGTGGAAACGCTCCGTCCCATTCGCACCCGGTTCCTGGAACTGCGGACCAATGACGCCGCGCTGGACGCCATCCTTGAAAAGGGTGCGGCCAGAGCCGCGGCGGCTGCCGACCCCACATTGCGGGCGGCCTATGACGCGATGGGGCTGATGCGCTAATGCCACAGGGGCCGTCAAAATGGCGGCCCCTTCCGGTTCGTGACGGAATAATCCATGCCGCGCCGTCGTAGGGATGGCAGGACATGGTTTGCGCCCGTTCGCCCGTTACGTGCGTTCAAACGATGTTCAGTTGCGTTTTGCTATGGCAGGACGCAAGATGTTTGGCAGGCGTAGTGCCTGATACAGGACGCAAGAAAAATGACCCGTTTCAAAAAGATCGGCCTCCTCGCGGCGCCCGCCCTGGCGCTTGTGGCGCTGTCCGGCTGCGCGACATCGTTCAAGGCTGACGTCGCCCGCTTTCAGCAGCTTCCGGCACCTGCCGGCCAGAGCTTCACGATCGTCGCCGACGATCCGCGCCTGGCAGGCGGCCTCGAATTTTCGCATTATGCCGACCTCGTCGGTCAGCGGTTGACCCAGACCGGCTATGTCGCCGCCGGCGACCCGGCGCGGGCCGACCTGATCGTGCGGGTGGCCTATGGCGTCGACAATGGGCGCGAAAAGGTGCGCTCGACCGGCTTTGGCAACCCCGACCCGTTCTTCTACGGCGGCTGGGGCTGGAGGGGCCGCTGGGGCCGTCCCTGGGGCTATGGCTTTTATGATCCGTGGCTGTTCGGCCCGGGCGGCTATAATGACGTGTCCAGCTACACCGTCTATACCGGCGACCTCAGCATGAAGATCGACCGCGCCGCCGACAATCGCCGCCTGTTCGAGGGCAAGGCGCAGGCCCAGTCGCTGTCGAACAAGCTGACCTATCTGGTGCCGAACCTGATCGACGCGATGTTCACGGGCTTCCCCGGCCAGAATGGCGAGAATGTGAAGATCACGCTGCCGCCCGAAAAGAAGGGATGAGCGGTTTGCCATTCTGATCGAAAATCACTTCGGGCGGCTCCCAGCCATGCCCTTTGCCCGGCGGTCGAGGATCGCCGGGCTTTCTTTTTTGGGCTTGGGCGGTCTGGCCTCGAGCGATCCATGATTTCCCTTCCAAGGAGGCCATCAAGCTTTGCACCGGAGGAAGACTGAAAGTGGCGCTCCATCCAAACCCTCAGGCTTATGGGCTTGCAAGCATCAGGGAATGCGCCGCGCCGTCAGGATCTTCACCGGCTGCTCCAGCATCTGCCCTTTCATCACGCCCTCGCCCGCTGTCGGCGACTTGGGGGCAGCGAGGATCGCCTTCACCACATCCATTCCTTCGACCACATGGGCGAATACGGCGAAGCCCTGATTGTCGCCCGCCGCTTCCGGATGGGCGTCCATCCCCGGCATCTTGCCCAGAACGATGAAGAAATCCCCCGTCGCGCTGCCAGGGGCGTAGCGGGCCATGGAGAGAGCGCCATCGTCATGGGTGAGGCCCGTCTGGCTGGTGGGCTCATGCTTGATCGGCGGCAACAGGCGCCTGGGATCATTTTGCGCCCCGCCTTGCACGAAGCCATAATCGGCCGAGCCGACGCTTCGGTAGAAGCTGGTGCCGTCCAGCCGCTTCTGGTCGACATAATGCAGGAAATTGGCCGCCGTCACCGGCGCTCTTGCGACATGCACCGCGATCAGGATGCGGCCGGCGCTGGTATCGAGCGCCACCCGCACATCGGCCAGCGGCGCCGCAGGCGCGTCCTGGGCCAAGGCGGGGGCTAGGCAGAAGAAGGCGGCAAGGAAGAGGGCGAGCTGTCGGATCATGGCGAAAGCCTAATCCAAAGCCCCTCGCCTGTCAGCCTTCCAACTGGCGCTGCAAGGCGCGAATATCGGCGTCGATATCCGGATTGCTCTGGCGCAGTTCCTCGATCGTGCGCACGGCATGGATCACCGTGCTATGATCGCGACCGCCGAAGATGCGGCCGATTTCAGGCAGGGAACGCGGCGTCATCTTCTTGGCCAGATACATCGCCACCTGGCGCGGCCGGGCGACCGCCCGCGCGCGGCGCTTGGAGCGCATTTCCGCCGGGTCGATCCGGTAATGCGCGGCGCAGGCCTTCTGGATCTCATCGACGGTGATGCGACGGGCATTGGCGCGCACCGCGTCCGCCAGCATCGCCTGTGCGAACTCCAGGTCGATGGACCGCCCGGTCAGCTGGCCATAGGCGATCAGCTTGTTGAACGCGCCTTCCAGCTCGCGCACATTGGAACGGATCGAACGCGCGAGGAAATCGACCACCGCGTCCGGCACCGGCGGATCGCCCGCAATCGCCCGCTTGGCCTCCAGGATCGCGAGCCGCAGATCAAGGCCGGCGGGGCGTATATCGGCGACCAGGCCGCCGGCCAGGCGCGAAAGGATGCGCGCATCGATCGCGTCCAGCATCTGCGGCGCGCGGTCAGCGGTGACGACGATCCGGGCGCCCGAATCGATCAGGTCGTTGATCGTGTGCAGAAACTCTTCCTGCGTCGAACCCTTGCCGGCGATGAACTGGACGTCGTCGATCAACAGCAGTTGCGCCGCCCGCAGCCGCGCCTTGAACATCATGGTTTCGTTCGCCCGCATGGCGTTGACGAATTCCATCATGAACCGCTCGGCCGACATGTAGAGAACGGGCGCCGAGGGCGAATGCGCCGAAAAGGCCTGGGCAATGGCGTGCAGCAGATGGGTCTTGCCCTGTCCGGTCCCGCCATGGATGAAAAGCGGGCTGAAACGCGGCCGGCTTTTGGCCGCCATGGCCTGCGCCGCCGAAAAGGCGAGATGGTTGGTCTCGCCGGTCACGAACTGGTCGAAACGATGGCGCGGCTGGAAATTCGATGCGGGCGCCTGATCATAGGCCGATCCGTCTTCCGCGATCGCGTCGGCATCCGCCTGCGGCAGTTCCAGAACGCGGGGACCAACGGCATTGGGTGCGCGTCGCAGGCGCACCTCGCGCACGCCGGCGCCAGCGCAACGCCATGCCATGCGCAAACGGTCGCCGAACTGGCCCGACACGAAATTGGCGCTGAAGTCCGACGCGAACAGCAGGTCCAGCGTCTGGGATTCCGGGCAATAATCGCCCAGTTGCGCCGCCTTCAGCCATTGGTCGAACATGCGCGCACCAATGTCGCGGCGCAGGCCGGCACGGATGGTCGCCCAGGCGTTCTCCAGGCGCGCATTCTGCTGCGTGTCGAGACCGCTCAAACTTCCAATCACTGCCGCAATATCCTTCATAAACAGTCGACCCCCATCAACTGCGCCCCCATAGGCAGGAGCGATACGACGCAGAAACCCGTTCCGGGAAAGCCTCGCTTTCCTGGATCTCATGCATCAACCAACCTTCTGATGACCGCCGGAATTCGATTCGAGTGGCGGCCGGAGATCCAAAATAGACAGGGCTGCTTCGCCTGATCAAGGCCGCTGCCCGTCAAAAATGTGAAATAAAGGCGTTGACTCGGCAAACCCGCGGAAAAGGCCAAGTTGAAAAATTATCGTTATATTTCAGTATATTGATAAAAGCCATATGACGCCGCTCGTCTCGAATCGACGGGGAATCGCCGGAAATCCTGGCTTCCTCCGAAATGACGCTTTCGTGAACGAAACATGAAAAGCCCGCCCCGCATCGAAATGCGGAGCGGGCCTGTTATGCTTGACGAGCTGTAAAGGGTGTCGGCTTCAGCCGAGCGCGCTGACGCGCTTCGTCAGGCGGCCGAACTTGCGGGCCGCGGTGTTCTTGTGCAGCACGCCGCGCGCGACGCCGCGCGCGAGTTCCGGCTGGACCGACTGGAGCGCCGTGGTCGCGGCAGCCTTGTCGCCGGCGGCGAGGGCGGTTTCGACCTTCTTCACCAGGGTGCGAATCCGGCTGATGCGGGCGCCGTTGATCTCGGCGCGGCGGGCGTTGCGGCGGATGCGCTTCTTGGCTTGCGGCGTATTGGCCATTTATTGTCCTCGGTTCTCGTCAAATCTCGTGGAGGAGCCCGTCGGAATCGCCAACCAGCTCTCGTGAAGGTGCGCCCCTTACAGGGGAACGCGGGGTGCGTCAACCGCTCAGCGTCCCGCTATTTCTGGCATTTCGGGCAGAAAAAGGTCGATCTGCCCCCATCCACACGACGCCTGATGGGCGTGCCGCAGACGCAGGATTCCCCTTCCCGCCCATAGACCCGCCATTGCTTGGAAAAATAGCCCAGTTCCCCATCGGGCCGCGCATAGTCGCGCAGGGTGGAGCCCCCCGCAGCGATCGCGGCGGCCAGCACATCGCGAATCGCGTCGACCAGCAGGACGAGGCGCGCGCGGCTGATCCGGCCCGCTTCGCGCGTCGGGGCGATGCCCGCCATGTTGAGCGCCTCGCACACATAGATGTTGCCCAGGCCCGCGACGACGCGCTGGTCGAGCAGCGCAGCCTTGATCGACGTCGCCTTCCCCTTGAGCGCGCCACCCAGGGCTTCGGCCGTGAAATGCGGTCCCAGCGGTTCCGGACCCATGCGGGTAAAGGGGTTGAAACTTTCCCGGGCGTCGCTGCGAACCAGGTCGAGCGAGCCGAAGCGGCGCGGGTCGTTGAGCGAGAGCAACCGCCCGCCCCCGGTTTCGATCAGCAAATGATCATGCGCCCCGATCTCCGCCGGATCGATTCGCCAGCGGCCCGACATGCCGAGGTGGAAGATCAGCGTATCGCCGCGATCGGTGTCGATCAGGCCATATTTGGCGCGACGGGACAGGCCGGTGACGGTGGCGCCGGTCAACCGCTGGCGCAGATCGACCGGGATCGGGAAGCGCAGGTCGGCGCGCCGCGCCTCCACGCGCGTGAGCAGCGCGCCTTGAAGGACCGAGCGCAGGCCCGCCACGGTGGTTTCGACTTCGGGAAGTTCGGGCATGGCCCTCTATGTAATGCGCCGGTCGGCCCGGCAACAGGCCAGTTGCCGCATGCGGCGCGCCATGGACATTTTACCCGATCTCAGATGTTTCCTCTCCCCGGAAAAATGCTCTAGAGCGTGCGCCATGAGTGAAACCGCTTCCTTTGGCTATCGCGATGTCGAAGCCGCCGAAAAACAGGGGATGGTCCGCGCCGTCTTCTCCAATGTGGCGTCCAAATATGACCTGATGAACGACGCCATGTCGGCGGGCGCGCATCGGCTGTGGAAGGATCAGTTCGTCAACCGGGTCAAACCGCGCCGGGACGAGCGGATATTGGACATGGCCGGCGGCACCGGGGACATCGCCTTCCGCATGCATCGCCATGGCGCGCAGGTGACCATATCCGACATCAATCCGGAAATGCTGGCCGTGGGCATTGACCGGGCGAAGAAAAAGGAACTGGAGGGGCTGGTCTGGTCCGAACAGAATGCCGAGGAGCTGACCTTCGCGGATCGGACGTTCGACGCCTATACCATCGCCTTCGGCATCCGCAACGTGACCCGTATCGACAGCGCGCTGCGCGAGGCGCACCGGGTGCTGAAGTTCGGCGGGCGATTTTTCTGCCTGGAATTTTCCACCACGACATGGCCCGGTTTTTCCGACGTCTATGACGTCTATTCGCACCGGCTGGTGCCCCGGCTTGGCAAGCTGTTGGCCGACGATGAGGACAGCTATCGCTATCTGATCGAATCGATCCGCCGCTTCCCGCCCATGCCCGAATTCGAGCGGATGATCCGCGAGGCCGGCTTCGTTCAGACGAAGGTGGAGCCGATATTGGGCGGATTGGTGGCGATCCATAGCGGATGGAAAATCTGATGGGGCGCCTGTCCGGTCCTTCTCCCGCCGGGGAAGGGCGTAAATAGCGATGCCGTCCCACCTCACGCATATCTGGCGGCTGCTGAAATGGGGCCGCACCTTGGCGCGGCATGGCGCGCTGACGGGGATCGAGCGCGATCCGCTGACGCCGACGCCGGTGCGGCGGCTGGTGCGGGTGGCGCGGCTGGGCGCGCGCGTGCCCCGGCAACCACGCTATGCCGACGCGTTCCAGTCGATCGGCCCGGCGGCGATCAAGCTGGGACAGACGCTGGCGACGCGGCCCGACCTGGTGGGGGAGGATGCGGCGAACGACCTGCTGCGCCTTCAGGACGCCCTGCCCCCGGTACCGTTCAACACCATCCGGACGCAGATGGAGCAGAGCTTCGGGCGGCCCCTGGAAACGCTCTACAGCCGTTTCGACGAGGTGCCGGTCGGCGCCGCCTCCATCGCGCAGGTGCACCGCGCCGTGACGACGGACGGGCGCGATGTCGCGGTGAAGGTGATCCGTCCCGGCGTCATCGACCAGTTCAACCGCGACATCCAGACCTATGAATGGGCCGCCGCCCATGTCGAGATGCTGGGCGGCGAGATCGCGCGCCTGCGGCCCCGGCTCGTCATCGCGAACATGAAGCGCTGGACGGCGCGCGAACTGGACCTGCGGCGCGAGGCCGCGTCGGCGTCGGAACTGGGCGAAGCAATGGAGGCCATGCCCGGTTATCGCGTGCCCGCCATCGATTGGGACCGCACGACCGGCAAGGTCATGACGATGGAGTGGATCGACGGGGTCAAGATCTCCGACCGGGACGCGCTCGTCGCCGCCGGTCATGATGTGAAGGAGATTGCGGCGCGGCTGGTCAACGCCTTCCTGCGCCAGGCAATCGCTGAAGGTTTCTTCCATGCCGACATGCATCAGGGAAATCTGTTCGTCACCGCCAATGGCGACATCGTCGCGATCGACTTCGGCATCATGGGCCGGATCGACCGGCGGGCGCGGATGTGGCTGGCGGAGATTCTCTACGGCCTCATCACCGGCAATTACCGCCGCGTGGCGGAAATCCATTTCGAGGCGCAATATGTGCCCGGCCATCACAATGTCGAGGAGTTCGCCACGGCCCTCAGGGCTGTGGGCGAGCCGATGCGCGGCAAGCCGGTGCGGGAATTGTCGGTCGGCGGCATGCTGGACGGACTGTTCGCCATCACCCGCGATTTCGACATGCAGACCCAGCCGCACCTGCTGCTGCTCCAGAAGACGATGGTGATGGTGGAGGGCGTCGCGACCGCGCTCGACCCCGACATCAACCTGTGGGAAACAAGCGGTCCCTATGTGAAGGAATGGCTGCGGGCCGAACTGGGACCGGAGGCGAAGGCCGCCGACGCGCTGATCGAGAATGTCCGGATCCTGCAGCGTCTGCCCGGACTGGTGAAGCGGATCGAGGAAGCCTTTCCGGAAAAGGGCGGCGCACCGCCGCCGCCGCCGCTGACCGAGGTACGGCTGATCCGCGTGGGCAGCGGCTGGCGCTACATGCTGGTGGCGCTGCTGGCCGGCCTGGCCGGCGCAGGCGCCATGGCGGCAGCGACGACCTTTTTATAAGATTGCGCCTCCCGATCCGGGACCGATGGAGGCAGCAGACCGCCCGCTTCCTCGGTTCAGCCGTTCGGGACGATCAGATATTTCTCCCCCGTCCGGCGAGCGTTGTAGCGCAGCACCATGTCCCGGCTCAGCGCCTGGCCAAGCGAGATGCGGGCCTTGTAGTGGCTGGCGAAGGTGGTCGTCAGTCCGTCGCGCACCCGGCGGCGGAGACGTTCGGCCGATTCGCCACCGATCTTCTGCAGGAAGGGGAAGAGCAGCCAGCCGCCGACATTCCAGCCAAAGCCGAAGCTGCGCGTCAAAATGGTCGGCGACAGGTCCAGAGCGCCATAGATATAGGCCTGCTTCAGAATGTCGGAGCCATAGCGGCTATAGGGCGCCGCCTTGCTCACCGCCTGTTCCATAGCATGGAGAACCCGGCTGACAAGATCGCCGCCGCCGATCGCGTCGAAGACAATGGTGGCACCGGTGGCGGTGACGGCATCCTGAAGCCGTGCGTTGAAATCGTCCTTCGAACTGTCCAGCACATAGTCTGCGCCCAGGTCTCTCAATATCGCCACCTGCGCATCGTTGCGGACGATGTTGACCAGCGGGATGCCATCCTCCTGACAGATGCGCACCAGCATCTGGCCCAGATTGGAGGCAGCGGCGGTGTGGACGATCGCCTTGTGCCCTTCCCGCCTCATGGTTTCGACAAAGCCCAGCGCCGTCATCGGATTGACGAAGGCCGACGCACCCTGCTCAGCAGTGACGTCGTCGGGCAAGGCCATGCAGCCTGCGGCGCCCAGCAGGCGATATTCCGCATACATGCCGCCGCCGATCATTGCGACCCGCTTGCCCATCAGCGCCTGCGCTTCCGGCGCCTCGCCCGCGGCGATGACGGTGCCCGCGGCTTCATTGCCGATGGTCATGGGCTGGCCGACGCGTCCCGCCAGCGCGCGACGAGCCGGCTCCGGCATGCGGGCGACGATCCGTCCCTCGGCATAGTCGGCATTCTCGACATCGGCGGACGCGAGAAGCAGGCCCAGGTCGGAGGGATTGATCGGCGCGGCTTCCACCCGGACCAGCACTTCGTCTCCCTTGGGCGGCGGGAGCGTTTCTGCGATCAGTTCGACGATCAGACGGCCATCTTCATGCAGCGTCGAAATCAGCTTGCGGCCATGGACTTCGCGCATGGGTCTCCCTTTCAGGCAGAGGGGCGGTCGCTGTAGAATGTAGGAAACAGCGCCTTGAGCGCCGTCAGCTTGGGCATGTCCCATCGCTGGATATAGGGATGACGGGGGTTTTTGGTCAGGAAATCCTGATGATAGGCGTCCGCATCCTGAAAACCGGAAAAGCGTTCGATGCGGGTGACAATGGGATCGCCCCAAAGCCCGGACTGGCCAAGCTGAACCAGATATGCCTTGGCCGCCTTCTCCTGCTCCGCATTGAGCGGGAAGAGCGCGCTGCGATATTGGGTGCCGTGGTCAGGCCCCTGATAGTTGAGCGTGGTCGGGTCCGCTATGACCGAGAAGAAAATGCGCAGCAACGTGCCGTAGCTGACCTGCCGGGGATCATAGGTGACGCGGACGGACTCGGCAAAGCCGGTATCACCCTGGCTCACCTGCTCATAATCGACCTTTCGGCCTCGCGGCCCGCCCGCGAAGCCGGACACGGCCAGATGAACCCCCTTCACATGGGAAAAGACGCCCTCCACACCCCAATAGCAGCCACCCGCGAAGACAGCGGTTTCGAGCTTGCTGCCCGGAACGGCATCGACCGCCGGCACCGGCGCAAGGACCGGGCGTTCGGCGCGCAGGGGGGAAGCGACGGCAATCGCCGCCAGAACAGCGAGGGCCAGGCCGTCAGCGCGCCGCATGATCGACGGACGAGGCGGACGCTGCCATGGCAGTGCCGGTCAATGGCGGCGCGCTGTTCGGCTGGAGCACGAAGACGCCGATCGCACCGATCGCGAACCCGCCCAGAAAGCGCAGGAACAGGTCGGATTTCAAGAAAGCCAACATGGCGTTCTTCCTTTCGGTCGTCTTGGCCGTCCCGTGGACGGCAATGAATGTCGCGCGGCTTAGCCCCCGATCAAAGCTGCGCCAGGCAGTTTCGACCAACGCGCCACAGGACGCGATGGGTAACGGGGGAAGCCAGTTTCGGTTCGCAACGGGATATAGACTCCCGCTCTCCATCTGCAAGACGGCACGGGGGAAATTTTCCGTTTCCGAAATGAGGCTGATGGGACGGAGAGAGGGCAAAAGGGCGCCCTCCCCCCTGTTCCCTGGAGCATGCGGCGCCTTATTTCAGGGCGGCGCAGGCTTCCTGGATACGCGTGCAGGCCTTTTGCAGCACCTCTTCCGACGTGGCATAGCTGATGCGGAAAGCCGGAGAGAGGCCGAAAGCGGCGCCATGGACGGCGGCGACCTTCGCTTCATCGAGGAAATAGCCGATCAACGTTTCGTCGCTGTCGATGACCTGCCCCTTGGGCGTGGTCTTGCCGATCACGCCGCTGGCATCGGGATAGACGTAGAAGGCGCCTTCGGGCGTCGGACAATCAAGACCCGGCGCATCGTTCAGCATGGCGACGACCATGTCGCGGCGCTTCTTGAAGGCGGCGTTGCGTTCCTCCAGAAAGTCCTGGTCGCCCGTCAGCGCGGCCACGGCCGCGGCCTGGCTGATCGAGCAGGGATTGCTCGTCGACTGCGACTGGAGCTTGCCCATCGCCTTGATGATCCATTCCGGACCGCCGGCAAAGCCGATGCGCCAGCCCGTCATGGAGAAGGCCTTGGAACAGCCGTTGACCGTCAGGGTACGGTCATAAAGTTCGGGGCACACCTGCGCTACGGTGGCGAAGGGCGTGGGCGCGTACCAGACATGTTCATACATGTCATCGGTCATCACCAGCACATGCGGATGGCGCAGCAGCACCTCGCCCAGCGCTTTCAGCTCTTCGGCCGAATAGGCCGCGCCCGACGGATTGGACGGCGAGTTCAGCATGACCCATTTGGTCTTCGGCGTGATCGCGGCTTCCAGCTGCGCGGGCGTGATCTTGTACCCCTGGCGCGCCGGCGCCTCGATGAACACCGGCGTGCCGCCGGCGAAGTTCACGATGTCGGGATAGCTGACCCAGTAGGGCGCGGGAATGATGACCTCGTCGCCCACATCCACGGTCGCGACCAGCGCGTTGAACAGCGTATGCTTGCCGCCCGAATTGACGCTGATCTGGCTGCGCTTGTAGATGAGGCCATTGTCACGCTTGAACTTGAAGGCAACGGCTTCCTTGACGTCGGCGGTGCCGTCGACGTCGGTGTAGCGGGTCAGGTTCTTGCGGATCGCCTCGATCCCGGCCTCCTTCACGAAATCGGGCGTGTCGAAGTCCGGTTCGCCGGCGGAAAGGCCAATCACGTCCACGCCTTCGGCTTTCAGGGCATTCACGCGCGCGCTCATCGCCAGGGTGGCGGAGGGCTGGATGCGACCGAGGGCTGCGGAAGTCTGGCTCATTGTGACAATCTTTCTGAAGAATCCCCAAGGCCCGCAATAATACGGACGGCAGGCTCCTTAGTGCGCAACGAAAGAAGGGGCAACCGCCAGTTGGCCTCCTCTGGCCCTAACGGCAGATTATGAGGTTGGACGGTGCCGGTTCGGACGATTGCAGCGCATCCGTCCCGGCCGGGTCATCACGTCATCGCGCCAGGGAGGCCGCCACCATGCCGCGCGCCGCATTGCCGATGAAGAAGCCATTTTCAAGGTCGCGGGGACGCAGGTCGGCTTCCACCGCCTCGCCCATGTCGAGCAGACTGCGGCGCAGCACGCCGGGAAGCAGGCCGCGGGACAGGGGCGGCGTCAGCAGCTTGTCGCCGCGCTCGACGAAAATGGAGGAGAAGCACCCCTCCGTCACGAAGCCCGCCTCATCCGTCATCACCACCTCATAGCTTCCCCCGCGCCGCAGGGCATCGCGGTAGATTGATCGGTCCGTCGTCTTGTGCGCCAGCCGCGCGTCGGCGGCGGGCGCATTGCGCGGGACCAGCGCCACCTGCATGATCGCCTGGGGCCAGGTGCGATATTCGCGCACTTCGATGGCGATGGCGCCCCGGCGCGACACCAGCAGGCGAAGGCGGCTGCGCTCCCGCAGGCGGAAGGTGGCGGCCTGAAGCTCGTTACGCACATCATGACGATCGAAGGCGAAATCGAGCGCTTCCGCGCTGGTCTTCAACCGCTCCAGATGCAGTTCCAGCAATCTGATGCCCTCGACCGGATCGAAGGCCATGGTTTCGAGCAGGTCGAACCGTCCGTCAGCCAATGCCATGGAAAAACTGCAAACCCCTTATGCCGATCACTGATCGCGCCGATGAATCAGGCTGGTGCGAGGAAGCGCCCCTTGGCCAGGCATTCCGCCCATTCGGACGCGACGTCCGAATCCGCGACAATGCCCGATCCCAGGCCCAGACGACCCTCCTTGCTGCCTTCTTCGACGCAAATGGTGCGGATGGCAACATTGAACGCGGCATCGCCCGCCGGATCGATCCAACCCATGGAGCCGGTATAGACGCCGCGCGGGACGGCCTCCACCGCATCGATGATCTCCATCGCCCGGACCTTGGGCGCGCCGGTGATCGATCCGCAAGGGAACAGGACGCGCAACACATCGACGGGCGTCAGGCCGGGCAGCAGACGGGCACGGACCGTGGACACCATCTGGTGGACGGTCGGATAGGTCTCCACCTTGAACAGGTCGGGCACGGTCACCGTGCCGGCGCTGGAAACGCGGGACAGATCATTGCGCAGCAGGTCGACGATCATCAGATTTTCGGCGCGCTGCTTGGCGTCCCGCTCCAGCCATTGGACGAGTTCGGCATCGCTGGCGAGGTCGGGATCGCGGGGGGCGGTGCCCTTCATCGGCCGCGCCGTCAACTGGCCGCGGACATGGGTGAAGAAAAGCTCGGGGGAAAAGGAGAGGATGCTATGCTCCCCGGTGCTGAGCACGCCGCCATAGCCCGCCTGCTGGCGCGGACGGATGGCGGCATAGAGCGCCATGGGATCGCCCTTGAAATGCGCCGCGCAGGGAAAGGTCAGATTGACCTGATAGATGTCGCCGGCGCGGATATAGTCACAAACCTGGGCAAAGGCCGCGCGATAGGCCGCCTCGTCGATCAGCGGCCGGACATGGTCGACCCTGGCGCCCGCCGGGTCCGGCAACAGGCCCGGCATGGCGGCCGGGTCGATCAGGCGCACCCCTTCGAACAGGCCGAACCAGATCAGCGGCGTCTTCGGCTGGTCCTGCCGATGCCGCTCCGCCAGCGGACGGAGGCGGTCCTCCAGAGCCAGCCCGGCTTCATAGGCGATGAACCCGGCCGCGTGCAGCCCGGCCTCCGCCGCTTCGGCCAGCCGGTCGAGCGCCGGCTGCACCTCCGCCAATTGATGGGCGACGATCACCGACACCGGGTCGCGATAGAGGCGCGCAGGGGCGGGAGCCCGCGGGCGGGCGTCGTCGAACAGGACAAAGGTTTCGGTCGGTCCCGGAAGGCGCATGGCGCTTCTTAACAGGCTTTGCGCGGGGCGGAAGCTTTAACCGGGCGCCGGCATGTTGCGTGGCGCGCGCTTTGGTCATAGGGGAATGCGATGCCCGAAGGACCACCCCATGACGATGCGGCACGGCCGCTGCGGCCGGCGCTGGCGCTGGCGCTGAGGGGACGTTGCCCCGCCTGCGGCGAAGGCCGGATGTTCGCGCGCTTTCTGAAGCCCAGCGGCGCCTGCCGCCATTGCGGGCAGGCATGGGACACCTCGCGGGCGGACGATTTCCCCGCCTATATCGTCATCTTGCTGCTGGGCCACCTGCTCGTGCCGCTGATGATAGAGGTGAACGCGGTTCTGGACATTCCACTGGGCGTGCAGGCTGCGCTATGGCCCGGCTTGGCGATCCTGCTTGCACTGGCGATGATCCAGCCGGCCAAGGCGGCGGTCATCACCTTCCAGTGGAGCCGCCGCATGGACGGATTCCGCTAGAGCGATTTCCAAGCGATCGGAACCGATCGCTGGTTAAGAAATCGCGGAAAACGAGGAAACCGGAGCGGCGATCTGATTCAATCAGATCGAAACCCGCTCTAAGGGCAGGGCCTTCAATCCTGGCGGATGATGAAGTTGCGTTCCATGGCCTCGCGCAGGGTTTCATCGATGGTGCGACGTCCCTCCGACCCATGGGTGACGACGGTGGTGTCGGCGGTGGCGACGCACACCCCTTTTTGAAAACCGGCGGAACTGATCGTCCAGCTGGTGCGACCGATATGGCCGATCGCGCAGTGCACTTCGAACGGATAGGGGAAATGGGCTTCCTCGACGAAATTGAGGTTCACGTTCGCGACCAGCCAGCGCACCCCCTGTTCCTGCGGATGACGGCCCAGATGATGGTGGAACCTAATGCGGGCCGTTTCGAAAATGCCCGATATGGCCACATTGTTGATGTGACCCATGGTATCGATGTCCTGGAAGCGGGTATCGATGCTAGTGACGAAACGATAAGCTTCCGGGCGGAGCCGCCAGGATTCGGGTTTGGCCATGTCCTGCTTGTCCTATGTTTTTTTCTGGTCTTAGTCCCTGATGACGGGGATGCAATCGCCGGGTCGAAATTGATCGGACTGCGACCTTTATGACACAGGCGCGGGGATCATCGGCCCATGACGGTAACGGATTGTTTCCGGTCACGGCGATGGACTTCGCCGCGGGCGCCGCATAGCTTCCGGCTGATTTGTCGCGCATGGGAGTCTTGATGCAACGCTATAGTCGGCTGGCCATTTTCCTGCATTGGGCAATCGCCGCCCTGCTGGCGTTCCAGATCGCCGTCGGATGGGCACTGGAAGATCTTGGCGCCCGCGGCTTCGCGCTGTTTCAATGGCACAAGTCGATCGGCATCTCGATCCTGCTGCTGACCTTCGCCCGCATCGCCATACGCTATTGGAAACCGCGTCCTGCCCTGGTCGAGGGGGGCTGGCAGGGCGCTCTGGCCAAGGCGGTGCATGCGGGCCTCTATCTGTTCATGCTGGGCGCGCCGCTGACCGGCTGGGCGCTGGTGTCGACCGCGAAGGTCAAGGTGCCGACCCTGATCTTCGGCATCGTCCCCCTGCCCCATTTGCCCCTGCCCATGAGCACGCATGAACTGGCGGAGGGCGGCCACGGGTTGATCGCCTGGCTCGGCATCGCGCTGTTCGCGCTGCATGTAGCGGGCGCGCTGCGGCATCATGTGCTGATGCGCGACGGGTTGCTCTGGCGGATGATGCCGGCGCGTTCGCCGCTGTTGCTCTTTGCCTTGCCCGCGCTGATCGCATTGGGGTTCGTCCTGGGACGCGCCATTCTGCCGGAGCCCGCTCCAAAGGCGGCGGCTACCCCCGCCATGCCGGAGGCAGTGGGGGCAGTGGAGGAAGAGGCGCCCGCCAATGCAGCGCAGGTCGCCGACAACACCGCCAACGCCGCGGCACCGGCCGAAGCCGACAATGCCGCAGCGGTTGAAGAACCCGTTGGGCCGCCGCCGTCCTGGACGGTGCAGCCGGGCGGGACCATCGGCTTTTCCGTCGGCAACAGCGGTGCGACGATCAGCGGCGGCTTTTCCAAATGGACGGCGAAGATCGTGATGGACCCGGATCATCCGGACGGCGCCGACATTCGCGTGGAAATCGACCTAGCGAGCGCCAGCGTCGGCGACAACTATCAGGACGGCATGCTGGCGGGGGACGAATTCTTCGGCGTGGCGGCGCATCCCAAGGCCATCTTCACCGCACGGGGCGCACAGAAGACCGGCGCCAACAGCTATCGCGCCTCCGGCACCCTGAACCTCAAGGGCGTGAGCAAGCTGCAGAGCATCCGCTTCACCCTCTCCGGCACCGGAAAGTCGCGGAAGGTTTCGGGGTCGGCCACCATAGCCCGCGCCGCCTTCGACGTCGGCAATGGCGCCAGCAGCAGCGGTCTGGACCCCAAGGTGTCGGTCAGCTTCGCCTTCAGTGCGAAGGCGGAATGACCCGCGGATAGATTTGCATCGGGACTTCTGCCAAAGCAGCATGATGGACAGCAAAGAGCCGCCAGCCACGCGAATAGAGGATGGGGTCTTCCTCGGCTTCGTCCTCATTGTCTCGATCGCCTTCGCGCTGGTGATCGAACCCTTTTTCGCGGCCATATTGTGGGGCGTGATCGCCGCCATCCTGTTCGCGCCGGTCAACCAGGGCCTGATCGGCATGATGCCGCGGCACCGGAACAGCGCGGCGGCGCTGACGCTGCTTCTGATCATCGCGCTCGTGATCGTGCCCGCCATCATCCTGACCATGGCGTTGGTGCAGGAAGCGACCCTCTTCTACGCCAAGGTGCAAAGCGGAGAGATCAACTTCGCGCGGATGTTCGCGCAGTTCCAGGCCAGCCTGCCCCGTTGGGCCGCGGTCTTTCTCAACCGGCTGGGCATCACCAATTTCGCCGCCGCGCGCGAGATGCTGAGCGCCGGCATCTCGTCAAGCTTCCGCACGGTCGCCACGCAGGCGCTGCAGATCGGGCAAAGCGCTTTCAGCTTCCTGATGGCGCTGGGCGTGATGCTGTACCTCACCTTCTTCCTCCTGCGCGACGGACCACGACTGTCGGCAATGGTGGACAGGGCAGCGCCGATGCGGATCGCCTATCGCCGTGCGCTGATGGCGCAGTTCGTCCTCGTCACCCGCGCCACGATCAAGGGCAGCATCGTCGTCGCCATCGTACAGGGACTGATCGGCGGAATCATCTTCTGGGCGCTGGGCCTGCCGGGCGCGCTGCTGTGGGGCGTATTGATGGGTGCGTTCTCGCTGATTCCCGCGGTGGGAACCGGGCTGATCTGGGTGCCGGTCGCCATTTATCTCTTCGTGACCGGAGCGGTGGTGAAGGGATTGATCCTCGTCTTTTGCGGCATGTTCGTGATCGGCATGGTCGACAATATCCTGCGCCCGATCCTGGTCGGCCGGGATACGCGGATTCCCGATTATGTGGTGCTGATCACCACGCTGGGCGGGATCGACCTGTTCGGGTTCAACGGCATCGTCATCGGGCCGGTGATCGCGGCCCTGTTCATCGCGACGTGGAATATCGTGACGAAGATGCGGACCGGCGCCGATGGGCTGGAAGGACCACTGACGGAAGAAGCGCCGGGCGGCTGAAGCACGACCGGAACCGGGCGTCTACAATTCCTCCAGCGCCGCGCTGGCTTCCATCCAGACTTCTTCCGCGGCTTCCAGCTTCTTCTCGACCTCGGAACGCTTCACCATCAGTTGCGTCATGGTCATCTTCGCCTCGACGCCGGTGGCGGACTTGGGGTCGAACAGCGCCTTGTCGATGCGGCTGCGCTCGGCCGCCAGCGTCGCCATTTCCTTTTCCGCCTTGGCAACGGCGTTCTTCGCCGTCTTCTGCCTTTCGCGCCATTCTGCGGCGTTGCGCTTTTCCGCCTTGCGGTCCACCTTGGGCGCGTCTCCGCCGCTCCCATTCCCATCCGCCTTGCGCAGGATGATGTCGGTATAATCCTCCAGGCTGCCGTCGAACGGCTGGGCCGTGCCATTGTCGACCAGCACGAGGCGATCCGCCACCAACTCGATCATGTGGCGGTCGTGCGAGACGATCACCACCGCGCCCGAATAGTCGTTCAGCGCCTGCACCAGCGCCTCGCGACTGTCGACGTCGAGGTGGTTGGTCGGTTCATCGAGAATCAGCAGATGCGGCGCGTCGCGGGTGATGAGCGCCAGCGCCAGCCGCGCCCTCTCCCCGCCCGACATGGAGCCGACCTTCTGCGTCGCGCGCTCGCCGGAAAAGCCGAAGCGGCCGAGCTGCGCACGCACGGCGGCAGGCGTGGCCCCCTTCATCACCCGGCTCATATGTTCAAGCGGCGTGTCGGTGACGTCCAGTTCCTCCACCTGATATTGGGTGAAATAGCCGACCTGCATCTTGGCAGAGGCGTTCATCGCGCCTTCCATCGGCTTCAGTTGCGCGGCGATCAACCGGGCGAGCGTGGTCTTGCCATTGCCGTTCCGTCCCAGCAGCGCCAGCCGGTCGTCGGGATCGATGCGCAGGTTGACCCGGCGCAGCACCGGCGTGTCGTCATAGCCCACCGCCGCCATGTCCATGGTGATGAGCGGCGGGCGCAGTTCGGGCGGGTTGGGGAAACCGAAATGCAGCGTCGGGTCTTCGATCGCGGCGGCGATGGGCTGCATCTTCGCCAGCGCCTTGGCGCGGGACTGCGCCTGTTTCGCGGTCGACGCGCGGGCGGAGTTGCGGGCGACATAGTCCTGCAATTTCTCGCGCTCGGCCTGCTGCTTGGCGCGGGCAGCCTCCTGCTGGGCCAGGCGTTCGGCGCGCTGGCGCTCGAATGCGTCGTAGCCGCCGGGATAGAGGGTGATCTTTCCCCCTTCCAGATGGAGGATATAGTCGACCACATTGTTGAGCAGGTCGCGCTCATGGCTGATCACGACCACGGTGCCGCGATAGCCTTTGAGGAAATTCTCCAGCCACAGTGTCGCTTCCAGGTCGAGATGGTTCGACGGCTCGTCGAGCAGGAGCAGTTCGGGGTTGGAGAAGAGCAGCGAGGCAAGCGCCACGCGCATCTTCCAGCCACCCGAATAGCTGTCGAGCGGACGCCCCTGCATCTCCTCGTCAAAGCCAAGGCCGACAAGGATGCGGGCGGCGCGCGCGGGCGCGGTATAGGCGTCGATGGCGTTCAGCCGCTCATAGATATGGCCCAGGCGGTCGGGATCTTCGGTATGTTCCGCCTCCGCCATCAGCGCGGCGCGCTCACTGTCGGCGGCCAGAACCGTGTCGAAAGGGGTGGCCGTGCCGGAGGGGGCCTCCTGCGCGATATAGCCAAGGCGCGTGTCGCGGGGCATCTCGCATGCCCCCCCGTCCGGGTCGAGCTGGCCGATCATCACCTTCATCAGCGTCGACTTGCCCGCGCCGTTGCGGCCGATCAACCCGACGCGGCTGCGCGGCGGCAGCGCGGCACTGGCGCGATCGAGGATGGTGCGTCCACCGAGGCGCACGGTGATGTCCCTGAGATTCAGCATGGCCGGCCCCCTAGCAGAGCCGATCGCGATTGTCAGCGGTCGGAAAACGGCCGGCCGAAAGGAGAAGGCGGCGAGGTGATGTTTCCGGCAATGTTTCTGAACGATTGTCGACAGCCATATTCAGCATGGCGCAAGCCGCACGGGTGCAAAAGCGTCCTTGTCAGATCCCGCCACGGGAATTTTTGCGAGGTTGCCATGCTGAAGACCATGATCCTGTCACTATCGATGGCCGGTGCCGCCTTGGCCGGCATTGCCGCTTCACCGGCGATGGCGCAGAGCAATTATCATTATAGCGAGCGCTATGACGGCGACGACGGCAGCTATTATCGCAGCGAAACCTATCGGGAGGATGACGGCTATCGCGGCGGCTATGACCGCGACTATCGCGAATATGACCGTGCCCCCGTCCATTATCGCGACAGCTATTATCGCGAGGGTTATGACGGCGGCCTCCGCGTCTACCATGCCAGGCCGCGCTATGCCCGCTGCTCGTCGGGAACGACCGGCACGGTGATCGGCGGCGTGCTGGGCGGGCTTCTTGGCCGGGAGATCGGCCGTGGCGGGCGCTGGGACCGGCCGAGCACCACCGGGCTGATCCTGGGTGCGGGCGCCGGAGCGCTGGCCGGGCGCGCCATCGAACAGAATGATTGCCGCTAATCGACGTTCCTGAAACGCGCCTTGGGCGCATATGGACGAGGACGTGAAATCCTCCCCACGGTATCCGTGGGGAGGATTTTCCTCTGCGCGCTATGCGGCATAGAGCGTGAACTGGGCGTGCAGGCCATTGATCGACGACTGCCCGACCCACAGGTCGAAAGCGCCCGGCTCCGCAATAATCCGGTTGCCCGCGCCGACAAATTGCAGGTCGACGCGGGACAGGGAGAATCGAACCGTCCTGCTCTCGCCGGGGTCCAGCGTCATGCGCGCGATGCGTTTCAGTTCGCGGATCGGGCGGGTGCGGCTGGCGACGCGGTCGCGAATGTAGAGCTGCACCACCTCGCTGCCCTTGCGCCCCCCCTTGTTGGTGAGGCGGGCGGTCACCTCAATCGCCCGGTCCCAGCGCAGCGCCATGTCCGAAAGCTTGAGGTCCTCCAGCACGAACTCGCTATAGCCAAGCCCGTGCCCGAAGGGATAGCGCGCGCTGTTGTCGGTCGTGGCATAGCGCGATCGATATTCGGTGCGATTGTCGATCACCGGGCGCCCGGTCGACTTGCGGTCGTAGAAAAAGGGCTCCTGCCCCGATTCCCAGGGAAAGCTGACCGGCAGCTTGGCAGAGGGATTTTCCTTGCCGAACAGGATGTCCGCTATGGCATGGCCGGACTCCGACCCCAGGAACCAGGTCGCAAGGATCGCCTGCGCATTGGCGACGCCGTCATGCAGCGCCAGCGCCCGGCCGTGGCGAAGGAGGACGATGACCGGCTTTCCCGTACCGGCCACCGCATCGGCCAGCGCCTGCTGCACGACCGGAATCTCGATGGCGGTGCGGGATTGCGCCTCGCCCGACATGTCCTGCGATTCCCCTATGGCGAGGATGACGACATCGGCGGCCCTGGCGGTCTCCACCGCCTTCGCCACCCCGCCGTCGATGGGCGTCAATATGCCACTGCCCGGGGCGATCAGCAATCGGCCGGGATCGGGCATGGCGGCGCGCAGGCCGGTGGCGATGTCGACGCCCTTTCCCTTGTCGCCGTAAAAGGCCCAGGGGCCGTAGACATTCTCCCTGTCCTCGCCGAAGGGACCGATGAGCGCGATGGTCTGCGCCTTGGCCGGATCGAGCGGCAGGACGCCGTTATTCTGCAGCAGCACGACCGAACGCGCGGCGGCTTCGCGCGCCAGGGCACGATGGCCGGGCGTGAAGATACGACTCCTTTCCGCTTCCTCGTTCAGGGAGCGCCAGGGATTGTCGAACAGCCCGATGGCCGTCTTCACATAAAGGATGCGCCGGACCGCGACGTCCACCGTCTCCATCGGCACGGCGCCGCTTTTCACCAGATCGGGGATATGGCGGATATAAAGGCCGCTCTGCATAGACATGTCCACCCCGGCCAGGATGGCGAGGCGGGTGGCATCGCGCTCATCCTCGGCATAGCCATGGGCGATCAGTTCCTCATCCGCCGTATAGTCGGAAAAGACAAAGCCGCGAAACTTCATCTCCCCACGCAGCATGTCGGTCAGCAGGTCACGGTCGGCCGTCGCCGGCACGCCGTTGATCTCGCTGAACGCCGCCATGGTGGTGAGCGCGCCCGCCGCGAAGGCCGCGCCAAAGGGCGGAAGATGGGTTTCGCGCAGCGTCTCGTCACTGATGTCGACGCTGCCATATTCCAGGCCCCCGGCGACCGCGCCATAGGCGGCGAAATGCTTGGGGCAGGCAAGCAGGCTGTCGTCGCGGCGCAGGTCACGCCCCTGGAAGCCGCGCACGCGGGCGGCGGCGAACAGCCCGCCCAGATAGACATCCTCCCCGGCGCCCTCGACCACACGCCCCCAGCGCTGGTCGCGGGCGACGTCGACCATGGGCGCAAAGGTCAGGTGCAGACCGGCCGCCGTGGCCTCGACCGCCATCGCGCGCGCCGTGCGCTCCGCCAGCGAAGGATCAAAACTGGCCGTTTCGGCGAGCGTCACCGGGAAGATCGTCTTGAGCCCATGGATCACGTCGCCCGCGAACAGCAGGGGAATGCCAAGGCGGCTCTGCCTGACCGCGATCTCCTGCGCGCGGCGCGCGCCCGCCACGCCTATGCCGTTGAACAGGCATCCCACACGCCCCTTGCGGATCTCCTCGGCAAGCTGCCTTTCATTCTGGATGCCGGTCTGCGGATTGGGCGGGTTATAGGGACGGAAACTGTCGGCCAGACAGGTCATCTGTCCCGCCTTCTCCTCGATGGTCATGCGCGCGATCAGATCGTCCACGCGCTCGACCTCCGTCGCGGCAAGCGCGCGACGGGGCAGCGGAAGCGTCAGGAAGCCGGCAAGGGCGGCGGTCAGGACGGCCCGGCGGGCTACGGGAGGGATCGGGGTCATCAAGGGGGAGCGTAACTGATTCCGGATGAACCGCACCTATCCCGTCAACGCATGAAAGAAAGCAACCGGCGGAGGGATGGACCGAGCCTCAGGGCCGATCAGTTCAGCCGGGGACGCAAGATGGCGGGGCGATGGTGGACAGGGCTGGATTCGAACCAGCGTACGGGAAACCCGGGCAGATTTACAGTCTGCTGCCTTTAACCACTCGGCCACCTGTCCAGTCGCCTAACCATATTCGGAGAAGCCCCGATCGGCTGGAGGGCGCTCCAATGGCGAAAGGAGACTTGCCTGTCAATGGTCCAATGTGAAAAGAGCGCTTCCATGAAAAGAGGAAATCGCACCGGAAAGGCCAAAGGGACCTTTCCCCGCTTCTATGGACGGCATGCCGTCATCGCCGCGCTCGCCAATCCGGACAGGGTGGTGCGCAAGATCTGGGGCACGCGGGAGGCGCTGAACGCGCTCGACCTGCCGCCGGTCCTACCCATCGTCTATGCCGACGGGGCGGATCTGGGCCGCATGGTGCCGTCCGACGCGCCGCATCAGGGGATCGTGGCGGAGGTAGAGCCGCTGGATGATGTCTGGCTGGGCGACGCGCTGGAGGCCGGGCGGGACGATCATCGTCCCGTGCTGGTGCTGGACCAGGTGACCGACCCGCACAATGTCGGCGCGATCCTGCGCTCCGCCGCCGCGTTCGACGCGCTCTGCATCGTCACGCAGGACCGCCATGCTCCGCCCGAATCGGGCGTGCTGGCGCGCTCGGCATCCGGCGCGCTGGAAATCGTGCCCTGGGTGCGGGTCGTGAACCTTGCCCGCGCCCTCGATGAAATCGCGGAAGCGGGCTTTTGGCGCATCGGGCTGGACGGCACGGCGGAACAGACGCTGGGCGAGGCGATCGGCACGTCCCGCGTCGCGCTGGTGCTGGGGGCCGAGGGCGAAGGGCTGCGCCACAACAGCATGGCGCATTGCGACATTTTGGCTAAGCTGCCGATCAGCCCGCGCATGGAGAGCCTGAACGTCTCCAATGCCGCGGCAATCGCCCTTTATGCCGCTGCCAGCCGGTAGCGGCCCGGGGCCACGGACGACAGGGGTTTCGATCGTGATGATTTTTCTGCGCTCGGCCGTTGTGCTGGCGGCCAGTCTGCTGCTCTCGGCCTGCCTGGTGACGCCGGGCAAGTTCGACTCCACGCTGGACATCCGGGCGGACCGGAGCTTCAGCTTCACCTACAAGGGCGAGATCCTGGCATCGGACATGGGCAAGGGCCTGGGTTCGATGCCCGGCAATGACGATCCCATCGACGGCGCACCACCCAAGGACCAGCAGAGCAGCCTGCATACGGCGCTCCAGTCCAAGACGCAGGGCAAGACGGAAGAGCGCTTCGACGTCAAGGACGACAAGAATGACGAGCAGCAGATGCAGGCGATCGCCGCAGCGCTGCTGAAGGAAAAGGGATTCCGGTCGGCCCGCTACATGGGCAATCACCGGTTCGAGATCGACTATGCGATCAGCGGCCGGCTGACCCACGCCTTCCTGTTCCCCTTCAACAGCGATGCGCAGATCGTGCTGCCCTTCGTCGTCGTGGAGTTGCGCGGGGAAGACCGGGCGCGGGTGAAAGCGCCGGGCTATTCCAACGGCTATGACAAGAGCCAGGGTCCGATGGGCGGGGGCAATGACGATGCCGCCAAGGCGCTGGACGGCACCTTCACCCTCACCACCAATGCAGAGATCGTCAGCCAGAACCAGGAAGACGGCGCGCAGGACACGCCGCAAGGGAAACGGATCGTCTGGAAGGTGACGTCCCTGACCAGCGAGGCACCGGCGGCCACCCTGAAGTTCAGGCCGTAAAGCCATGCTGCGTCAGATTCAACGCAGCACAGGTCTCATCGGCTGGCGCGGATCATCGCGCGCTCGCGCCAATCCCGGCCCTTCCGCATGCGGGACGGGCATGTTCGGGATTGGTCACCCGCGACCGGATTCAATCTTCCGGCGCAATCGTCACGCGGAGACCGTCGAGCGAATCGTTGAACTGCAACTGGCAGGACAGGCGGCTCGTCTGGTTGCGATGATCGGAGCTGTCGAGCAGGTCGTTCTCGTCCTCGCTGATCGCAGGCAGGCTGTCGGTGAAGGCAGGGTCGACGTAGACATGGCACGTCGCGCAAGAACAGCAGCCACCGCAGAGGGCCAGCAGTTCGTCAAATCCGTTGTCGCGGATGATCTCCATCACGGAAAGGCCGCTGTCCGCCTCCACCGTCTGTTCTTCGCCCGCGCGGTTGACCACGATCAGTTTCGCCATGTACCCAAGTCCCTCTAATTTTTTCCCGCCGCTCATGTCGGACGAGCAGCAGGAAATCAAGGGCCAGGCGACAAATCATGGTGAATACGGCAGAAGCGTTGCGGAACAGCCTGGATATCATAGCTGCGATGGAACCCGGTTTCGCCGCGGCCATCGGCCGGGTCGGTTATCCGCCGCCCCGCGTCCGCGAGCCAGGTTATGAAACCTTGCTGCGCACCATCGTCGGCCAGCAGGTGAGCGTTGCCGCGGCCGGGGCGGTCTGGCGGCGGCTGGAAGCCGAACTGGGCACAGGCTGCGCGCCGGACGCCCTTCTCGCCCGTGATTTCGATACGTTGCGCGCCTGCGGCCTGTCGCGGCAGAAGCAGGGCTATGCCCGAAGCCTGGCGGAACTGGTGGTCAGCGGCGAAATCGACCTGCACAATCTGCCCCAGGATGATGAGGAAGCGATCGCGCAACTGGTGCAGGTCAAGGGGATCGGGCGGTGGTCGGCCGAAATCTACCTGCTGTTCGCCGAAGGGCGGCCGGATGTCTGGCCGGCGGGCGACCTCGCGGTGCAGATCGAGATCGGACGGATATTGGGCCTCGCTCAGCGGCCCAGCGAGAAGCTGACCCGCGACGTCGCCGAACGCTGGCGCCCCCATCGCGGCGCGGCCGCCATCATGGCATGGCACCATTATAATACGGAGGTTTTGTAGACCATGTCGAGATGGAGCACAGTTCAGGCCGACCCTGGAGGCCAGCCCCCTGTCCTGCTGCGGACGGGCCGCCGTGCGGGCCTTGGCCTGGAGCTTTGCCCGCCGGTATGCGTCGACCCTCAGACCTCGAATTTGGGAATAATGTGATGCCCCTGCCCCATGCCCGCTACATCGTCCTCGAACATGAGGGCGTCTGGAAGATCAATCTCGACAATCGCTATTATGGCCCTTTCGCGACGCAGGAAGCGGCGGTGGAAAATGCGACCGCCACCGCGCAAAAGGCTGGCGGCGCGGGTTATCCCGCCTCGGTCCTGCTGATGCGCGGCACCGCCTTCGAGACGCTCTGGACCAGCGTGGAGGCAGACAAGGCCTGAAAAATTTTGCGCTCCCACGGGAACCTGTGACGGATCTGCGCATTTAACGCCTCCGGTTGCGTGGACTGTGGGATGAGCAAAAAGGTTCTGATCGTAGAAGACGAAATATTCGTCGCCCTGGAAATTGAGCACATCGTGGAGGATGCGGGCTTTACCGTCGGCGCCATCGCGGCCGATCGTCAGGCTGCATTGGACGCTGCCCGCCATTGCGACATCGCGCTGGTCGATCTCAACCTGCGCGACGGCCCCACGGGACCGGGCATCGGCGTAGAACTGGCCAGCCAATTTGGCATCCGGGTCATCTATGTGACGGCCAATCCGGCGCAGATCGGGACCGCCTCAGCCGCTGCGCTCGGCGTCATCACCAAGCCTTTCCGCGCCCACAGCATCGCCGAAACGCTGCACCTTGCCGCCGCCGAAAGTCCTGAGCTGGAAGCCGCCGAAATCGCCGGCTTCACCCCTTTCCTGCCGCCACCCGGCTCATTGACCGGGCTGGAATCCAGAGGCTGAGGCTCAAGCCTTCCGGCCGCCATTGCCGGGTCATGCGCCCGCCCAGTTGCCGTTCCACGCTCAACTGCATCAGCCGGCTGCCAAAACCCTCGCTGGTGGCCGGTGCGGGCGGCGGTCCGCCCTCCTCGCGCCAATCGATGCGGATGTGGTCGTCCTCACCCTTCACCTCGATCATCACCTGCCCGCCGGGTGCGGAAAGCGCGCCATATTTCGCGGCGTTGGTCGCCAGCTCGTGGAACAGCAACGCCAGCGGCGTAGCGGAACGGTCGTCGATTTCAGGATCGTCGCCGATACAGCGGATGCGCGGTCCCAGCGCGTCGCGATAAGGCGTGAAGATCTGCTCCAATATGCCCCACAGCCGGCCGTCACCCTGATCCGGCTGGGAATTCGGGCCATGGGGCCGGACGAAATCATGGGCGCGGCCCAATGCCATGATGCGATCGCGCAGGTCGTCCGCCGCGGCGCGGATTTCCGGATGCTGGCGCGCCGACAGGCCGATCAGCCCGGAAATCACCGAAAAAATATTCTTGATCCGGTGCGAGAGCTCATGGGCAATGATCTCCCGTTCTTCCACCATCGCGATCTGGTCGTTGATGTCGGTACAGGTTCCGATCCAGCGAACGATCGCCCCATCCTCATCCCGGATCGGCAGCGCGCGCCCCAGCGTCCATCGATAATCGCCGCTGTGATGGCGCAACCGATATTCGATCTCATAGGGTTCGCCGGTCTCCAGCGAACGGCGCCAGCGGCCCCAGGCGCGTTCCTGATCGTCAGGATGGAACATGCCGTTCCATCCCTCGCCATCGGTCGAACCCGTCGGCACGCCGGTAAACTCGTACCATCGTGCATTGTAATAGTCGTGATAACCGTCCGGCAGCGTCGACCAGACCATCTGCGGCATGGTGTCGGCAAGCGTGCGGAACATCCGGTCGCTTTCCGCCACCGCCTGCGCGTCCCGTTGCTGCCGGGCGATCACGTCGCGGTCGCGGCGGCGCCCCTCCAGCTCGACCATCACCTGGCGGGCCAGGAGAGACAGTCCCTGGCGCTGAAGGACGGTCAGGTCGTCCCGCGGCTTGTCATCGATGACGCAAAGCGCGCCCAGCGACGCATCCTCGCTGTCGATCAGCGGCGCACCGGCATAGAAACGGATGAACGGCGGCCCCGTGACCAGGGCATTGTCACGAAAACCGGGATTCTGCGTGGCATCGGGGACGACGAATATCCCCTCACCCTGCATGGCATGGGCGCAGAAGGACACGTCGCGGGGCGTTTCCTCCGCGTCCAGCCCGGTGCGGGCCAGGAAACGCTGGCGATCATCCTCGACGATGCTGACAAGCGCGATGGGCGCATCACACAGCGCGGCGGCGAATGCGGTAATCTGGTCGAGCGTGGCGAAGCCCCCGGTATCGAGATCGTAGCGCGCCAGCAGCGCCGCGCGATCGGTCTCGAGCCCGCGCCCGTCAACCATCGCTGACGCGTTCGATGTCCGCGCCAACGGCAGAGAGCTTTTCCTCCAGCCGCTCATAGCCGCGGTCGAGATGATAGACGCGGTGGACCTGGGTTTCCCCTTCAGCGGCAAGGCCGGCAAGGATCAGGCTCATCGAGGCGCGCAGGTCCGTCGCCATGACCGGCGCGCCGACCAGCCGGTCGACCCCGCGCACGACCGCGGTGCGGCCGTTGACGCCGATGTCGGCCCCCATGCGCGCCAGTTCGGGAACATGCATGTAGCGGTTCTCGAAGATCGTCTCGGTCAGCACTGATGCGCCGTCCGCGCGCGTCAGCATCGCCATGAACTGCGCCTGCATGTCGGTCGGAAATGCGGGGAAGGGCGCGGTCGAAATGGTCAGCGGGCGCAGCCGGCCGTCAGCCGACACCCTGATCCCATCCTTCAGCTCCTCGACATGGACACCCGCCTCGCGCAGCGCGGCCAATATGGCGTGCATGTCATCGGCGCATGCCCCGGCCAGTTCCAGCGAGCCGCCGGTGATCGCCGCGGCGCAGGCATAGCTCCCCGCCTCGATCCGGTCGGGCATGACGCTGTATGTCGCGCCGTGCAGCCGTTCGCGGCCGTGGATGATAAGCTTGTCGGTCCCCACGCCCTCTATGTCGGCGCCCATGGCGTTCAGCAGGTTGCAGAGATCAACGATCTCCGGTTCCCGCGCCGCATTTTCCAGGATGCAGCTGCCCTTGGCCAGCACGGCAGCCATCAGCGCATTCTCCGTCGCGCCGACGGACACGACCGGGAAGGTGTAGATGCCCCCCGGCAGGCCGCCGTCGGGCAGACTCGCGCGCACATAGCCGGCGTTGATCTCGATGATCGCGCCGAACGCCTCCAGCGCTTTCAGGTGCAGGTCGATCGGGCGGTTGCCGATGGCGCAGCCGCCGGGCAAGGACACCCGCGCCTCTCCCGCGCGCGCGAGCAGCGGGCCGAGCACCAGGATCGATGCACGCATCTTGCGCACGATGTCATAGGGCGCTTCGGTCGAGGTCACGCGGCCGGCCCGCAGCGTCATGACGCGGCCGAAATCCTCAGGACGGGCGCCCTCGATCATCGTCGACACGCCAAGCTGGTTCAACAGATGGCCGAAGCTGTCGACATCCGCCAGCCGCGGCAGGTTGCGCAGCGTCACCGGCTCGTCGGTCAGCAGCGCACAGGGCAGCAGCGTGAGCGCGGCGTTCTTCGCGCCGGAAATGGGAAGGCGGCCGTTCAGCGCTTTGCCGCCGCGGATGTGAATGCGGTCCATCGGCTGGGTTCTTAACGTTAATTACGGTTTCCGCAAGGCGGTCGGCGCGGCTGTCCATTCCCGGACATATTTCCGCGCACAATTGAAACATTTGTGCGTTCGTCCGCCCATTATTGATCGAGTTTAGTGCAGTTTGCGCAAATGCAGCCAAAAGACGCGTGGGGCGTTTTGCCATCGTAACGACAATGCAAGCAAAAAGGTGTTTTGGTGGCAACAAGTTGTTTCGCGGACAGGTTGGCGAAGCATGTGGCCCTGTCCGATGCAGAAAAAAAGGCACTTACAAGGCTGGAGGAGAATCCCCGCAAGGTAAAGCGCGGCGCGATGATACAGCGCGTCAACGAAATGGTGACCGAACTCTTCGTCCTGCGCGAAGGACGGGTGATGAGCTTCGTGATCCTGCCTGACGGAAGCCGTCAGATCCTGCGCGTCTACTTTCCCGGCGATTTCATCGGATCAGCCAGCACGATCTACAGCCGGGCGCCGGAATCGCTGGTTGCGCTGTCCGATGCGATCATCTGCCCGTTCGACAAGCATGCGCTGCGCCGTCTGCTAGAGGAATATCCCCGCGTCGCAGCGCTGCTGTTCCTGCTTTCCAATGCGGAACGGGTCGCGCTGACGGACCGGCTCGCCTCCCTGGGACGCACCTCTGCCAAGGCGCGGGTGGCATCCTTCCTGCTCGACATATTCGACCGCCTGCGGGTGACCGACGATGGCATCACTGACAGCTTCGACCTCAAGCTGACGCAGGAGGAGATCGGGGACGCGATCGGCCTCACCTCCGTCCACGTGAACCGGATGATCCGGCAGATGGAACAGGAAGGGCTGATCAGCCGGGCCAATGGACGGATCACCCTGCGCGACATGGCGCGGCTGGAGGAAATCGGCCATTATACCAACCGGCACAAGGATATGGACCTGGATTGGCTGCCGGGCCTGGATTGACGGCATCCCCTCCGGAGAGGGATTTTACGCCAGCAGTTCCACGTCCCAATAGAGCCAGTCGTGCCAGCTTTCGTGCAGATAGTTGGGCGGGAAGGCCCTGCCATGTTCCTGCAATTGCCAGCTTGTCGGGCGGATCGGCGTCACATGCAATTGCATATGCGCCTCCTTCGGTGTCCGCCCGCCCTTCTTCAGATTGCAGGGCGAACAGGCCGTGGCGACATTTTCCCAGGTCGTCCGCCCGCCCGCGCGCCGCGGAATGACATGGTCGAAGGTCAGATCGTTCGGGGAGCCGCAATATTGGCAGGCGAACTTGTCGCGCAGGAACAGGTTGAACCGGGTGAAGGCGGGATGTTCCGACGGCTTCACATATTGCTTCAGCGCGATCACGGAAGGTATCTGCATCTGGACGCTGGGGCTGTGCACCTGCCGCTCATAGCTGGCGACGATGTCCACCCGATCCAAAAAAACCGCCTTGATGGCGGTTTGCCAGGGCCACAGGCTCAACGGATAATAGCTTAAAGGCGTGTAGTCCGCATTCAGGACCAAAGCCGGACAGTTTTCCGGATGTCGTATCAGGTCGGGATGGTACATATATTACCCTTCAACCCCCTTTCGCCACCGCCCTGATCGATCAGAAAGGTGACGACAGCATGACAGCATCATCGACCCCATCCCGTCAAGGGCCTGTATGACTCAATCGGCACGACCACAGCATATGGTGACTCGCTTTGCGCCAAGCCCCACGGGTAGGTTGCATGTCGGCCATGGCTGGTCGGCGCTGCTGGCCATGGACCTGGCGCGGGCGCGGGGCGGGTCCTTCCGCCTGCGGATCGAGGATATAGACGGCACCCGCAGCCGGCCGGAGCATGTCGCCGGCATCGTCGAGGATCTGCACTGGCTGGGCATCGCCTGGGACGGGGACATCGTGTTCCAGTCGGCGCGGCTCGACCATTATCAATCGGCGCTGGAACGACTGAAGGCCATGGGCCTGCTCTATCCGTGCTTCTGCACCCGCGCCGACATCGCCGCCAGCGCGACGGCGCCGCACGGGCCGGAGGGGCCGGTCTATCCCGGCACATGTCGCGGGCTGAACGATGCGCATCGGGCAAGCCGGATCGCGGCCGGCCATCCCCATGCATGGCGGATCGACATGGCGCAGGCGGTCGCGCGGGCGGGCCCGCTGCAATGGCATGCCCTGCCCTTCCCGCCGAATGACGATGCGGCAACGGCCGTCCCTGCCGGACCGCTTGCCGCGGGCGACGTCGTGCTGGCGCGCAAGGATGCGCCCGCCAGCTATCATCTTTCCTGCACGCTGGACGATGCGGCGATGGGCGTGACCCATATATTGCGCGGCGAGGATCTGCGCCCCGCGACCGACATCCACCGCCTGATCCAGGCGCTGCTCGACCTGCCCTCCCCCCTCTATGCCCACCATCCCCTGCTGGTCGGACCGGACGGCAGGCGGCTGGCCAAGCGCGACGGATCGATCGGCCTGGCCGATCTGCGCGCGGAGGGCATGGACCCGCGGCGCCTGGCCGACGATCTGCGCCATGCGCGCTTTCCGATTGGCATTTCCCTGGGCAGCGCCTAGATTCGATCTCATGAACACGCTGCTCGTCATCGCCCTCATCCTGGCCATGGGCGCCACCCTGTTCGCCCTGATCCGGGGAATCATCGCCTTTCTGCAGGCGACCAAGGAACAGTTGAACTCGCCGGAAGGCGGACCCAGTCCATCCAGCCTCAAGCAGAACAGGATGATGATGAACCGCATCCTGTTTCAGGCAGTGGCGGTGATCATCGTGGCGCTGTTGCTGCTGATGAAGGGCCACGGCTGAGCGCCCGCCCGTCATGGTGAAGCTGAACAGGATCTACACCCGCACCGGTGACGCGGGCACGACCGGGCTGGTGGATGGATCCCGCCTGCCCAAACATGCGCCGCGCATGCAGGCGGTAGGCGACGTCGATGAGGCGAACAGCGCCATCGGCCTCGCCGTCATCGCGATCGGCGACAGGCCGGAGGCGGGCTGGCTGACGACCATCCAGAATGATCTGTTCGACCTGGGCGCCGACCTGGCCACACCTATGCCGGAGGGGGAGGACGAACCCTGGGCGTTGCGGATCGTCTCGTCCCAGGTCGATCGGCTGGAGCAGCAGATCGATGCGATGAACACCGATCTCGCCCCACTGGACAGCTTCGTCCTGCCCGGCGGCTCGCACGCCGCCGCCGCCGTGCATCTGGCCCGTGCCGTCACCCGCCGCGCCGAACGCTCGGCCACCGCCGCAGCCGTCGAGGTCGCGATCAATCCGCAGGCATTGGCCTATCTCAACCGTTTGTCCGACCTGCTGTTCGTGATGGCGCGGCGCCTTAACGGCAATGGTGCGGGCGATGTCAAATGGGTGCCGGGCGCGTCGCGCTGAAGCGATTTCCCGGCAATCGACGCCATTCGACTCATGGGCAGCACGGTTCGTCCCTGCGCCAGGCGTTAACCCTGTTGCTTCACCGCCTCTTTACGCGCCGCCCCAATTTTGGCCCGATCGCTATGACAGGGCCCAGGGATGCAATTCTACCTCGCGACTTCCTTCATCTTCCCCCGCCCCTTGCGGCTTCGCCTCCTGACCCTCTGCCTTGTGACCACTCATCTGCCGCTGCTCGGCTATATCCTGTGGGGCACGGCGACGGGGCGGATCGCCTGGGCGGAGTTCATCATCTTGACGCTGGCGACCATGGCGGGCGCTGCCGGAGCGCTGATCGGCATTGGCGCGCTGCTGGACCCGCTCCACGGGCAGGTGAACGCGCTGAACCCGGTGGAGCAGCCGGAACGCAAGCGTTGGGCACCGACGCTGCGGGAAATGATCGACATCTCCACCAGGCTCTTCCACCGCGTGCGCGGCCCCGCCGCCACGACGCGCGAACAGATCGACGCACTGAACATCGCGGCCAATGAGGATGCGCTGACCGGCATTCCCAACCGTCGCGGCTTCCTGGCCCAGCTCGACGCGCTGCCGCTGGCCGGGCGCAAGGGCTGCATCGCGATCATCGACCTCGACCATTTCACGCAGGTCAACGAGATGCTCGGTCATGAGGAAGGCGATCGCGTGCTCGTCGATTTCGCCACGCGCCTGTCGTCGCAGACCCGTCGCGTCGACATCATCGCCCGCTGGGCCGGACAGGCTTTCGCGATCTTCTATCAGGACGCCATAGAGGAGGAGGCAAGCTGGTCGCTGGCCCGCATTGCGGAACGGATGCGGCGAGAGCCCGTGGGCACGGTGAACGGACAACCGATCACCTTCTCCGTCGGGCTATGCGCCTGGCGGGGCGGCCCGGTGATGACGGCGATCGGCAAGGCCGACGAGGCGCTCTATCGCGCGAAAAATTCGGGCCGCGGCCAGATCCAGCGCGCCGAGCGGCCCGCCGTCAGCCTGCGGTAATTCCCGGCCCTCAATCGGCATGATCCATGCCGAGACCACCTCAAGGGTCATCCAGAAGCCGCATCGGAAACAGTTCAGGCGGAGCCTGCTTCCAGACCCCGCCCGACAAAGACCACCGAAAATCGGCAAGCTTATTTCGGCGCCAGCACCATCAGCATCTGGCGCCCCTCCATGCGGGGATAGGCTTCGACCTTCGCGATCTCGCCTACATTCTCCGCCACGCGCTGGAGGAGTTGCATGCCCAGCTGCTGGTGCGACAATTCACGGCCACGGAACCGCAAGGTGATCTTCACCTTGTCGCCTTCGCCGATGAAGTCATGGACCTTCTTCATCTTCGTATCATAGTCATGATCGTCGATGTTCGGACGCATCTTGATCTCCTTGATCTCCTGCGTCCTCTGGGTCTTGCGGGCAAGGTTCGCCTTCTTCTGCGCCTCATACTTGTACTTGCCGATGTCCAGGAACTTGCACACCGGCGGATCGGCGTTGGGCGACACCTCGACCAGGTCCAGCCCCAGCTCATAGGCGCGCTCGATCGCTTCCTGCGTATACATCACGCCCAGATTTTCGCCTTCGTCATCGATCACGCGCACCTTGGGCACGTTGATGAACTCGTTGTAACGGGGACCGGACTTCGGCGGCGGCGCCATGGGACGGCGCATCATCGGGGGACGTATAGTGGCTTCTCCTATGGCAATTACGAAACGGCTCCGGCGGACTCCCGCGCATTTTGCGATCAGCCGGAACAACCAACCGATCGCGGATACGGCAAAAGACGAGCTAGAGAGTGCTCCGACTCAATCGGAGCAGCCTCTAGCGCAAAGCCGAAAGGGCCGGCAAGTCCGCAATCGCTGATTTGCCGGTCCCATGTGGCATTGCTGCCTCACCGCATATCGGGTGCCCGTGCCTCCTTTGCAAGACGGGCGATGACATCATCGAGAGAAAGAAGGCTCTGCCCTTCCTTGCCCAGCTCGCGCAGCGCCACCGTCCCTTCGTCCGCCTCCCGGCGGCCGACGACCAACAGATTCGGCACTTTCGCAAGGCTATGCTCGCGCACCTTGTAGTTGATCTTTTCGTTGCGGACGTCGGTTTCGGCGCGGATGCCGGCCGCCCGCAGCTTCTCCACCACCTGGCTCGCATAGCTGTCCGCATCGGACACGATGGTCGCCACCACCGCCTGCACCGGCGCCAGCCAGAGCGGGAAACGGCCGGCATAATGTTCAATGAGGATGCCGATGAACCGTTCATAGGAGCCGAAGATCGCGCGATGGAGCATCACCGGCCGATGCCGCTCGCCATCCTCACCCACATAGGATGCGTCCAGCCGCTCCGGCAGCACCCGGTCCGACTGGATGGTGCCGACCTGCCATGTCCGCCCGATCGCATCGGTCAGGTGCCATTCCAGCTTCGGCGCATAGAAGGCGCCTTCACCCGGCAGTTCCTCCCAGCCAAATTCGGGCGTATTGAGGCCCGCCGCCGCCACCGCGTCGCGCAGTTCATTTTCCGCCTGGTCCCACATCGCATCGCTGCCGAAGCGCTTTTCCGGACGCAGGGCGAGCTTGATCGAGTAGGTGAAGCCGAAATCCTTGTAGATGCGGTCCGCCAGCGCGCAGAAGGCCCGCACCTCCTCCACGATCTGGTCCTCACGGCAGAAGATGTGCGCGTCGTCCTGCGTGAACTGGCGCACGCGCATCAGGCCATGCAGCGCCCCATGCGGCTCGTTGCGATGGCAGCAGCCATTTTCGTAGAAACGCAAGGGCAGGTCGCGATAGCTCTTGATCCCCTGGCGGAAGATCAGGACATGCGCCGGGCAATTCATGGGCTTCAACGCCATCCAGTCGGCATCGTCCGACACCAGCGGCCCTTCATCCGCGACATTGGGCACTTCGTCGGGGATGACGAACATATTCTCGCGATATTTGCCCCAGTGGCCCGACTGCTCCCACTGGCGCGCGTCCATCACCTGCGGCGTCTTCACCTCGCGATAGCCCGCCGCATCGATGGCACGGCGCATATAGGCTTCCAGTTCGCGCCAGATGATATAGCCCTTGGGGTGCCAGAAGACGCTGCCATGCGCTTCCTGCTGAAGGTGGAACAGGTCCATCTCCGCGCCCAGCTTGCGATGGTCGCGCTTGCCCGCTTCCTCCAGCCGCGTCAGATGCGCGTCGAGCTGCTTACGATTGAGCCAGCCGGTGCCATAGATGCGCGAAAGCATCGCATTTTTCTGGTCGCCGCGCCAATAGGCGCCCGACACGCGGGTCAGCTTGAACGCCGCCGGATCGAGCTTGCCTGTCGAGGCCAGATGCGGTCCGCGGCACATGTCGAGCCAGTCGCCACCCGACCAATAGACGGTCAGTTCCTCGCCGTCGGGCAGCTCGGCGGCCCATTCGGCCTTGAACGTCTCGCCCTCCGCCCGCCAGCGCGCGATCAGTTCCTCGCGCTTCCACACTTCACGCCTGAGCGGCTTGTCGGCGGCAATGATCTCCCGCATCTTCGCCTCGATGGCGGGCAGGTCTTCCTCCGTGAAGGGCCGCTGCTTTCCTTCGACGACCGGGGGCGCGAAGTCATAATAGAAACCATCGTCCGTCGCCGGACCGAAGGTGATCTGCGTCCCCGGAAAAAGCGCCTGCACCGCTTCGGCCAGCACATGGGCAAAGTCGTGCCGCGCCAGTTCCAGCGCATCGGCCTCGTCCTTCGCCGTCACCAGCGCCAGCTGCGCGTCGGCCTCCAGCGGCCGCATGATGTCGCGCAGTTCGCCATCGACGCGCGCGGCGATGGCAGCCTTGGCCAGGCCCGGCCCGATCGCCGCCGCAATGTCCGCCGGGGTAGTGCCGGGCGCGACTTCACGCACGGAACCATCGGGCAGGGTTATCTTGAGCATGGCGGACACGGGGGGTCTTTCTGTTGAAATGCAGGTTGCGCAGCCGAAAAGGGCCGCGCCTTCCCCATAAATGGGCCGCCCGCCCTGTCAATAGAAGCCCTCTTGCCAGAGAAGCCCTCTTGTCAGTGCATCGCAGTCGGTGCATCATGCATGTGTTGTTATATCATTATTTCAACAGGAGGGATGCATATGGCCTTGAGCTTCGCAAGACCCCGGCCGGGCGACGGGGAAACGCCAATGTCGGACATGAACACCACGCCGCTGATCGACGTGATGCTGGTGCTGCTGATCATGTTCATCATCACGATCCCGATCCAGACGCACAGCGTCGGCGTCGACCTGCCGCAGACCCCCAGGGAACTGATCCCACCACCGGTCGACACCGTCAAGAACAGGGTCGGCATCGACGCCGACGGTACCATCCGCTGGAACGGCGGGGCCGTCGACCGACTGACGCTCCGCCAATATCTTGCCGCGTCGCTGCGCCTGCCTGCCGAACCGGAGTTGCAGTTCCAGCCCGATGCCGGCGCCCGCTATGTGACGGTGGATGAAGTGCTGGCCGACATCCGGCGGTCAGGCGTGACGAAGCTCGGCTTCATCGGCAATGAACGCTACGCCAGCTTCTGATCACCCGTAAAATGCCGATCCGCCTGATTTCAGCGGGATAGCATTCCATACAACCATGAAACCCCTTGACCGACGGTTCCCGGCATAGTCTTCTCCCACCGGGGACCAAAGGGGGGCATCATGGATCAGGAACGCATAGGCGGCGACGGCTTCGCTTTCGAGGGCAACTGGCGCGACTATGCGCCGATCGCCTTCACCAACCTGCTGCTGACGATCGTCACGCTGGGCATATACCGTTTCTGGGCGACGACGCGCACGCGGCGCTATCTCTGGGCGAATACGCGCTTCATCGACGACCGGCTGGAATGGACGGGCACGGGCAAGGAACTGTTCCTGGGCTTCCTGATGGTGGTCGTGCTGATCGGCCTGCCCTTCCTCTTCCTGCAATTCGGCGCGCAGGCGCTGATCCTCCAGGGGCATCAGGGGATAGCCGCGATACTGACGCTCGCGGCGTTCGTGACGATCTTCTACATGGTCGGCCTCGCCCGCTTCCGCGCGCTGCGCTACCGGCTCAGCCGGACATGGTGGCACGGCATCCGGGGCGGCAGCGACGATCAGGGCTTTGGCTACGGCATTTCCTATATGTGGAAGTCCGCGGTGGGCAGCCTGGCTCTCGGACTGCTCATCCCCTGGTCGATGATGTCGCTGTGGAACGAGCGCTGGAACAAGATGAGCTTCGGCCCGCATGCCTTCGAAGCCGCGGGCGATCACGGCCCGACCTTCAGGCGTTTCCTGCTCTTCTACCTCCTGCCGATCCTGCTGTTCGTGGGCGGAGGGGTGATGGTCGCCATGGTGGGCTTTCCGGGGCAGGACAATGTGGGCTCCCGCATGGCCGGGGTCATAATAGGCATCATCGCGCTCGTGCTGGTCTTTTATATGGGGCTCGGCCTCATCGCGCTCGCCTTCTACGCCAGCTTCTTCCGTGAAGCGGTGGAAGGGCTGTCGCTCACCGGCCTCGACTTCCATTTCTACGCCCGGACCAGGGACTGGATATTGCTGTTCCTGGGTGACATTGCGCTGGTGGTCTGCACGCTCGGCGTCGGTTCGATCTTCCTGCAATATCGGCACTGGAAATTCTTCGTCACCCATATGGGCGTGACCGGCACCATCTATACCGACGAACTCACCCAGTCGCAGACGAAGACCAGCCGCCATGGCGAGGGCCTGCTGGACGCGCTCGACGTGGGCGCTTTCTAAGCCGCATGTCCGACTTCCGGCTCTGGCATTATGACGGCGTGACGGCGGTCCGGCGCGAAGTCCTGCTGCGACCCGCCGGCACGGGCTTTGTGCTGGAGGAGCCGGAAAGCGGCTGGGCGGGCCTGCCCGCCGACTGGAGCGACCTCACCGTCATCGGCCTGCAGGGCGATCGTTCCGCCTATGGCCATAAGACGGTTCCCGGCTGGCGCATGGGCTTTTCCGGCGAAGCGCCAGCCGACATCGCCACCCATTTGCCGAAGGGCGAACGCTATGGCCGCTGGATCGACCGCTTCGGCCTGTGGCCGGCGGCCGCCGTCTTCACCATCGCCGCCGCTCTCATCATCTGGGGCGCGCTCGAGGCACCCGCCGCCATCGCCCCGCTCGTCCCGCACGCCTGGGAGAACCGGATGGGCGACGCCATGGTGGGCGATTTCGGCGGCCGTTTCTGCCACACGCCGGCGGGCGACGCCGCGCTCAGGGGACTGGCGGCACGGATCGACCCGGGCCATGAGGCCCGCGACATCGCACTTGCCAATATTCCGATGGTGAATGCGGTGACATTGCCGGGGGGACGGATCATCCTCTTCGACGGACTGGTCCAGCAGGCAAAGTCCGCCGATGAAGTCGCGGGCGTGCTTGGCCATGAACTGGGCCATGTGCGCCACCGCGACACGATGACGGGCCTCATCCGCCAGCTTGGCCTCAGCGTCGTGCTGGGCGGCGCGGGGGGCAATGCGGGCAATTATCTGAACGGCGTATTGTCGCTGAGCTACGGCCGCGGCGCGGAGACTGCCGCGGACGGGGTCGCCATCGACCAGATGCGCGCCGCCGGGATTTCGCCCGCCGCGACCGCCGCCTTCTTCGATCGGATCGGCGGCAAGGATGAAGGCACGGAAGCGCGGGCGATGAGCTGGCTTTCCTCCCATCCGCTGTCCGCCGAACGCCGCCGCCGCTTCGCCGCCGCCGTCAAGCCGGGCACAGCTTACCGACCGGCGCTGGATCAGGCGCAATGGCAGGCGCTGCGAACCTCCTGCGCCAGCGATCCGAAGGTAGCCAAATTCTGGGGCCAATCCTTCTAGGACAATTGTCTCCAGCAGACCGCCCGTTTCCCGACCACCATGAACGGGCCAGCCACCTCACACGAATATCAGCCGGGCCTCGTCGCTCGTCTGCTGCAGGAACCCGATCGGCCCGCCAACCTCCACACCCTTGGGCAGATCGTCCGCCGACATGCCGCAAAGCACAAGTCCGCTCTGACAGGCGAGCAGGGTCACGCCCAATTCCACCGCCTCTTCGATCAGCATCGCCAGCGAGGGCAGGCCCGCCGACCGATGCGCTTCGTCAAGGGGCGCTGCCAGGGGCATGCGCAACAGCCCTACCGCATCCTGTTGCAGGAACAGGACCGCGCCGCCGCCCAGCGCCGCCTGGGTCGCCGCCATCACCAATGCGCCGCGCAGCCGCTCGGCATCCGCCGTCGCGACGACGATCCTCAGTTCGCGCATAGTTCCGCGGCGCAGCCCTGGCAGGCGGCGTCCTTGGGCACCGCCACGGTCCGGAACCGCATCGACAGCAGGTCGGCGAGCAGCAGGCGCCCCGCCATATCTTCGCCAAAGGGAACCAGCGCGCGGATCACCTCCAGCGCCGCCAGGCTGCCCATCACGCCCGTCAACGCCCCGATCACGCCCGTTTCGGAACAATTCCGCTCCGGCGCATCCTCCGGCGATCCGACAAGGCAGCGATAGCAGGGCTTGCCCGCTTCCCAGCCGCGATAGGTCGCCAACTGCCCCTCAAATGGCCCGACCGCCGCCGAAACCAGGGGAATCCTCAACTTTTGCGTGCAATCAGCCACCGCCAATCGGGTCGCGAAACTGTCGCAACCGTCCAGCACCACATCGGCATCCCGCAGCATCAGCGCGGCGTTGTCCGCATCGATACGGGCATTGATCGGGATCAGCTTCACGTCCGGATTGAGCCGCGCAACGGCCGCCATCGCGCTTTCGGCCTTGGACGCGCCGATCGCGTCGGTGTCGAACAGCACCTGCCGCTGAAGATTGGAGAGGGCGACCATATCATCGTCTATCACCCGGATGGTCCCGACCCCCGCCGCCGCGAGATAGAGGATCGCCGGGCTGCCGATCCCGCCCGCACCGATGATCGCCACATCCGCCGACAACAGCCGCGCCTGGCCCGCGCCGCCAATCTCCTTCAGCACGATATGGCGGGCATAGCGTTCAAGCTGATCGTCGGTGAGGGGGAGTGATGCCATCAGTTACGCACCCCCGTCGATCCGAAGCCGCCCGCGCCCCTCGCCGTCTCGTCCAGTTCCTCGACCTCGGCGAAGCGGGCCACCTGCACCGGCGCGGCGACCAGTTGCGCGATCCGGTCGCCCCGCGCGATCACAAAGGGTTCCTCGCCCAGATTGATCAATATGACTTTCAACTCGCCGCGATAATCCGCATCGATCGTCCCCGGCGTGTTGGGCAGGCTGATGCCATGTTTCAGCGCCAGACCGGATCTCGGCCGCACCTGCACTTCATAACCTTCCGGAATCGCCATGGCAAAACCCGTCGCCACCGCATGCCGGCCGCCAGGCGCGAGGGTGACGTCCTCCGCCGACACGACATCCAGCCCCGCCGCATGCGCCGTGGCATAGGCCGGCACCGGCAGACCCTCCCCATGGGGCAGGCGCTTCAGGCGGATTTCAATGGGCGGAAGAGGAGAGGACATGAGCGACCTTTTCTATCAAACGGGTGGCGACGGCATCCTTGGGCAGATGGTCCCAGCTCTCGACGCCATCTTTCGAAACAATGTGCACGCTGTTGGAATCGCCACCCATCACGCTGGAGCCGGGTGGGCCCGACACATCGTTGGCGACGATCCAGTCGGCGCCCTTGCGCGCCAGCTTCGCCTGCGCATGTTCGGCGATCTTCTGCGTCTCGGCGGCAAAGCCGACCAGCAGGGTGGGACGCTTCGCATGCCGGCCCAGCGTGGCGAGGATGTCGGGATTCTCCACCAGGGCCAAGGGTGCCGGCTTGCCGGAGCCATCCTTTTTGAGCTTCTGATTCGCGGCATCGGCCGTGCGCCAGTCCGCGACGGCCGCCACCATGATCGCCGCATCGGCCGGCAACGCGCCTTCCACCGCCGCCAGCATCTCCCGCGCGGTTTCCACATCGACGCGGCTTACGCCCGCTGGCGTCGGCAGATGTACGGGGCCCGCCACCAAAGTCACCCGCGCGCCTGCCCGCGCCGCTGCGGCCGCTATGGCAAAGCCCTGCTTGCCGGATGATCGGTTGGCGATGTAGCGGACCGGGTCGATCGGCTCATGCGTCGGCCCCGCCGTCACCAGCACATGCCGTCCCGCAAGCGGCGCATCCGCCGTCTCGAAATCCGGCTGCCCCGCAAGCGGATCGGCGGCAAGCGGCCGGGCGAGCAGCCGCGCCACTTCCGCCGCGATCGCCTCGGGATCGGGCAGACGGCCCTTGCCGAATTCGCCGCAGGCCATTTCGCCGCTGTCCGGTTCCATCACATGCACGCCGTCGGCCTTGAGCTGGGCAACGTTCCGCTGCGTCGCCGCATGATGCCACATGCGCACGTTCATCGCTGGGACGGCAAGCACCGGCTTGTCGGTCGCCAGCAGCAACGTGGTCGCCAGATCATCGGCAATGCCGCCGGCCATCTTGGCAAGTATGTTCGCCGTCGCCGGCGCAACCACCACCAGGTCGGCCTGCCGCGAAAGCTGGATATGGCCGATCTCCCGCTCTTCCTTGAGGTCGAACATGTCGCCATAGACATGGTCCTCGGTCAGCACGCCCAGCGACAGCGGCGTCACGAATTTCCCGGCGCTCTCCGTCAGCACCGCCCGCACGGCAATGCCCCGCTTGCGCAGCAGCCGCACCAGCTCCAGCGATTTGTAGGCCGCGATGCCGCCCGACACGATGAGAAGGATGCGCTTGGTCATGACTGGCCATCATTTGGTCAAGCGACGCGCCCTTGTCCAGCAATTCCCATGGATGCGCCGGGGACGGTCGGAACCTACAGGCCCCCTCATGCGATTATTGGTTGAGAGCGGCGCAACCGTATCGAAGGGGCATGCATGGCAAGAAGCCGGACCGCACCGGGCCAGATCGACCTCCTGACCCGCTACCGCGAAGTGCGGGCGTTGAGCGAGGCGATCGCCGCGCCCCTGTCGGACGCGGACGCCACGGTCCAGTCCATGGCCGATGCTTCCCCCGCCAAATGGCACCTGGCCCATGTGAGCTGGTTCTTCGAAAGCTTCGTCCTGCGCGACAATGTGGCGGGCTACACGCCCTTCGACCCGCATTACGCCTATCTGTTCAACAGCTACTATGAGGCCGAGGGTCCACGCCACGCCCGGCCGATGCGGGGCATGCTCACCCGCCCGACGCTGGATGAAATCCGCGCCTACCGCGCCCATGTCGACGCGGCGCTGACCACCGCGCTGCCGATGCTGATGCCCGATGCGCAGGCTCTGGTGCTGCTCGGCCTTCATCATGAACAGCAGCATCAGGAACTCATGCTCACCGACATGCAGCATCTGTTGTCGCTGAACCCGCTGGAGCCGGCCCTGTACGATGCGCCCAATGCGCTGCCGGCGCCCGTTCCCGGCCCGCTCCACTGGATCGAGGGTCGGCAGGGCCTGGTCGAGATCGGCGATGACGGAAAGAGCGATTTCGCCTTCGATTGCGAAACCCCCCGCCACAAGGCGGTTCTCCACCCCCATGCCCTGGCGCACCGGCCGATAACCAATGGCGAATGGATCAGCTTCATGGAGGATGGCGGCTATGCCGACGCCGCCCATTGGCTGTCGGACGGCTGGGCCTGGGTAGAGGCGGAACGGATCGACGCGCCGCTTTACTGGCGACGGGACGGACGAGGTTGGACGCGCTTTGGCCTGGACGGGCGCAAGCCGGTCAATCCCGCCGCCCCGGTATGCCATATCAGCCTCTATGAGGCGGACGCCTATGCCCGATGGGCGGGCGCGCGACTGCCCACGGAGGCGGAATGGGAAAGTGCGGCACTCAATATCGCGCCTACCAGCGGCAATCAGTTGGACGATGCGGCCTGCCCCCGCCCCCGCGCCGCGAACGGTGCTGCCGCCCTGACGCAGATGTTCGGCGACGTCTGGGAATGGACGGGCAGCGCCTATCGCCCCCACCCCGGTTTCCGCGCCGCCGAGGGTGCGGTGGGCGAATATAACGGCAAGTTCATGTCCGGCCAGTTCGTGCTGAAGGGCGGCAGTTGCGCCACCCCGCGGGGTCATTTGCGCGCGAGCTACCGCAATTTCTTCTACCCCCATCAACGCTGGCAGTTCACCGGACTGCGGCTGGCAAAGGATCTGTGAGGCGATGCTCCTGACCGAAAATGCCCCGCCATCGCTGCCCGCCCCCGATCCGGCCTTCCGGCGGGACATTATCGAGGGGCTGTCCCGCGAGCCCAAGGCGACGCCGCCCATCTGGTTCTACGACCAGCGCGGTTCGGAACTGTTCGAAGCGATCACCGATCTGCCGGAATATTATCCGACACGCACGGAAACCGCCCTGCTGGAGCGGCATGGCCGGGATTTCGCCGCCGCGATCGGCCCCGGCCGGGCCGTGGTGGAATTCGGCGCGGGCAGTGCACGCAAAACCCCCCATCTGCTGCGCGCCATCGATCCGGCCGCCTATGTGCCGGTCGACATCAGCGGCGACTTCCTCCATGCGTCGAGCGCGCAATTGGCATCGGCCTTTCCGGGCTTGCCGGTTTTGCCGCTGGTGGGCGACTTCAACACCGATCTGGCCTTGCCCACCGCGATCGACGGGCTGCCACGCCTTGGCTTCTTCCCCGGATCGACCATCGGCAATATGGAACCCCATGCGGCGGTCGACCTGCTGCGGGCGATGCGGCGCCTTCTCGGCGAGGGAGCGATGCTGCTGATCGGCATGGACCGGATCAAGGATCGCGGCCGGCTGGTCGCCGCCTATGATGACGCAGCCGGCGTGACGGCAGCATTCAACCTCAACCTGATCAGGCGCATCAATCGGGAACTGGACGGCGACCTGCCATTGGACGGCTTCGTCCATCGCGCCGTCTGGAACGACGACAAGGCGCGGATTGAAATGCATCTGGAAGCGGTGCGGCCGCTTCACTTCCACGTCGCGGGCCAATGCTTCCGCATGACGGAGGGCGAAACGATCCATACCGAAAGCAGCCATAAATATGGCCCACGCGACGAAAGGCTGCTGCTGCGCGCCGGTGACTGGGAACCGGTGCGCGAATGGAGCGATGAGGAGGGGCTGTTTTCACTCGTCCTGGCAGAAGCCTGACTTTCGCAGGACAGCAAATGGATTCGGAACGATCAGCGCAGGCTGAGCATCAGTCCGGCCAGCGCCGCGCTCATCAGATTGGCCAGGCTGCCCGCGACCAGCGCCTTGACCCCCAGCCGGGCGATCACCGGGCGCTGGCTCGGCGCCAGATTGCCCGTGACGGCCATCTGGATCGCTATCGAGCTGAAATTGGCGAAGCCGCAAAGCGCGAATGTGACGATGGCGACGGTCGCGGGCGACAGCGCACCCTGCACCTGCCCCAGGTTGATATAGGCGACGAACTCGTTGAGCACGACCTTGGTGCCGAACAGGCCACCCGCCACCTGCGCCTCCGTCCAGGGAATGTTGAGCAGATACATGACCGGTGAAAAGACATAGCCCAATAGCTGCTGGAAGCTGAGGCCGGGATAGCCGAGCCAGCCGCCGATGCCGCCCAATATGCCGTTTGCCAGTGCGACCAGCGCAACGAAGGCCAGCAGCATGGCGCCGACCGCCACGGCCAGCTTCACGCCCGTCTGCGCGCCCTGCGCGGCCGCCATGATCAGGTTGGCCGGCTTCTCCTCATCATGGGCGGCGGACGGCATCGGATCGCGCGACATTTCCTCCGGCGCCAGCACAGCGGGGCCGGTGCCGCCGATCCGGTTTTCAGGAAGGACGATGTCGGGATGATCGCCCAGCGGAAGTTCGGGTTCACGGTCCGCTTCGTCCGGCATCATGATCTTCGCCATCAGCAGGCCGCCGGGCGCTGACATGAAACTCGCCGCCAGCAGATAATCGATCTTGATGCCCATGGCGGCATAGGCGGCCAATATGGTTCCCGCGACCCCCGCCATGCCGCTGGTCATCACCGCGAAAAGCTGCGGCGGCGTCAGTCCCGCCAGATAGGGGCGGATGACGAGGGGGCTTTCGCTTTGCCCGACGAAGATGTTGGCGGCGGCGCAGAGACTTTCGACCTTCGAAACGCCCGTCACCTTCTCGATCGCGCCGCCGACCCAGCGCACGATCTGCTGCATGATGCCCAGATGGTAGAGGATCGAAACCAGGCTGGCGAAGAAGATGATCACCGGCAAGGCGGCAATGGCAAAGCTCGCGCCGCCAATCTCCGGCTTGGCGAGCGGGCCGAAGATGAAATCCGTTCCAGCCTGCGCATAGCCGAGCAGGTTCGCCACGCCACGCGATATGCCGGCGATGGCGGCGCGTCCGGCGGGGACATAAAGCACCAGCAGGGCAATGCCCGCCTGCAACAGGAATGCCGCGCCGACGACGCGAAGCCGGATGGCGCGGCGGTCGGAAGAAAGGGCGACGGCAATGGCAAGGATCAGCGCGATACCGGCTAGGCCTGTGAGGAGGTGCATGAGGAGCTTTCGCGGGAAGAAAGAATTGCGCGACCATAAAGAGCGCGCAGCACGGAAGCCAGCAGCTTTGCGAAGGTGAAACAGGCGGTTGTGGAGGCGATATGCGGGCCTTGCTGGCAGCGGGACGATGGCCGGAGGCAAGGTCTCCCCAACCAACTGTATCCTCCGTGCCACGGCGGGCGAAAAAGCATCCTATTCCGCGATCCGGCACCATTTTTATCCTGTCCTACATCCCCCGGCCTGCCTATTCCCGCTCCGTCTTTGACATGTGGAAATCATTGCCCCGAACGCTACGCGCGGGCGCGCATGCGCGCGCATATGGTGTGAACTTCGGCGGAAAACGGCCCATTCCGGACCTTCCAAACGCAAAAAGGGCCGGCATCTCGCGATGCCAGCCCCTTTTTTCGTCCTTCCGCCAGATCAGGCGGCGGCTTTGGCCCGCGACATGCGCTTGCGCTCGTTCGGGTCGAGATAGCGCTTGCGCAGACGGATGTTCTTGGGCGTCACCTCGACCATTTCATCGTCGTCAATGTAAGCGATGGCCTGTTCCAGCGTCATCTTCCATGGCGGGGTCAGGCGGATGCTGTCGTCCTTGCCCGAAGCGCGGAAGTTCGTCAGCGCCTTCGACTTCATCGGGTTGACTTCCAGGTCTTCCGGCTTGGCGTTCTGGCCGATGATCATGCCTTCGTAGAGCGCTTCGCCCACGCCGACCATCAGGACGCCGCGCTCTTCCAGCGGGCCAAGGGCATAGGCCACCGCCTCACCCACGCCGTTGGAGATCAGCACGCCATTCTTGCGGCCTTCGATATTGCCCTTGTGCGGGCCATATTTCTCGAACAGCCGGTTCATGATGCCGGTGCCGCGCGTGTCGGACAGGAATTCGCCGTGATAGCCGATCAGGCCGCGCGAGGGTGCGGAGAAGGTGATGCGGGTCTTGCCGCCGCCCGACGGGCGCATGTCGGTCATTTCCGCCTTGCGCTGGTTCATCTTGTCGACGACCGTGCTGGAGAACTCATCGTCCACGTCGATCACGACAGTCTCATAGGGCTCGGTCCGGTTGCCGTTCTCGTCCTCGCCGAACAGCACGCGGGGACGCGAAATGCCGAGTTCGAAGCCTTCGCGGCGCATCGTCTCGATCAGCACGCCAAGCTGAAGTTCACCGCGACCGGCGACTTCGAAACTGTCCTTGTCCGCCGATTCCGTCACCTTGATCGCGACATTGGATTCGGCTTCGCGCATCAGGCGGTCGCGGATCATGCGGCTGGTCACCTTGCTGCCTTCGCGGCCCGCCATGGGCGAATCATTGACGGCAAAGCGCATCGACAGGGTCGGCGGGTCGATCGGCTGGGCCCGGATCGCGCTGGTGACCGACGGATCGGCGATGGTGTTGGCGACGGTCGCGACCGTCAGGCCGGCCAGCGAGATGATGTCCCCCGCCCTGGCTTCTTCCACCGGCACGCGTTCCAGGCCACGGAAGGACAGGATCTTCGACGCACGGCCGGTTTCCAGCACATTGCCGTCCGCATCAATGGCATGGATCGCCTGATTGACCTTCAGCGTGCCCGAATTGACGCGGCCCGTGAGGACACGACCCAGGAAATTGTCGCGGTCAAGCAACGTCACCAGGAAGCTGAACGGCGCGTCCACGTCCAGCGCCGGCGGCGGCACATGGTCGACGATCTTCTGGAACAACGGCTCCAGCGTGCCCGAACGCAGCGACGGGTCTTCATTGGCATAGCCGTTGCGGCCCGAAGCGTAGAGCACCGGGAAGTCGAGCTGCTCGTCAGTGGCATCCAGCGTCACGAACAGGTCGAACACCTCGTCCAGCACTTCCTGGATACGCTCGTCGGGACGGTCGACCTTGTTGACGACGACGATGGGCTTCAGGCCCAGCGCCAGCGCCTTGCCAGTCACGAACTTGGTTTGCGGCATCGCGCCTTCCGACGAATCGACCAGCAGGATCACGCCGTCGACCATGGACAGGATGCGCTCCACCTCACCGCCGAAATCGGCGTGGCCGGGCGTGTCGACGATGTTGATGCGGGTGCCGTTCCATTCGACCGAGGTGGGCTTCGCCAGGATGGTGATGCCGCGTTCCTTTTCCAGGTCGTTCGAATCCATCGCCCGTTCCTCGACGCGCTGGTTGTCGCGAAAGGTGCCGGACTGGCGGAAAAGCTGGTCGACGAGCGTGGTCTTGCCATGGTCGACGTGCGCGATGATCGCGATATTACGCAGGGACATGCAACTGCCTTCGGGATTTAAGGTTTCCCGGCCGGCACCGCGCCTGCTCAGGACTATCGGGCGCGCCCCTACAGGAAATGACGCGCTGCGGCAAGTTCTGCGCGACGACGGACGCCGCCTTTAATGGTCGGACGCGGCGAAGGCCCCTATTCCGGTTTCCGCCCGCACCCGCTGCGCCGTATAGCCCGCCCTGTCCACCGCAGCGCGCGGCGATCGGTCAAGCAGAGAGATCAGCCAGATCGAGAGGAAACCCGCCGGAACGGAAAAGATCGCCGCCGAACTATAGGGAAAAGGCGCGGGTCCCAGACCGAAGGTGGTCGTCCAGACCGTGGGTGACAGCAGGGTCAGGACAAAGGCCGTCAACAGGCCGATGGTCCCGCCCCATGCCGCGCCACGGGTGGTGCAGCCGCTCCAGAGCAGCGAGAGGATCAGCACGGGAAAATTGCCCGACGCCGCCAACGCGAAGGCAAGGCTGACCATGAAGGCCACGTTCTGCTTCTCGAACACCAGTCCCAGCAGCACTGCCAGCGCACCCAGCGCCAGCGTGGTCAACCGCGACACGCGCAGTTCGTCCGCCGAACTCGCCCGACCATTTTTGAAGACCGTAGCGTAGAGATCATGGCTGACCGCGGATGCCGCCGAAAGCGTCAGCCCAGCCACCACGGCAAGGATGGTCGCGAACGCCACCGCCGAAATGAAGCCCAGGAAGGCATTGCCGCCAATCGCATGCGCCAGATGGATCGCCGCCATATTGCCGCCGCCGCGGAGCGCGCCTTCTCCGTCCAGATAATTGCCGTCCGTCCCCACCAGCACGATCGCGCCGAAACCGATGATGAAGGTCAGGATGTAGAAATAGCCGATCCATCCGGTCGCCCAGAGCACCGACTTGCGCGCTTCCTTCGCATCCGGAACGGTAAAGAAACGCATCAGGATATGCGGCAGCCCTGCCGTCCCCAGCATCAGTGCAAGGCCGAAGGAAATGGCCGAAACGGGATCCTTGATGAAATTGCCCGGACCCATGATCGACCGGCCCCGCTCCGCCGCTTCAGCCATGGCGGCCCCGCTGGAAAGCGCGGCCTCAGTCTTCACTTCCACCGCGCGGGCAAACAGCGCTTCAAGGCTGAAGCCCATCTGCGCCAGCACCATCAGCGCCATGAAGCTGGCGCCACCTAGCAGCAGCACTGCCTTGATGATCTGCACCCAGGTCGTCGCGCGCATGCCGCCGAAGAGGACATAGAGCATCATCAGCGCGCCGACGATCACCACCGCCACGGCATAGGGCAAGCCGAACAATAATTTGATGAGCTGCCCCGCCCCCACCATCTGCGCGATCAGGTAGAAGCTGACGACCAGCAAGGTACTGACCGCCGCGAAACTGCGCACCGGTGGCTGGGCGAAGCGGTAGGAAGCGACATCGGCAAAGGTGTAGCGCCCTAGATTGCGCAACCTCTCCGCCATCAGGAACAGCAGGATAGGCCAGCCGACCAGAAAGCCGGTGGAGTAGATGAGCCCATCATAGCCGTCGTTGAAGATCTGCGCCGAAATGCCGAGGAAGGAGGCCGCCGACATATAATCGCCCGCCATGGCGAGGCCGTTCTGGAAACCGCTGATCCCGCCGCCCGCCGTGTAGAAGTCGGACGCGGTACGGGTCCGCGCCGCCGCTGCCTTGGTGATCCAGAGCGTCAGGCCCACAAAGGCGACGAACATGAGGATGGCGACCAGGTTCAACGGCTGGCGCTGCGCCTCCCCCTCCAGCGCGGCGGCGAAGGCAGGGATGGGAAACAGGAGCGCCAGGGCAGTAACAAACCCCTTCATGCATCATACTCCTGCGAGGGAACATGATCCGAAAGGATCGCAGCCATCCGCGCGTCATGATGGCGATTGGCATGGGCGACATAGACGCCCGTGAGCGCGATCGCCAACAGGATGAGGCCGAGACCCACGGGAATGCCGATGGAGGTGACGCCCGTCCCGATCGGCGCGCCAAGCAGCGCCTTGTCGAACGCGATCAGCAGCAGATAACCTGCAAAGGCCGTGAAGATGATGATGGAGAGCAGCCATCCAAGCCGCGCGCGCGCCGCCACCAGTGCATGATAGCGGGGGTCAGCGACAACCGCCGCCACCCATGCTTCTTCCCGGCCTTTCATCTGATCCCCCTGCTCATCTTGTCCGAGTTATCCTAACCAGACCTCAGACGATTGCAATGGCAACCAGGGCGCCCTTATAACGCTGTGGCAGACTTGCGGCCCCACTGTTTTATGCACATATGACAGCGGACCCGCCACGCGCTTCTGGGAGATAACATGGCTTCGACCGCGCCAACCGCTGCCGCAACGACTTCCGGCGACATGCTGAACCTGACCCCGCCCGATCCGGTGCCGCCCGTCGCGCCGGAAAAGGCGGCCGGCCTGGTACCGCTGGACGAGGACAAAAAGTCAAAGCTCGACGAGAAGGTCGATGCCTTCATCGACGATCTCGTCGCGCAGGACGCCAATTCGCCGGAATTCGGCCAGCGGGTCGACCAGCTCACCAATATGGGGCGCAAGGAAATCGCCGAGGCCGCAGGGCATTCCAACCGATTCCTGGACCGGCCGGTGCGCGCCATGGACAGCGACAGCAAGGTCGGCGCGGACCTGGCCGAACTGCGCCGCACTGTGGAAGATCTCGATCCCGGCAAGCGCGGCAGCTTGACCGCACCAAAAAAGCTGTTCGGCCTGATCCCCTTCGGCAATCGGATGCGCGACTATTTCGACAGCTACAAGAGTGCGCAGAGCCACATCAATTCGATCCTCGGGTCGCTCGCCAGCGGCAAGGACGTGCTGATCAAGGACAATGCCGCGATCGATGTCGAGCGGCAGAATATGTGGGCGACGATGGGTCGCCTGGAACAGATGATCCATATCAGCAAGGCGCTGGACGCCCGGCTGGAGGCCAAGGCGCTGGAACTGGATTCGATCGATCCCACCAAGGCCAAGGCGATCCGCGAAAGCGCGCTTTTCTATATCCGCCAGCGCACGCAGGACTTGCTGACGCAGATGGCGGTGACGGTGCAGGGTTATCTGGCGCTGGACCTCGTCAAGAAGAACAATGTCGAACTGGTGAAAGGTGTCGATCGCGCCAGCACGACGACCGTCGCGGCGCTGCGTACCGCCGTTACCGTGGCGCAGGCGCTGGTCGGGCAACGCCTGGTGCTGGAGCAGATCACCGCACTCAACACGACGACCGCGAACATGATCGATTCGACGGGCGAGATGCTGAAGAACCAGACAGCGCAGATTCACGAGCAGGCGGCGTCCAGCACCATTCCGATCGAGACGCTGCAGCGCGCCTTCCAGAATATCTACGATACGATGGACAATATCGACACGTTCAAGCTGAAGGCGCTGGAGAATATGAAGACGACGGTGACCACGCTGTCGAACGAGGTCGAGAAGTCGAAGGGCTATATCGCGCGTGCCGAGGGGCAGGCGCAGGCCGCAAACCAGGCCCGCGCCGATAATCCGCTGCTGAGTTCGATCGAGGCCTGAGGAAATGAGTCGTTCCGACCGCGTGCTGGCCGACGCGGAGGCCGTTCTCCGCCGCCACAGCGAGCGCGGACAGAGCCTGTCGGCGCGCGCCCGGCACCGCCGCAATGCCGCGCTGATGCGGAAGGTCAAATTTGCCTTTTGGGCGATCGTCGCTGTTCTGGTCGCCAGCGCGGTGGCGGGCTTCATCACCCCGCTCGGCACGACCGGGGTGATGATCGCGCTGGGCGTCATGATGGCGGCGGTGCTGCTGATTGCCATTGCCCCCGGCGAGAAAAAAGTGCGCGCCGAGGCGTTGGCGGATACCGCCCTCACGGCTTTGCCCCTGCAAACCGAAATCTGGCTGGAAAACCAGCGCAAGGCCCTGCCCGCACCGGCCGTTACCCTGGTCGACAGCATCGGCGTCAAGCTGGAAACCCTGGCGCCGCAACTCGAACGGCTGGGCGAACAGGATCCGGCGGCCCAGGAAATCCGGAAATTGCTGACCGATCACCTGCCCGAACTCGTCACCGGCTACCAGTCCATTCCCGAACCGCTGCGGCGGGAAGAGCGCAACGGCCGCATTCCCGAACGGCAGTTGATCGATGGATTGGGGGTGATCGATGCCGAAATTGCGCGGATGAGCGAGAATCTGGCCAGCGGCGACCTTGACAAGCTGGCGGTGCAGAACCGCTTCCTGGAACTCAAATATCAGGAAGCGAAGGAACTTGGGCAGGACTGACGTCTTCCTACGGTGATGATCCATTTGACGCTGATCATCGTTGATTTCCTGACCGGTCTGCTGGCGGCCGGAGCCTGGGCTCTGGCGAGTGCGGGCGGGGCGATCGCGGCGCTTGTCGGCGGCGGCCTGCTGGGCGCGTCGCTGTTCCGGAAATGGCGGCAAAAGGGTTGAGGGCGTAAAAGGGGTCAGGCGCCTTCGATCAGCACGGCCATGGCCGGTTCGGTCAGGGGCTGGCTGAACCGGATGCCGAAACGCTTGCCGACGACCCACATGACACGGCCGCTCGCCTGCACTCCCGCGGCCTCGACCATGATATAGGCGCCGGCCGACGGCGGCGTTTCGCAATGCGCAAGCGCGCCCGAGGAGGAAAGGTCGAGAAAATGCGCCCGCGTCTGCGTATCGCCGAGATGCAGGGCGACGGGGCTGAACATCTTGTGGCGCGGATCAAGCCGCCGCTGTCCTGCGGTGCGATTGGGATCAATCATGCCCTGCCTTGTCCCCAAGGCATCCGATCGTCAAGCGCGTGAAGAATCGCCATCCGTCCATCATCCGTGATACGCATGGAAAGCCTCGCGGCATCAGGGAGCTCAGGGTCGGAGGGCGCAAGGGACGATGGAGGAGGGTTCCGGCCGGGCGGTAACCCGCTTGAACCGCGCAAAATAGCCGCCGGCCGTGGGTTTCGGCACCAGTTCCTCCAAACGGAAACCCATGGCCGCCAGTTCGCAGGACAGGAGGCGCGGCGGCGTGCCATGCCGGTCGGTCGGTCGGTTGGCGTCGACCACGATCAGTTCGCCGTCCGGCTTGAGCGCGGGACTGAGATTCCAGAGAAAGGCGTAGGGTTCCGCGATTTCATGGTACATGTGGACCATGAGGATGCGGTCGAAGCTGTTTGCAGGCAGTTTCGGATCTTCCGGTGCGCCCAGGCGGACGCTGACGTTGCGCCAGTTCTCACGGGTGATGCGGCGGGACAGGGCCTCGATCACTTCGGGCATGATATCCTCCGCCAGGACGCGGCCGCCATCCCCCACCCGCTTGGCGAGCCGCACGGTATAATAGCCCTCGCCTGCACCGATATCCGCCACTGTCATGCCGGGATGGATGCCGGCGCGGTTCATGATGTCTTCCGCTTCGTTCACCCGGTCGCGCGCTTCCTCGCTCGACCAGCGGGTGGACACGATCGGCGCGACCGGACGGTCGGCGCGGGGAAAGGCGCGCGCGCCCGGCGCGCGGTCGCCATTGCGGTCCGACGAAAACGGGCCGCAGCCCGCCAGCAGGAGCAAGCAGCCCGCCAGCGCCGGGGCCTTCATCAGTCGACATCCTCCACATCCACCTTCTCGCCCGTCACCTTCTGCGACAGGGCGGCCGCCATGAAGGGATCGAGAGCGCCGTCGAGCACGTCGTCGGGCGAGGTCGATGTGACGCCCGTGCGCAGATCCTTCACGAGCTGATAGGGTTGAAGCACATAGGAACGGATCTGGTGGCCCCAGCCGATCTCGGTCTTGGCCTGATATTCGCCCGAAGCGGCTTCCTCGCGCCGGCGCAGTTCCGCCTCGTAGAGGCGCGCCTTCAGCATGTTCATCGCGGTCGCGCGGTTCTTGTGCTGCGAGCGGTCGTTCTGGGAGGCGACGATGATGCCCGAGGGAACGTGGGTGATGCGAACGGCGGAGTCGGTGGTGTTGACGTGCTGGCCGCCTGCGCCCGATGCGCGATAGGTATCGATCTTGAGGTCGCTTTCGTTGATCTCGATATCGATATTGTCGTCGATCACCGGATAGACCCAGACCGACGAGAAGCTGGTGTGGCGCCGCGCCGAACTGTCATAGGGGCTGATGCGGACGAGGCGATGCACGCCGCTCTCCGTCTTGGCGTAGCCATAGGCATTCTCGCCCTTGAACAGGAAGGTGGCGGACTTGATGCCCGCCTGGTCGCCGGCCTGATAGTCGACCAGTTCGACCTTGTAGCCGCGGCGCTCCGCCCAGCGACGGTACATGCGGCTGAGCATTTCCGCCCAGTCCTGGCTTTCCGTCCCGCCGGCGCCGGCGTGGATTTCGAGATAAGTGTCGCTGGCGTCGGCCTCCCCCGCGAGCAGTGCCCTGATCTTGTCCTCATCGGCACGGTCGGCCAGCGCCTTGAGCGAAGCGATGGCTTCGCTCACCATATCCTCGTCGCCCTCCGCCTCTGCCATTTCGATGAGTTCGGCGGTGTCGTTCTTCTCGCTCTCGATCGCGCGGGTCGCGCCGATCGCGGCCTCGAGCCGGGTGCGTTCGCGCATCACCTCCTGCGCGAGCTTCTGATTGTCCCACAGGGTCGGATCCTCGACCCGGGCGTTCAGCTCATCGAGGCGGCGAAGGGCGCGATCCCAGTCAAGGAAGCGGCGCAGCAGATCCAGCGCGGCGTCAATGCGGTCAATATATTGCTGCGCTTCGGCGCGCATGGGGCATCTCCAGAATGTCGGGCGCTTGGCTTCTAGACCGGCAAACGCATCAAATGCCTGCCCCTATCCGAGGGCGGCCGATTTGGGAAGATTCAATCCTTGCCGACCTGCACGGAAGGATTGGCGGGAAATGGCCGTTTTTCGTCGAAGTTCACAGTGTATGCGCGCGCGTGCCCGGGCGCGCGTGTGCCTGGGCGGGGTTTTCATCGGACGTTTCAAAGAGGGATGCGGGATAGAGCGGTGAAGGCGGAATAGGACAGGCTGAATGGCAGCCCGCTGGAGAAATAGGATGTTTTTTGTGGGACGCTGTTGCCGTTGGGCACCCTATTGCTCCGAGTCAGGGTCGGGAAAGGGGCACCGGGAACCCCTGTCTGCTCGCCATCCTGACCGCTATCAGTAAATCCCGCCCTGGTCCTGCAGGAAGTCGCTGTCGGTGCGCTGACGATGCTGGACCGTCGCTTCGATGCGGGCGGCGGCCTTGTCCTGGGCGGCGACCTCTTCCTTGCGGATCGATCGGCGGGGTTCGGATTCGGGCTTGAACGCTTCCCAGATCACGGCGGGCTTGGGCTCGTCGGTCGGCCAGACGCCGTAGACGCGCTTGCCCGAACGGCGGTCGATCGTGACCATGCGGATGCCGGCCGGCGCGATGAAAGGCGTCTTGGGCATGGTTTCCAGGACCGGCGTCATCGCCGCCTTCCAGATCGGTGCGGCGACGCGGCCACCCTGCGCCCAGCCGCCCAGGCTGCGCGGCTGGTCATAGCCGATATAGACGCCCGCCACGATGTCCGGCGATCCGCCGACGAACCACACATTGGTCGGGCCGTTGGTCGTGCCGGTCTTGCCGAACAGCGGGCGCTTGAGGTCGGCCAGCACGGTGGCGGTGCCGCGCTGGATCACGCCTTCGGTGATGTGGACGACCTGATAGGCGGTCATGGGGTTCATCACCTGGCGCCCCTCGAAACCGAAGCGCGGCATGGGCTTGCCATCCCAATTGGCCATGTTGCAGCCATCGCAGGCACGCCAGCGCAATGGCCAGATCACCTTGCCGCGACGGTCCTGCACATAATCCATCAGCTTGGGGCTGAGTTGCCGCCCCTGATTGGCCAGCATGGCATAGGCGTTCACCATGCGCTCCACCGTGGTTTCGCCCGCACCCAGGGCGAAGGAGAGATAGGGCTGGTAATCGCCGATCCCCATCGCCTTTATCGTACGCACGACGCGGTCCATGCCGGTCTGGCTGGCGGCGCGCACGGTCATCAGGTTGCGCGACTGTTCGACGCCCCAGCGCATCGTCTGCGGCCCGGCGCTGCCCCCAGAGAAGTTGCGGAAGCATTTCTGGCCGAGGCCCGCGCCCTGATAGACGCACAGCGGGCCATCGACGATGATCGAGGCCGGCGTCATCCCGTTGTCCAACGCGGCGGCATAGACGAAGGGCTTGATGGTCGATCCCGGCTGCCGCATGGCCTGGGTGGCGCGGTTATAGGAGGAGAGGCGGTTGTCGAAGCCCCCCTGCATGGCGCGGACGCGGCCCGAATGGGTTTCCTCCACCACCATGCCGCCGGAAACTTCCGGCACGTTGCGCAGCGCCCAGCCCGATCCGTTGCGCGCCACCACGATCAGGTCGCCCGGCGCCATCGCGGCAAAGGCTGGTCCGCCTGTCTTGCGATAGGGCAGTTGGGCGGCGTCGGCAGGCAGCGTGCCGGTCGAACCGTCCGAAAAGCCGATCTGCGCCGAGGAGGAATCGCGACTGACGATCACGGCGACGCGCCATCCCGCATAGTCGACGTCGATATAGCTCGCCGCCAGTTCCCGTTGCCAGCCGCGATCCATGTCGATCTTGGCGACCGGCCCGGACCAGCCCTTGCCCGCGTCGAAGCGCAGCAGGCCGTTGCGCAGCGCCGTCGTCGTCAGGTCCTGGATCTTCGGGTCATAGGGGCTGCGCACCCAGAGGCCCCCGGCATAGACGCTGTTGGGGCCATCCTCCGCCTTCTCCCCGAAAAGCTGGATCAGGCGGCGGCGCACCTCCTCCATATAATAGCCGCCGGCGCGCGCATCGAAGCTGGAGCCGTGCGCGGCCACGGTGCCGAGCGGCTGCGCCTGCGCCTCGTTCCGCTGCGCCGCCGTGATCCAGCCATTTTTGTACATTTCCCCCAGCGCCCAGTTGCGACGCTCCAGCGCGCGTTCGTGGCCGGTCGGGCTTTCCGGGCGGTAATTGGCCGGTCCCTTGGGCAGGATCGCCAGATAGGCCATTTCGTGCAGCTTGAGGTCGGCCACATCCTTGTTGAAATAGGCGCGGGCCGCAGCCTGCACGCCATAGGCGTTGCGGCCGAGGAATATCTGGTTGAGGTAGAGTTCCAATATCTGCTGCTTCGACAGCACGCCCTCCATGCGATAGGCGAGGATCATTTCCTTCACCTTGCGCGTGGGCGAATATTCGTCGCCGATCAGCAGGTTCTTGGCCACCTGCTGCGTGATGGTGGAGCCGCCGCGGGCGCGCTGCCCCGATCCGATCTTGGTCGCATAGTCGAAAACCGCGCCGATGAAGCCGGGGATGTCGACGCCATGATGCTCGAAAAAGGTCTTGTCCTCCGCCGACAGATAGGCGCGGATAAGGAGCGGAGGATAATCGCTGTACTGGAGCTGCACGCGCCGTTCGCGGGCATAGCTGTGGACCGGCTGGCCGTTGGTGTCGCGCACTATGGTCGGCAGGGGCGGCTCATATTCCAGCAGCGTCGCCGCATCGGGCAGGCCGCGCGCGAAGATGAGCCAGAACAGCGCATAAGCGAGCAGGAGACCGCCAAGGCCGATCGCGATCCAGCGGAACCAGCGCCTGTCCCAATGGGGCTGGAGGCGCTGCCGAAAACCGCTCAGGCCACGACGCAGGCGCTGAGCAAAGGATGATGCGGCGTGTTGGGGGCGTGCCTCTTCCATGATGGTCGGGCTGTAAGGTCAAAATCGGGGAAGCGCCAGAGTGGAATGCCGGTGGCGGGATATGTCGCGTCCGCCGCGCGCCTGGCTAACCGCCCCGGTCCCTGCTCGCCGCCAGCTTGCGCGCAAAATGCACTTCGATGGCGCGTGCCACGCCCCGGGCGATGTTCGCCTGCCCTTCCCTCGACGCCAGGAAAGCCGCATCGGCGCTGTTGGAGAGATAGCCGGTTTCGAACAGCACCGACGGCGTATCGGGCGCCTTCAGCACTATCAGCGAGGCAAAGCGGTGCGCATTGCCGCGGAACGGGACATAGGGCGCCGCTTCGCGCTGGAGCAGCCGGGCGAAGGCCACCGACATGTTCATCGATTCCCGCTGCGTCAGGTCGATGAGGATCGACGAGACATCGCCCGACTGGCCGCCCAGGTTGATGCCGTTCAACACATCCGCCTTGTTCTCGCGCGCGGCGAGGCGCGATGCCTCCCGGTCGGAGGCGGTTTCGGACAGGGTATAGACGGTTGCGCCCCGCGCCTTGTCGTTATCGGCCGAATCGGCGTGGATGGAAATGAACAGGTCCGCGTTGAGCTGGCGCGCGATGCCGTAGCGTTCCTGCAGCACCAGGAAACGGTCGTCGTCGCGGGTCAGCGCGACGCGGACCCTGCCCGACTTCACCAGTTCATCGCGGATCGCCTGCGCGATGGCCAGCGTCACATCTTTCTCGCGCTCGCCAGTCTCGCGGTTGACTGCGCCAGGATCATGGCCGCCATGACCGGCATCAATCACCACCAGCGGACGCGACGCGTCGCGCGGCCCCTCCACCGGCGGAAGCGAGACGCCACGGGCGACGGGAGGGATCGGAACGGTGATACTGTGGAGCCGCTTCGCCGGACGAGGCGCCATGTGCGCGGGCACGTCGAAGCGCAAGCCGGGCCGATCGCCATCAAGGCCATCAGCGGAAGCGGGCGCAGCCGAGAGGATCATGCTTGCGAGCGCAAGACTTTGAAGCATGCGCCGCTTGTGCACCGCGCGGCCCGGCGCCGTCCAGCGCAATTTTTACCTCGTCACTTCCCGTTCGCGACGCGGGCGGCATTGTGAGACGGGGCATTGCCGAACAGGCCGCTTAATCCAATCTTAACCATGATGGCGATAAACGGCAGGATGTATTGGGAGCAAAGTGCCGCTGGCGCGAAACAATATTTCCAGGGGCCGTTGCTCCCTGCGGTTTTGACTGCTACCCAATCATATTCCTTAGAAGGCGTGCCTTTATCGGGCGACCGTTCTTTTTTGGATATTCACGATGGCATCGGCAGGCGGATACGCCACTATCGATGCACGAACAGGTTGACGCTGCATGAGGCATGATTTCCAATCGACGCTGAACCCGATCCCGGGCGATGCGGCGTGGTTGGTGGTGTCCGGCACATGGTCCGGCCCTGCCCCGGCAGCAGACACGCAATTTTCCAAACCAAACCGGGCGATGCAGCAACTCGCGCCGCCCCCTTACTATCGCGCGGCAGCCCGGCCCAGTGCCGTCGGCCGCCAGCGCCGGAGAACAATGAATGACAATGCGTATGCTGATCGATGCGCGCCACCGGGAAGAAACCCGGGTCGCGGTCGTCAAAGGTAACCGGATCGAGGAGTTCGATTTCGAATCGGCCGAGCACAAGCAGCTCAAGGGCAATATCTACCTCGCCAAGGTCACGCGCGTAGAGCCGTCGCTGCAGGCGGCGTTCGTCGATTATGGCGGCAACCGCCACGGCTTCCTGGCCTTCAGTGAAATCCATCCCGACTATTATCAGATCCCCCGCGAGGACCGCGAAGCGCTGCTGCGCGAGGAGCGCGAGCATGCCGAGGAAGAGGCCGCGCTGCGTGCCGATTTCGACGATGACGACGATCATCCGGCCGCCGATGGGGGCTTGGAAGTGGTCGAGGCGACCCATCATCACGACGATGAGGAGCATGGCGAGGAAGCGCCCGAGAATGACAAGGGTGGCCGTGGCCGCCGCGGCAAGGGCGACGAAGCCGCCGACGAACTGCGCCGCAAGCGCATGGCGCTGCGCCGCCGCTACAAGATCCAGGACGTCATCAAGCGCCGCCAGGTGCTGCTGGTGCAGGTCGTCAAGGAGGAGCGCGGCAACAAGGGCGCGGCGCTGACCACCTATTTGTCGCTGGCGGGCCGTTACTGCGTGCTGATGCCGAACACGTCGCATGGCGGCGGGATTTCGCGCAAGATTTCGAACGCCGCCGACCGCAAGCGGTTGAAGTCGATCATCGCGGAGATGGCGCTGCCCTCGACCATGGGCTGCATCGTTCGCACCGCCGGCCTGCAGCGCACCAAGCCGGAGATCAAGCGCGACTTCGACTATCTCGCCCGGCTGTGGGACGAAATCCGCGAAAAGACGCTGAAGTCCGACGCGCCCGCGCTGATCCATAATGACAGCGACCTCATCAAGCGGGCGATCCGCGATATCTACAACAAGGATATCGAAGAGGTCATCGTCGAGGGCGAATATGGCTATAAGGCGGCCAAGGACTTCATGAAGCTGCTGATGCCCAGCCATGCGCGCCGGGTGAAGCAATATGCCGATGCCGTGTCGCTGTTCCAGCGCGCCAGCGTCGAGGATCAGCTCGCGGCGATGTACAATCCCGTCGTTCAGCTCAAGTCCGGCGGCTATCTGGTCATCAACCCGACCGAGGCACTGGTGTCGATCGACATCAACTCCGGCCGTTCGACCCGCGAGCATGGCATCGAGCAGACCGCCGTCGCCACCAATCTGGAAGCCGCCCGCGAGATCGCGCGTCAGCTCCGCCTGCGCGACATGGCGGGTCTGGTCGTCATCGACTTCATCGACATGGAGATGAACTCCAACATCCGCAAGGTCGAGAAGGCGATGAAGGAGGCGCTGAAGGACGATCGCGCCCGCATCCAGGTCGGCCGTATTTCCGGTTTCGGCCTCATGGAAATGAGCCGCCAGCGGCTGCGCACCGGCGTCCTTGAAGCCTCCACGCGCCAGTGCCCGCATTGCGAGGGCACGGGGCTGGTCCGCACCGCTTCGTCGGCGGGCCTCAGCGCGCTGCGCATGCTGGAAGAGGAGGCGGCGCGTGGTCGCGGCAACCTGATCACGCTGCGCGCGAGCCAGGAAGCGGCCTTCTACGTCCTCAACAACAAGCGCCACGAGCTGGACGAGATCGAGCAGCGCTATGGCGTGCGCATCGCCATCCTGCCCGATGGCGAGGTAGAGGGCGCGCGCATGTCGGTCGAGGCCAGCGGGCCGCGTCCGGAGCGGGTGGTCGACTATACGCCGATCGTGGAGGAGGATGACGATCTCGACGTCGTCGAGGAACTGGACGAGGAAGAGATCGAAGAGGTCGAAGCCGCGCAGGAGGAACGCGCCGAGCGGGGCGAGGACCGTGAAGGCGGCCGACGCCGCCGTCGCCGCCGTCGTCGGCGCGGTGGGCAGCGCGACGAAAATCGCGCCGAATCCGAAATCCAGGGCGAGGCCGGTGAAGAGGCCGACGACGCCGAAGAGGAAGGCGAGACCGAAGGGGAGGCCGAGACTGTTTCGGCTGACGCCGCCGCCGAAGCGGAGGGCGAGGGCCGTCGCCGCGGCCGTCGCGGTCGCCGGGGTGGACGCCGTCGTCGCGAGGCCGGTGAGGACGCCGTGAGCGAAGGCTCTGTTGCCGGCGAGGAAGCGGTCGAAGCCGTCGAAGCCGAAATCGCCCAGGAGCCTGTGGCGGAAGCCGCGCCAGAGGCGGCTGCCGAGGAAGAGGCGCCCAAGACCCGGCGTCGCCCCCGTGCCCGCAAGGCGAAGGAAAGCGCCGCCCCCGCCGCCGAGGCGGTCGAAGCCGCTGCGGAAACGCCCGTCGAGGCGGCACCGGAAGCACCCGTTGCTGAAGAGGCGCCGGCCAAGCCCAAGCGGACCCGTCGCAAGAAGGCTGAGCCGGTAGCGGAGGAAGCCGCAGCCGCTGAAGCTGCGCCGGAAGCGCCGGCCGCCGACGCGGCTCCGGCCAAGCCCAAGCGCACGCGGCGGAAGAAGGCCGATCCGGTGGTCGAGGAAGTCGCTGCCGCTGAGGCCGCGCCGTCGGCCGACACGCCCGCCGAGGCTGCTTCGCCCGAAACCGGCGATACGGTCACCATGGACGGAGAAGCGGACGCGACGGGCGAGGGCGACGAGGGCGGCCCGCGCCGCGGCTGGTGGCAGCGCACCTTCGGCCAATAAGCCGGCACAGGATGAAAGACGCCGCTGTCTTGCCGCCCCAGGGCGGCCGGACGGCGGCGTTTTTCTTTTCGGTTGAGGATTAAACGGTGCCGAGAGAGAGCTTGTGGCCATTCTCCACCCCAAAGCCGCTATTGGACCTGCCGCTTAATAGGCTACATAATCGTTTTCAGCACCCGTTCAGCCCGTTCAAGGCATTGACCCTCAGCGATGGAGCTCCCTTTCCCTGCCCTGCCCCGCCCAAAAATGCCCAGCCGTCATGGCATGACCATGCGCTGGCTTCGTTTCGCGGCCATTGCAGCCGCATCGATTGCCCTGTTGTCGCGTCCGGCCGCGGCGCAGCAGATCCTGCGCGACGCGGAGACCGAGGCCTTCATGGCGGACATGTCCGCGCCGCTGGTGCAGGCGGCGGGCATGGAGCCGCGCAACGTCCAGGTGCTGGTCATCAACGATCCCAATATCAACGCGTTCGTTGCGGGCGGCCAATATGTCTGGGTGCATAGCGGGCTGATCGCCGCCGCCGACAATGTGAACCAGGTGCAGGGCGTGGTCGCGCATGAACTCGGCCATATCGAGGGCGGCCATGTCATCCGTTATGGCGAGGGGATGAAGGAGGCCACCGGCATCACCCTGCTGAGCCTGGTCCTGGGTGCGGCGGCGATCGCGGCGGGCGGCGCGGAAGCGGGCATGGGTATCCTTGGCCTGGGGCAGCAGGCGGCGATGGGCAAGTTCCTGGCCTTTTCGCGGGCGCAGGAGAGCTCCGCAGACCTTGCCGGCGCGCGCTATCTCAGCAAGGCCGGGATTTCGGGCAAGGGCAGCCTGGAATTTTTCAAGAAGCTGCAGAACCAGGAATATCGGCTCGCCATTCCGCAGGACGACAGCTATGGCCGCACCCACCCGCTTTCCGGCGAGCGCATCAATGTGCTGCGGGAAGTCTATACGGTCGATCCCGCCTGGGACAAGCCGGTGGACCCGAAGCTGGAGGCCCGGTTCGAACGGATCAAGGCAAAGCTGGTGGGCTTCGTTTCGGAACCCAACCAGACCCTGCTCAAATATCCCGAAAGCGACCAGTCGATCCCGGCCCATTATGCCCGCGCCTATGCCTGGCACAAGAGCGCCTATCCGGACAAGGCGCTCAGCGAGGTCGACGCCCTGCTGGCCGCCGCGCCGCATGATCCCTATTTCCTGGAGCTTAAAGGGCAGGTGCTGCTGGAAAGCGGCAAGCCCGCCGACGCCATCCCGCCCCTGCGCGAGGCGGTGCGGCTGACCAACCAGCCGCTGATCGCCACGTTGCTGGGCCATGCGCTGATCGCTACGGAGAATGACGCCAATTTCGCGGAGGCGGAAACGGTGCTGCGCAACGCGATTGCGCGCGATCGCGAAAACCCCTTCGCCTGGTACCAGTTGGGCGTGGTCTATGAACATCGCGGCGACTTGCCGCGCGCCGCGCTGGCTACGGCGGAGCGCTATTCGATGATAGGCAATGACCAGATGGCGCTGCGCAGCGCCGATGCCGCGATGCAGGGATTGAAGCCGGGCACGGTTGACTATCTGCGGGCGCAGGATATCGCCATGGTTTCCCGCGCAGCCGTCGAACAGAAGCGAAAGAAACGATGACAGACCAGAGCCGGCCCAGCTTTCGCGCGGCGCTTTCCAACAGGACCTTCATGATGACCCTTGGCGTTTTCGCCTTCATCGCCGCCACCGCGACGGGCGCGGCGCTCGGCACCCAGAGCACGGGCCGCGTCGACGCCGGTGACAAGGCCGCGATCGAGCAGATCGTGCATGACTATATCATGGAACATCCCGAGATCATTCCGCAGGCGGTCGAGAAGCTGCAGGCGAAGCGGATGTCGGGCATGATCGACGCCAGCCGCAAGACGATCGAAACCCCCTATGCCGGCGCGTGGGAGGGTGCCGCCGATGGCGATGTGACCGTGGTCGAGTTTTTCGACTATGCCTGCGGTTACTGCCGGGCGTCGCTGCCCGATCTCGCCAGGCTGGTGGGCGAGGACAAGAGGGTGAAGATCGTCTATCGCGAACTGCCGATCCTGTCCGACGAGAGCATCGACGCGGCGAAGGTGTCGCTGCTGGCGGCAGAGAAGAACCAGTATATGCCCTTCCATCGCGCGCTCTATGCCGCGGGCAAGGTGACGCGCGAGACGATCATGGCGGCCGCGGCAAAGGTCGGGATCGACGCGAAGGCGGCGCAGGGGGCGATAACGGGGGGCCGATATGATGCGGAGATCCAGTCCAATATCGGACTTGCGCAGAAGCTGCAGGCGAGCGGCACGCCCACTTTCGTGATCGGGGGCCAGGTGCTGAACGGCGCCGTGGGCTATGATGCGCTGAAGGCTGCGGTGACAACTGCGCGGGAGAAATAGTCGCTGGATTTCGGCTGGATTCGGGAATGCGCCGGATCAGCCGATTCTCCTGCTCCATGCAAAGCGAAAAGAGCGCTGCCTCTCTCCTCCGCCATTGACTCGCCGGTCCCTTTTGCCTATCGGACGCCCCCTGACATGCGGCCGCCCACCAGCGGCCCTTTTTTGTCACGCCCGATTCTTTTAGTTTTTGAGGAATGAACGATGAAGCGCACCTATCAGCCGAGCAATCTGGTTCGGAAGCGCCGTCACGGTTTCCGCGCTCGCATGGCGACCCCCGGCGGCCGCAACGTGCTGCGCGCTCGTCGTGCCCGCGGCCGCAAGAGCCTGAGCGCCTGAACGACGCGCCGCTTGATCGCGCGCCTGCCGTCATGGGCAAGCGCGCCGATTTTCTGGCGGCGAATCGCGGACGGCGTGCGCCCATGCCGGGCTTTGTCCTGCTGGTGCGCGAACGTGGCGACGGCGATCCGGCGATGCGCTACGGCATCACGGTCACGAAAAAGATTGGCGGCGCTGTCATCCGCAACCGGATGAAGCGCCGCTTTCGCGTTCTGGCGCGCGAACTGCTGCCAGCGTTTGGCATGGCCGGGGCGGATCATGTGCTGATCGGGCGCGCCGAAGGTATTGAGCGCGACTTCGCCCTGCTTCGGCAGGAGCTGGAAAAGGCGCTGGGCAAGGTGATGTCGCGGCCGGTGGGTGAGGCGCATCGTCCCTCCCGCCGGAAAACTCCACGGCCCGCTCCCGGAAGCGACGGGGCACCGAAGCAAGAACATCGACGGGAAAAGCCGTGATCGGGGGCCTTCTCATCCTGGTCGCGCGCTTCTGGCAATGGGGTCCGTCGCGCATCTTGCCGCCTTCCTGCCGCTATGCGCCCTCCTGTTCCGAATATGCGATTCAGGCGATCGGCAAATATGGTGCGGTGAAGGGTAGCTGGCTGGCCACGAAGCGGCTAATGCGATGCCACCCATGGGGCGGTTCGGGATACGATCCCGTCCCCTGACAGTGAATTTTTGAGACACGGCGGAGCCGACAAGCGTGGACGACAAGAAGAATATCATCCTGGCGGTGCTGCTGACCGCGGCGATCCTGTTCGGCTGGCCCTATGTCGCCAAACATTTCTTCCCTGCCGCCAATCCGCCGGCCACCAGGATAGAGGGCGGCAAGACCACGCCGCTCACCCCGTCCGGCACGGCCCCCGCAGCAGAGGGCGCCGCGGCGGTCCGTGATCTGGCCCTGGTGCTGAAGGACAGTCCGCGCGTGACCATCCGCACGCCCAAGATCACCGGATCGATCAACCTCAAAGGCGCACGCATCGATGATATCGTGCTGCCGACCTACAAGGAAACGATCGCGAAGGATTCGCCCGCGATCCGCCTCTACAGCCCCAGCGGCACCAAGGACGCCTATTTTGCGGGCTTTGGCTGGCAGGGCGAAGGGGTGAAGACGCCGGACGGCAGTACGGTGTGGACCACGACGGCCAAGGAACTGACGCCGACCAGCCCCGTCACGCTGACGTGGAGCAACGGCGTCGGGCAGACCTTCGAAATCCGCTACTCCATCGACGAAAATTACATGATCACCGCGCAGCAGAAGGTGTCGAACAGCGGCGCCGGGGCGGTGGGGGTCAAAAGCTATGGCTATGTCAGCCGGGCGCATCCTTCGGCCGATCCCGACACCTGGACGATCCATGTCGGGCCGATGGGCGTCTTCAACGGCGCGGCCAATTATGATGTGAATTACAAGGATCTGGCCAAGGGTCCGGCGGTGCAGAGCTTCCAGTCGACGGGCGGCTGGATCGGCTTTACCGACAAATATTGGCTTTCCGCCCTCGTGCCCGACCAGAAGGCCGCCTTCACGGGCCAGATGCGCAAGGGCGACGGCACGCAATATCAGACCGACGCCGCCCTGGCGCCCGTCATGGTCGCGCCGGGCAAGGCAATGACGCAGACCAACCGGCTGTTCGTCGGCGCCAAGGAAGTGAAGACGCTCCAGGCCTATGAACGGGCGGGCATTCCGCTGTTCGACCGGGCGATCGACTGGGGCTGGTTCTACTGGTTCGAACAGCCGATCTTCGCGCTGCTGCACTGGCTGTTCACGGTGATCGGCAATTTCGGCGTGGCGATCATCTGCCTGACATTCGTGGTGCGCGGCCTGATGTTCCCTGTCGCCCAGCGCCAGTTCGCCAGCATGGCAGCGATGCGCGCGGTGCAGCCGAAGATGAAGGCGCTGCAGGAGAAGTACAAGGACGACAAGCCCAAGCTGCAGCAGGAGATGATGGAGCTCTACAAGCGCGAGAAGGTGAACCCGCTCGCCGGCTGTCTGCCGATCTTCATCCAGATCCCGATCTTCTTCGCACTCTACAAGGTGTTGCAGCTCACCATCGAAATGCGCCACCAGCCCTTCGTGCTGTGGATCAAGGATCTTTCCGCGCCCGACCCGCTGCATATCGTCAACCTGTTCGGTCTGTTGCCCTTCACCCCGCCGGCCTTCCTGGGCATCGGTGTGCTGGCGCTGCTGCTCGGCATCAGCATGTATTTCCAGTTCAAGCTGAACCCGGCGCAGATGGACCCGATGCAACAGCAGGTGTTCGCGATCATGCCGTGGATGATGATGTTCATCATGGCGCCCTTCGCAGCGGGCCTGCTGGTCTACTGGATCACCAACAACTGCCTGTCGATGTTGCAGCAATGGTGGCTTTACAAGCGTCACCCGCAACTCAGCGCGGCGACCGCGAAATAAGGCCGGCGATTTGAGCGAACAGGAACAGTCTGAGTTGATCGAGGAAGCGCGCAAGGTCTTTGCAGGCCCCATCGCCTTCCTCAAATCCGCGCCGGACCTCAAATTCCTGCCCGACATGGCGGTGAATGAGGTGGCATTTGCGGGCCGGTCCAATGTCGGCAAGTCATCGCTGCTGAACGCGCTGACGAACCGCAACGGTCTTGCGCGCACGTCCAACACGCCGGGGCGGACGCAGGAGCTGAACTTCTTCGACGTCGGCAACCCGCTGCGCTTCCGGTTGGTCGACATGCCGGGCTATGGCTATGCCAAGGCGCCCAAGGACATGGTGCGCAAATGGCGTTTCCTGGTGAACGACTATCTGCGGGGTCGCGCGAAACTGAAACGGACGCTGGTGCTGATCGACAGCCGCCACGGGATCAAGGATGTCGACACCGATATCCTCGACATGCTGGACGCTGCGGCGGTCAGCTATCGCATCGTCCTGACCAAGGCCGACAAGGTGAAGGCCAGCCATCTGGCGGAAGTGAAGCAGGCCGTGTCCGAGGCGATCCGCAAACGGCCAGCCGCGCATCCGGACATCATCGCGACGTCGAGCGAAAAGGGCATGGGCTTGCCCGAATTGCGCGCGGCCGTGCTGGAAAGCGTGACGCAGGGGTAAGAACGGGCCCATGGTGAAGATCACCTGCCTCTGCGGCCAGATCAGCCTGACGATCGAGAAGCGTCCGGAGTTCATCAACGCCTGCAACTGCACGCTGTGCCGCAAGTCCGGTGCGCATTGGGCCTATCTTCACCCTGACGAGGTGCAGGTGGAGGGTGTCACGCACAGCTATTGCCGCGAGGACAAGGACGATCCGGCAGCGGAAATCCAGTTTTGCGGGCGATGCGGATCGACCACCCATTTCACCCTGTCCGCCAGCGCGGTTTCCCGGTTCGGCAACAGCATGATGGGCGTCAATATGCGCCTGGCCGACGAACGTGACATTGCCGGCATCGAACTGCGCTATCCAAACGGGCGGTCCTGGTCGGGGACGGGCGATTTCGGCTATGTGCGGGCACCACGGATCATTGGCCAGGACGCAGGTTCCGACTGATCCGAAGGGCTTCCGCGCTGAAGCCGCAACTCGTCAGAAAAGGCTGTACTGTCCGCTCCCCTTCAAAGTCCAGGTGGCAAGGGTTTCATGGTGGGTGCGCCCGACATGGCTGCATATCAGCATGAAGCGGTCGACATGCCAGCCAAAGCCCTCCACCCGACGCTGTTCCGGTGGACCGTCGCGGTAGAAGAGCGTCTGGTGCGGGCTGAAGCTCCAGCCGGGGCGCAGCATCACCCCTGCCCCCTTCATCCCTGCCGCGATCTGTTTCTGCAGCGCGTCGAGCAACGGGACATGACGGGATGGACGCAAGGCGCCGGACCGGCCGCCGATGCTGAGCCTGTCCAGGCGCAGGTCGAACGGCTCCGCCATCACGCCCGTCCCGGCGCGCATCAGCGCCTTGATCACGGCATAGGGATAATCGACATGATCGCAGGTGATCGCCAGCGTCACATGCTGATGATCCACGGCGACCCGCCGGGCTTCCCCAGCGATGCTTTCGGCGAAATGATCCGTCTGGCGGGCGATCAGCGCTGTCGGCTTCAGCGCGAAGAACAGGCGGAACAGGGTCTGGGTGGGGCGGCTTTCCATGCAATCTGCTCCATGCGACTCGGCGGCATATGTTCATGATATGTTCTTTTTATGCCGAAGGCGAATCCGCTGAAGCCGCGCCTGTCCGCGCCGCCGGATCATCACGCGCGCGGCATGCGGGTGGAGCGGCAGGCTGGCCTCCCGACAAGATGCCGGCCTCCGACAAGATGATTGTCTTTGAGGGCTGTGGCCCTACTGTGCGGATTTCCAACGAACAGGCAATCAGAGAGCGATGACCCGGCACATACCCTGGATAGTGATGGCGATGGTCGGCGCGGCGTCGCTGTCCGTGGTGGCGGTATCACGCGGTGAAGCGGTCAACGCCCTGTGGATCGTGGTGGCGGCCGCCTGCAGTTTCCTCGTCGCCTATCGCTATTATGCGCTGTACATCGCGCGGAACGTGATGCGGCTGGACCCGGCGCGGCCGACGCCCGCCATCCGCCGCGCCGACGGGCTCGACTATGTGGCGACCGACCGCACCGTGCTGTTCGGTCATCATTTCGCCGCCATCGCGGGCGCGGGGCCTCTGGTGGGACCCGTGCTGGCGGCACAGATGGGTTATCTGCCCGGCACGCTGTGGATCATCGCGGGCGTGGTGCTGGCGGGCGCGGTGCAGGACTTCATGGTCCTCTTCATCTCCATGCGCCGCGACGGGAAGTCGCTGG
>NZ_JBEGHU010000004.1:0-133209 GCF_040676415.1 Sphingobium sp. LSP13-1-1.1 | reverse complement strand
AATCCTACGATGACATCGTCGACCACTGCTGCTTCGCCTGGAACAGCCTCGTCAATCAACCTTGGCGCATCATGTCCATCGATTTGCGCCAATGGGCACATGGGTACCGATTAATGCTCGTTGGTATTAGAAATCGGAACTCCGAACACCATCCGCATCGTTTAATAATTACAAGTAATCATCGATTTATGCCCGTCAGGCGCTATACAACAAAGCCTCAACCATCACTGCGTCGCGATCGACAGGTGCTGGCGTATCAGCTTGATCTGCAATCGCCTCCACGCTACGCTCATCAACCGGAGGCTTTCGCCAGAATGACCTCAGTCAGCGGGGCACCAAATAGAACGCCCGATAGGATCCGAACGACCTTTCCTCTCGCACATCATAGGCAGTTCTGAAGGCAGCGATCCAATGCTGATATTCGGCACTGGCCAATATCCATCCCGGACGATGGTAAATTTCTGCGCCGCGCCGTACGTAATGCAGCGCCGCTTGTTCAGGCAGGGGCATGAAGTTCGCGAGATTGTTGATCGGGGTCCATGCCAGACCATCGGATCGGGGCATCAGATAATAGCGATCGAGCAAAACGATTGCGCCAGCACCTCGCTCTCGCAACTTTTGAAGGCCAACCACGGCATCGGGAGGCAACATGGCCGGCGTGTCATCGGTTTCTGGCGAGAACCGGGAAATCAACCGCGTTGGCCCAAGATACAGCGGACCGATTTGAATTGCGCCCTCGCGCCAAGCGGTGAAGTCGAATGTGACCACAAAGGCTATCATAGCCACAAATAAGGTGTGGATCAGGGATCGAATGAATGATTGTACGGATTTCTGAATACATTCCAGATTTTCTAATAATCCCAATAATAGTAAAATCAGTAATGGAAAGAGATTTAGGATATTATTGTCGTGACTGCGACTGATATAGTAGGATCCAGCTGCCAAAAAACTCAGCAAGCACGCATAGAGGCGGCGCGATTGCGAAGACGGTCTCCGCCATATCAATATTGACAGGGCGATCGTGATCGATGCCAGAGCGATCCACACGGTTCCGGTAAGATTGACCGGTAATGGGCCGGGAGGATGGAGGATATAGGCGAAAAATTGTTCAGATGTTATATTTCCCCCCGATACCAACCATAGCGCAAGAGAAAGTGCGGCTATGCTGATCGCGAGAACGCCAAGCGCGCGCAGGATGCCACCAAAGAGTGCGATCAGGACGTCACGGCCTCCATTCTCGGCTTGAACATCACGCAAAGCGAGATAGGGCCACCAAATTACTGTTCCGAAAAATGCCGCTTCAGGCGACCAAAAAAGATCAATCAGCCAAATGGCGTGGCCTATCCAATCTCGCCGGATTTGCCGCTCCTCCGAGAGAAGGATGTGGAACAGAAGGGCAGAAATGGTCAGGAACCGCAAGCCTCCTACCGAGGGAGTCATGATAGGGCTTGCGAAACTTACGGGAAATCCCGTCCAAAGGAATGTGGCGCAGAACATCGCGAGAAGCGCCAGCCAACGCACACCCTTTGAAGATCGAGTCGTCAGAAGGAGCACGCTTCCGGAAAGCGTAGCAAAATAGAGTGCGTTGGCGGAAATGGTGACGATGTACATGCCTCGCCAGCAGTCATGACCGCAGCTTGCGACGAGCAGCGACGTTGGACCCAATCCATATTGCAGTGGGAAATCACGATAAGGCAGGCCGCCCGCTCGCCAAGCCTCAACCGGAGCGAGATATGCACCCCAGTGATGCCATGCGGTATAAATTGGCTCTGCGGATTCGAACGGCGCTGTAAGCAGTCCGACAGCAAGCCCGATCATAATGCACAGGAGCATGGGAGGGATGAGGCTGGACCCCGACCCCGTCCGAGGAAGGGCTGACAACCTGCTCCAGCGCGTCAGAAGACCAGCCCCGAGTACAAGCAACACAGACAGCACTGCGGAGATTGGCCCCATATGGACAGGCCATTTCCACCATATCACCGTCGCGAACAGCATTGCGGCGGTCATGCCGCCTAGCAGGGACCACACACCAAGCCCGAGAAGAGGAATGAGGACCAGAACGCCTAGCAACGGGAAAGCCCCGTGGCGCGCGATCGTCAGGGCAATGGCGCCCAAGAGGAGCAACACGCAAACAGGCCAATGCACAGGTGAACCATTCGTCGTGCGAGGAGCAAGGCAAGCGGAAGCGTAAGGTGTTAGCAACGCCACGCAAAGGAGCGCAGCATAAATTCCGATGATTATCATGGAGAAGTTCACGGGTTCTTCTGCTTTCCTGTAGTGGCGCCGATTGGCATGTGCCAGGGGTGATCCCAGCATCTCGCTGGAATGGCCGCACTCACCCGTTCGACCGGCTTGATCTCAAACCGGAAGGCATGAATTGGTACAAAATAAGCTGCATCCGGAGCGGTACGGCTTGTCTGACGGTTCCAAACGGCCGCTAACGAGCAACGCGGTGCCGGCGAAGGCGAAAATCGTAAAGCTTGTGCAATTTCGACTGCGCCAGTCACCGATCCCAGGCAAACGATCATCAGAAAGCTGATTCTTTTTCGCCAATCGATGAGGCGATTCGCCCAGTCAGCGAAAGCAATCGCGACGAGAGCCAGCGGCATGATGGACGCGCGCATCTGAAAATCGCCGAACGTGCCGATCGACCAGCTGGGCATGAGGAAGAGACAAGCGGCTGCAATAAGCTTGGTACCAGGATCGATAAGACTGTCTCTGTCGTGCAAAATGGGCAGGAGAAACGGCACAACCTCGAACAGCATGACCAGTGTATAGACAAGGGCTTTGGGGGGGAGCAGGCCGCCACCCATCGCGCCGGCATCCGTTGACAGATAGATGAGGGCTGGCATCGCCAGCACGGTCGCAACTAGGGTGAAGAGGACGTCTCGACCATTCCACGCCCTCGTCAGGAGGACATGCAGGCCCACGAACACGGCGAACGGCAGCGCACCGAACAGAATGAGCGGCGACCAGAGCGCAACCAGTGGGAGACTAGCTGCGAACAAACCGACAGGGGCTAGGTTTCGACGCCACAGGAGATAGGTGATCGCGACTGTCCAACCGGCTAGAGCATGCTGTGGAACCCAGAAAAGCTGCGTAATATGCGAGCTATATTCATAGCCGTCCGCCCAACCTTCAATGTGGTCCCATCTGGCTTCACCGCCAGACCATTGAAGGATGAGGTTGCCCAGCACATCCCATCCGCTGAACGTCACGAACACCAAGATGGCAATAAGGCGCGCGCGGCGTCCTTCGAAGAGGGTGGAGGCTTGGGCGAAAAGCAGCCCAAGGACCAGGCTATTCTGAAGAAGCAGGCTCCAGTCACGGCCCAGCTGGCTGGCGCCGCCCAGAATCGCTGGAATCAGGTACATCCCGATGGGCGCGCGCAAAAGCTGCGCACGACCGTTCAGCCAATAGTCGAACGGCCAGCGGTAAGTGCCCATATCCGCGAGGACAGCATCGCGTACCTGCCAATCAGTGGATGCGTAAAAGAGACGTCCCTCCCCGCCCAGTATCAGGACGATGGCCGCCGCAGCGACGCAGGCAACAATGGTTGCGATGCCAACCCGGGTCTTCCCCGACATGGTCCTGTAGGTGAGAAACGCGAGAACCCCGGGGAGAAGGATTGCAAGTCCTGCTACCAGCAGATGTGGGCAACCCAGCAAACCCAGCAGCAGAATATTGTCCAGCGCGAACAGAGCGACAAGCGATGCCGTCAGGCCTCTTAGAGGGATGGACACCGTTATACTGCGCTGGTGATAGGCAGCTTCTGTTGCGGCCAGGGTCCGCGTCACGCGGCCTCCGCGCCCAGTTTGCGCTGGAGGGCATGAACCGGATTATCGATGGCAGGCTCGTTGCTAAGTACTGGAGCCATGTTGATCCGTTCCCGCTCGACAACGAGTGGGCGCTTCCGGACCTGAGCGTGAATTGAGGTCACATATTCCCCCAATATGCCCATGAAGACGAGCTGGATACCGGACAGGAAGAATAAGGCAACGATCAGAGTCATCGTGCCGCGCGGAGCAAGGTCAGGCCGAGCGATATAGACGCCCACTGACACCAGTGCATAGAGCAGGCACAGCGCGGCCATCGCAACACCGGCAAAAGTGCAAAGGCGCATGGGTGCATTGGTGAAACTGAAAATGCCGTTCAGCGCCTGATCAACGAGCCTCGGCAAGTTGTTCTTCGAAATGCCGGAGCGCCGCTCGGCCCAAGTGTAAGGCACGATGGCGCGGCGGAAACCGACAGAGGCGATGATGCCACGGATATAAGGGTAATGGTCATCATGGCTGACCACCGCTTCCCACACCTTGCGGTCGAGTAGCTGAAATTCGCCGACGTTAAGCGGAATGTCGATGTCGCTCAATGTTCGCACCGCGCGGTAGAAGATCGCACGGCAGCTGCGTAGCGTCAGGCTCTCCTGCCGGTTGACCCGCGCGCCAGCCACTACCTCGATGCCGCTTTCCCACAGCTTTACGAACTCCGGGATCATTTCCGGCGGATCCTGGAGGTCGGCAGGGAGAAAGACGATCACGGCATCGCCGGTCGCGGCACGCAGAGCATTGAAATTGGATCTGAAGGGCCCATAGTTCCGAGCGTTCAGGATAACCTTCATCGCAGGGTCCACTGCTGCAAGCGAACGTAGAATGTCCTGCGTGCCATCGCTGCTGTCATTATCTGCGAAGATATGCTCACGTCGATAGCCATCCAATGGCGCACCCGGCGCAAAGAGCTTAGCAACAGCATTGCGGCATGCCTCGACATTGTCGGCCTCATTGAAGCACGGCGTCACGATGGAGATGGTCTTCATGATGTCTGCTCCGGCGAGACCGCGAACACGTAGCGGCGCATGGCAAGGAAGGTAAGGATGAAGATTGGCAGGATAACTGCTTGTGCGAGTAGAGGGCCGAGCCCAACATGCATGAGCAGATCCAGTAAAAGGATGTTCAGGCTGAGCATCACCCCATAAACAGCTAGGAAGCGTGGCAGCTTGCGCAAATCGCGCGATCGAAAGACGGCGCTGGTGGTAAGAAAGTTGAACATTACTCCTGCCGCTGTGCTGACGATCACCGCAATGTGGGGAACAACGCCCAGCAATACCTGACCGCTATACGTTGCGTAACCAAATAGCGTGTTGATCCCGCCCGCAGCAAGGAAGCCGATAAACCGGCGATCGAGTCCAAACGCAATCATGCGGCTTGCCTCAGCGCATCGACCACAGTGACGAGGCCATCCTCTATGGCAACACGTGGTATCCAGCGGGTCGCGGCTGTGAGGCGCCTGCAATCGCCTTCCAGGTGCATGATCTGGTTCGGCCCGAAGGGAATGTCGCCGAAGTTGAGCGCCAAGCCGGGACAAGCAAGGTCTCGGATGCGTTCGACGATCGAACGCACCGTGATGGCGCGGCCGCTCGACAGGTTGAAGACACCTTGCGCGGTGTCGGTCAACGCGGCGGCCAATATGCCCTGCGCACAGTCCGTGATATGAAGATAATCCCATTTTTGGGTGCCTGGACTGGTGCGCGGTGCCTGCCCCCGAAGAATCTGCGCGGCAACCGAAGGAATCAGCCAGTTGGGATTATCTCCCGGACCATAAGGCGAGAAGAGTCGCAGCCAGGCAAAGCCGATCCCAGCTTCCGTCGCGCGCTGGCGCGTCAGGTGGCAGGCGGAAAGCTTGGCCGCGCCATAGAGAAGGAAGGGTTCCGTCGCCGCGTTTTCGTCGATGCGGCGATCATGGCGGCCATATTCTGCCTGGCTGCCGATGCCGATAAAGCGTCTTGCTCCTGCCGCTATCGCAGCATCGAGCAGGCCCACGGTCGTACGGATGTTGTCGAGTTGAATATCGCCGGCCCGGGCCGAGCCGCCGACACCTTCCCAGGCGGAATGAATGACGATGTCGGCACGTGCTTCCGCCACCGCGGCGCCAAGCGCGGCCCTGTCGGCCAGGTCGGAGACAGCGATAGCGCAGCGCCCCGACAATCCCCGGACGCGGGGGGACGAGGAGTTGCGCACCAGCGCGGTCACCTGATGCCCCTGCCGGATGGCAAGATCAGCCACCGCCGCACCGACGAAGCCGCTCGCGCCGGTGACGAGAATACGGCTCATGCCGGCACCATGGCGAGAAAGTCCTCCGCCTGTTCATGGGTCGCTGCACGCTTGTCATTTGCGCTATACCAGCGCGCGGTCAGCGCCAGCGCACTGTCCAGCGAAAGACGCGGACGCCAACCTAGCGCCTCAGCGGCAGCCGAGGAATCGAGCGTCAGCATTGCTGCCTCGTGAGGATGCTGGCCGGGCTGCATCGTCCATTCCGGGGTGATGCCCCAATGCGCTGCCAACAGGTCGATGACCTGACTGACGCTCGCCATGTCGGCGGCGGCGGGTCCAAAATTCCAACCTTGGCCGAAACTCACGGGATTAGCGGCCAGTGCTTCTGTGAGCAGCAAATAGCCGGTCAGTGGCTCCAGCACATGTTGCCACGGACGCACGGCCTGCGGATTGCGGATCTCCAATGCTCGCCCCGCGGAGAAGGCGCGGATCGCGTCGGGCACGAGACGGTCAACAGACCAGTCCCCGCCGCCAATGACATTACCAGCGCGTGCAGTGGCCAAGCCGATTCCCCGGTCTGCAAAAAAGCTGCTACGCCAGCAGGCGCTGACTAACTCAGCACAAGCCTTGCTGTTGGAATAAGGGTCATGGCCGCCGAGCGAGGCTTCTTCCCGATAGCCTTCGCTGCGGCCGTCATTGAAATAGCATTTGTCCGTCGTGACCGAGATAATGGTGCGGACTGAGGTGGTCTTGCGGCATGCCTCCAGCACATGTGCCGTGCCCATGACATTGGTGCGATAAGTACCCAACGGGTCGGCATAAGAGGCGCGAACCAGTGGCTGGGCGGCAAGATGCAGGACAATCTCCGGTCTTGCTTGGGCGAAGACCGCCTCGATCGCTGCCGCATCGCCTATGTCAGAGATATGGTGATCGCAAAGCGAGGCACCGCCGATCAGATTGAACATGGACGGCGTTGTATCGGGCGCGAGCGCGACACCCGTCACCCGCGCGCCCAGCAAGTTGAGCAGAACCAGTAGCCAACTTCCTTTAAAGCCGGTATGGCCAGTCACCAATATCTTTCGACCTGCCCAGAAGGCAGGATCAGGTGCGAATGCGCGCGCGCCGCTGCGCTTTAATGCCAGGTTTTCCATGGTGCCTCGTGCCGTTCCCACATGCCTTCGAGCATCTGCCGGTCCCGCAGCGTGTCCATTGGCTGCCAGAAGCCATCATGGAAGAAGGAGCGCAATTCGCCATCAGCAGCCAGACCCTCCAGGGGCTCGCGTTCCCAGACACAGGCGTCTGAATTGCTGAGATAGTTGCCGATGGAGCGGTTGAGCACAAAGAAGCCGCCGTTGATCCAGCCACCTTCCTCCACCGGCTTTTCGGCAAAGGCGGCGACGCGGTCGCCATCGAGATCAAGCTGCCCATATCGGCTCGCGGGGCGCACGGCTGTTACAGTAGCCTTGCGGCCGTGCGCCCGATGAAATTCGATTGCCGCACTGATATTGAGGTCGCTGACGCCATCTCCATAGGTGAGACAGAAATCCTCATCGTCACCGAGATAGAGCATCGCCTGGCGCAGACGGCTCCCTGTCATCGTCTCGGCACCGGTGTCGATCAGCGATATTTTCCAGTCTTCGCATGCATTGCGATGTACATCGGTCGTGCCCCGGCGGAGGTCGATGGTCACATCCGACATGTGCAGCGCGTAGTTGAAGAAATATTCTTTGATCATATAGCCTTTGTAGCCAAGGCACACGATGAATTCGTCCACCCCATGCTGGGCATAAATCTTCATGATATGCCACAGTATCGGCTTGCCGCCGATCTCCACCATGGGCTTGGGGCGGACCGAGGTTTCTTCGGCAAGTCGGGTGCCGAGGCCTCCTGCAAGGATGATCGCTTTCATGGGTATATCCTATGAACAGGGATGGTAAAGAAAGCGTTAGAGAGTGAGGCCGCCAATCCGGTTGAGTGTTGCTTGGCTGGCAACCATGTCGCAGATTTCAGGCGAAAGGGTGATCGGCTCGATGCGTGCGGCGGCAGGGGTGCCTGCAACCGATTCGGCCAGCCAGGAACCGAAACCGCCATCGGCAAGATGATCCTCCAGCGTAGTAACGCGCCCATGCCGCGCCAGTTGGGCAGGCTGATCTGCTTTGGTCGCCATGCTCCAGAGCGGCAACGACCAAACGGCCCGCCCATCGGCGCGGGCGATTGCAGCGCCGAGCGCCGCACCTGTCGAAAGCATGATCGCATCGCCATCGCCGGGATGGACCGATACCCATCTGCCCGGCATAATATCGGGCACGCTTTCATGAAAACGCGGTTCTCCCGCCTTACCCAGACGCAGATAGGAAGGGCAAGGATTGGCCACCAGCCAGCGGAGGCACGCCCGCGTTTCCAGTGGATCGCCCGGAGCCGCAATCACCATGTTGGGCATCGCCCGCATCAAAGCATAATCCTGCACGGCGTGATGCGAGTAGCCAAGCGCGCCATAAGCCACGCCCCCGCCGACTGCGACGACCGTTACAGGTAGGCGGTGATGGTCGACATCGTTCCTGATCTGCTCGGCGCAGCGGAAGGTGGGGAAATTGGCGATGGAATAAGTGAAGACATGATAGCCCTCGCTCGCCATTCCCGCGGCAAGGCCAGTCATGTTCTGCTCCGCTACGCCAGCATTGATGAAGCGATCGGGGAAGCGATCGGCAAAAGGCTCGATCACGCTGTAGCCGAGATCACCAACGATGAGGGCGACGTGGTCATTCGCCTCGGCGAGCGTCACAAGTTCCTCTATAAAAGCATTACGCATCCAGAGCTTCCCTTTCGATCTGGGCCAACGCTTCCGCGAGCAGTTCCGGCGTGGGATTGCGGTAATGCCACTCCACCCTGTTCTCCATGAAACTAACACCCTTCCCCTTGGTCGTATGGGCGATCAGCATCATGGGTTTACCCCCCTGCCAAGGGGGGCCTTGGAGCGCATCGATCAGCACATCATGGTCATGGCCGTCCACCTCCCGCACTGCCCAGCCAAAGGCCTCAAACTTGGAGTGCAGCGGTTCCAGTCGCAGGGTCTCGTCCACACTCCGCAGGCTCTGAAGCTTGTTGTAGTCAAGGATGCATATGAGGTTGTCGAGGCCGTGATGTGCCGCGAACAGTGCCGCTTCCCAATTGCTGCCTTCGCCCCACTCTCCATCGCTGGTGAGGACAACCGTACGCCATGACCGCCCACGCAGCTTGGCCGCCAGCGCCTTCCCGGTTCCGAAAGGAAGGCCATGACCAAGTGCTCCGGTGGAAAATTCTGCGCCGGGAACCTTATGGCTGATATGTGCCATCAGCGTTGAACCATCGATGCCGTAGGTGCCGAGCAGCGCGCGGTCGATAAAGCCGGTTTCGGCCAATGCGGCATAGACTGCAACGCACGCATGACCCTTCGATAGAATGAAGCGGTCCCGTTCCGAGTGGCGATGAGCCGCCGGACTTACACTCAGAGCGCGGCCATAGAGAACCGCAATGATGTCGGCAATGGAAAGCGCCGATCCGATATGCGACGCCTTGGCTTGCGTAACCATATGCAGGGCTTGGCACCGGATACGCCGAGCCAGTGCTTTAGTGTCGTGCGGCCCGGCCGCAACAAGAGGCGCTTCCTTCATGACAGCAAGTTCACCGGATATAGTTAAGATTTGTTCAACTAAAATCCGCTAATCGGATAGCATGATACAGGAAGCCATCATTACAACTCGCCCATGTCCGCTTTGCGGAGCCGGTCCAGATCAGGCTGAGCCCTTTCTATTCGACACGCTCGACGAAAGCCGGATCAGCGCTTCCAGCTTCGCCTCGCGCAAAGTGCCGGAATATATGAGCCACGCAATGGTGCGTTGCAGGTCGTGTGACCTTGCCTATGTGGGTCATCCACCGAGCGTCGAATCCCTGCATGCAAGCTACCATGCCGCTGACTATGACAGTGCAGAGGAGGCGGAGGATGCCGCCGATGCCTATGCTCGTGCATTTGCGCCCGTGCTTGGTCGATTGAACGGCCGGGGCGTGGCGTTGGAGATCGGGACAGGAACCGGCGCGTTTCTCGAGCGCCTTGAGGGCTTCGGATTCAGGCAGTTGATCGGGATAGAGCCGTCTAGCGCGGCGATTGCCGCCGCTCCGCCCCATCGGCAGCCCTGGATACGCGAAGGCATTTTCCAAGAGGCGGATTTCCAGCCCGAAAGCATCGATCTCATTTGCTGCTTCATGACCTTGGAGCATGTGCAGGACCCCGGCGCCTTGGTGGCGGCGGCTTTTCGCCTGCTGAAACCTGGCGGCGTTTTCGTCGGCGTGACGCATGATCGACGTGCCTGGCTCAACCGGCTGCTTGGTCGTCGGTCTCCGATTGTCGACATAGAGCATATGCAACTCTTCTCGGCAGAGAGCGCGAAATATTTGCTGCGCCATCATGGCTATGCTCCCGTTGATGGAACCAGCTTTCGCAATAGCTATCGGCCCAGCTATTGGTTGCGGCTGGCTCCGCTGCCCGGCACGTTGAAGAGCGCGCTCACCAGAATGCTGCAGCGTTCCAAGCTAGACGAGCGGCGACTTTCAATCGACGTGGGGAATTTCATGAGCTGGGGTTTCAGACCGCTGTGAGCGGGTTGATATTCCTTGAATGTCCGCCTCGCCCATGCCCATGGATCGGATCTGCGCATGCTTGACATTGCCGGAAACAACATCGAGCAGTTCCAGCCCGTCCCTTTGCGCTTCGGTTCATCGCTGAAGTCGAGGCTTGCCTTCAGGCTACGCTGCGTCGCGGATCTTCAACTGGGCACGATCTGGACATTCCTTGGACCACAGCTGAAAAATCTGCGCGGCAGTCTGCTTGACGTGGGATGCGGCGAAATGCCGTACAGAGGCTTTCTGCCGCAGGAACTGAAATATGTCGGCATCGACGTACCCGAAGCAAGCGCCTTCCAGATGCAAGGGAATGAAGATATCATTTCGTTCGACGGCCGCTACATTCCTTTTCCTGATGCAACTTTCGACACGGTGCTCTGTACGGAAGTACTGGAACATTCTCCCCAACCTTCCGCTTTGATCGCTGAAATCGAGCGTGTTTTGAAACCTGGAGGAACGCTGGTCGCTACTGTACCCTTTTCCGCGCGCGTCCATTATGCGCCATATGATTTTTACCGGTTTTCCCGCTACGCCCTCCAAGGCGTGTTGAAAGATTTTGAGCAGGTGAAGATCGACGAACGCGGCAACGACATCGCCGTGATAGCGAACAAATTGATAGTCGTCGCACTTGGGCTGATCCGGCCGTCCGGCTTTCGGCTGCTGCGTTGCATTTTTCTATTGCCCTTGCTGCCGCTTTCGCTGGTCTTCCTGCTTATGGCGCACCTCACCATGGCTCTTGGTGTCGGTTCAAAGGATGATTGTCTTGGATATGGGATTGTGGCCGTCAAACGATGAGCGTTTCAGCCCTTTGTCGGTAAAATTGGCGCGATGCATGCGGGAGATGGGCGGGCCGCCTGCTCGTTCAGAGTGTTATGTCGATGCGTGACATCACCTGACGTATGACCCAACGACAGCGTGCGGCTACCCGATCGGACGAAAGAAGGCAGCTCATTCGTCAAGCCATCCGTGAACGTGGTGGGCGCAGATCGACTATATTGATCCCCATCAAAGAATAGATATGGATCGAAGGCAGGGGCATGCCTGCCGCAGGGGGACAGATGGGAAGAAGTACGTCAGCATCCGGTGCCGCTGTCGCTTGGCTTTTCGGCATCGCTTTCATTCTGATGTTTCAAGCCGCCCTTGTACTGATGCATGAGCCGTGGCTCGACGAATGGCAGTCTTTACAGCTTGCAGTGCAGTCGCCCGGCATGGGTGAGTTGCTCGCCAATTTAAGGTATGAAGGTCATCCTCCCTTCTACTATCTTCTACTCCGTGGAACGGCCCAAATCGTCCCCCTTCCTTGGGTTCTCGTGGCCGTTCAGCTACCCGTGGCGCTTGCCATCCAGGCCATAATTCTCTTCCGAAGCTTTCCTGAACGTCGATACAGACTGTTCTTTGCTCTCAGCGCTTTTGTTCTCATCGATTACGGGACGATCGCGCGCAGCCTTTCTGTTGGTGTGCTGATTTTTCTTACGGCCTGGGCATTCCGCAAGGACCGGTGGGCTTGGGCGGCAGTGGTACTCCTACCTGCCGTCGATTTCCTATTCGGCGTTCTGTCCTTGGTCTGCCTCATGATCTTCTGGCGGGAAAGAAACTGGTCGTGGACCGGTGCTGCCCTGTGGCTGGCGAGCGCGCTATTTGCAGCCTGGGCTGTGATTCCGGCGCCAGATGTGGTGCCTGCGCTTCCCCCCTCCTCTAATCCTGTCGTCGCGGCTTTGGTCTTTCTGGCAAACCTTGCACAACTGCTTCTTCCCCTCCCTCTTGGCGAAAAGGGTCTGGTCTGGAACACGACGTTTCCGGTCGTCATTGCATGCGTAGTCGGCTTTTTTACCTTGGTCTTCGGATGGTGGGTAAGACCGGCGAGATCAGATCATCAAATTGTCCTTGCGGGCTTTACCGGCATTTGCCTGTTGTTCAGCCTGTTCGTCTATATGCTCCCAATCCGTCACCTGTCTCTTCTTGCGCTGCTTCTCATTGCGCTGATCTGGCGCGAGCGAGATATGGGAATCGTGCATTCACGCCTGTTTTCGGCTTGGCTCCTTGTAGCGGCGGCTTGCGGCGTTTTCCTTGGCGCCGTAAATCTGATCTATCCATTCGACAATGGCGCTCAGGCTGCCTTTTGGCTGCGCCAGTCGCGCCTTGTGGACAAGCATTGGGTTTCAATTCCGGATAACAGCGCCCAAGGCATTGCCATGCTCAACAGCATGCGCTTCACGCGCTTGGGTAAAGTATGTCAGCAGGACTTCATCCGTTGGGATAATAGGCTACATCCTAAGTCTGATGCCATGACAATCGAGCAACTAAGAAATTTGTCAAATAGATACGGAAAATACTATATATTAAGTGATGTAAAAATCATCTTGCGTCCAGAAGAAATAAAGAAAATACTGCATATTCCCAAGGCGTTCAACGGGCAAGAATATTTCTTATATGAATTTGGCGGTCGTCTAGCCGATTCTGGGTTACGACCGCCAGCCTGCCAAACAGGAAGAATTCCTGTTCCTTCTTCTTCATTGCAGCAGCAAGCAACTCGTCAACGCATACGTCAGCGACTTCGACTATTACTGGGGCTTAGTCCGATTCCGGACCAGGTTTCGCTACACTGAAGCCCGCCGCACGGAACTGCGCTGATTTGCGGTCTAGCCAGACCTACAGGTAGATGAAGCAGGCAGCGGAGGCGGCCTTACTTCCTGCTTTCCCGATCGATATGGCGCTTGATGTCCTGCACGAAACGGGAATGACGCACGCCCCAGAGGAAGATGTCCTGGATCAGGTTGCCCAAAAAGCGGCATGGACGTTTGATCTGGATCAGCAGGATATAGCGATCCTCATCCGTTTCGTTCCACACCTCATGGTTGAACATGTCGTCGAAGATGAAGGAATGCCCCTCTTCCCAGGGCATGACATGCACCGTCTCGCCCTCCTCTATATGCATGCGGCATTTTCCCCGCTCCCGCGGCACCTTGAGGGCAAGGTGATAGGTGAGCATGCCCTTTGTCATGCCCCAGTGGCGCGGTATATGCCCGCCCGCTTCCATCACGGAGAAATTGGCGGTGACAAGTCCTGGCACCTTCTCGATCAGTGCGGCGGTAATGGGTGCAAGGGCGCAATTGCCTTCCATTTGATAGCCATAGCCCTTGAGGAACAGGGTGCGCCATCGCCGATCCGCGGCGATACGGCCATGATCGAAGGAAATATCGCCCAGGGAGGGAATATCAACCGTCCGGATACGGACTGCCTCGTCGCGAATATCCTGCCATTGCCGTTCGAGAGCCGAAACCCATGGGAAATGACTTTTGTCGATCAGCGCCCGATCCGGAACCAGCGAGTTGCGCATGATCACCGCATCGATCCTGGGGCGCAATTCCTTGCCGATCTGGAACAGGGATTTGCCGATGAAGGGCACCTTCCAGCCGCGGGCATTGACTTTGTCGTTCCATTTCAAACCGATATTTCCTTCGGAACAACGGGGTAGGGAGTGAATCCCGCTATGAAGTCGGCTCGTCCCTTCGTCAATATCCGGTTCTACCCTGCCGTCGGCCGAGCCTTCATTTACGACAGGAGAGGATTTCGGGCCGGTGGATGAAATGATCAGCGGAGGGCTCCATATTGGCTGCGATATCGAAATGACCGGTGTTTCGTGGGGTGAGCCGATTCCATCCATCCCCTTGCTACAGGCGAGGTTCCCGGTAAGTGAGCTCTGATGGTTTCTTCTCTTTCCCCTGCTGCGTCGCGATCGGGTGAAGTCATCCTCGATATTTCGCGCCTGATTTCCCGAGTGCACTATTCCACCCCCTCGGGAGTGGACCGGGTGGAAATGGCCTATGCGCGGGGTCTCCTGGACCATTATGGAGACCGCCTGGCCTTTGCGGCCGTTCATCCTTGCGGGCTTTACGGGCGGCTCTCGCGCCGGGCGGTTCTGGCCTATCTTGATGAACTGGAAAGTCGCTGGTCCAGTCAAGAAGGCAATCCGCACCGGCGTTCCCTGGCTTCTTCCCTGCCATGGCTTGTCTCCCTGCTGCCGTCGCGGACTGAGTGCAGCAGCGTGGGCGCCGTCTATGTTCAGGCCTCGCCACATCATCTGACCCGCACGGAACAGGTGCGCCGGATTCTGGCCCGCGAGAAGGCGCGCTTTCTGTGCCTCGTCCATGACCTCATTCCAATCGAATTTCCCGAATATGCGCGCGTATCCGGCGACCGCCAGCACCGGCAACGTATCGCGACTATCGCCGCGCTGGCCGACGGGGTGATCGTCAATTCCGCTGCGACGGGACGGTCACTACAGCCTTGGCTGGAAAGCAGCGGCCGAAGGGTGGATGTGCATGTCGCACTGCTGGGAACGGAGACGCTGCCCGCGGCCGAAGCCTTCCAGCTGGGTGGCGGACGGCCCTATTTCGTCTGCCTCGGCACCATCGAACCCCGCAAGAATCATCTGCTTCTGCTCAACCTGTGGCGTCATCTGGCCCAGACCCTCGAACCGCAAAGCGTGCCGCGCCTTATCGTCATCGGACGTCGCGGATGGGAAAATGAGCAGGTCGTCGACATGCTGGAGCGTTGTCCGGCCCTGAAGGGCCATGTCGAGGAACTGAACGGCTGTTCCGATGCTCGTATGGCCAGTCTGCTGCGGGGAGCGCGGGCGTTGCTGATGCCCTCCTTCGCGGAGGGCTATGGGATGCCCGTGGCTGAAGCACTGTCCGTCGGCACGCCGGTGATATGCAGCGATCTTCCCGCTCTGCGCGAGGCAGGTGGAGATGCGCCCGACTATCTCAGCCCGCTCGACGGGCCGGGCTGGCAGGCCCTCATCCTCGACCATGCTGGTCGAGGGCCGCTCCACACGGCTCAGATGCTTCGCCTGCCACATTGGCATATGCCCAGGTGGAACGAGCATGTCGGGATCGTGGCTGATGCCATTGCGGCCTTGCAGGAGCGCTCCTGAACGGCGCTTGTCTATGGCTTCTCTATGACTGTCTGGAATTCCGGGCCGTACTGCCGAACACGCGATCCCAGAAAATGGCCGAAATCGCAAAATTGCTGTTCTCGTTCACATAATGGTGGCGCATGTGGTGGCGCTTCAGCGCTGAAGCCAGCTTTCCGCGCATCGGCCATTGGTGGCTGGCATAATGAATGGTGTCATAGACGACATAGCCCAGGATGAACCCCAGAAAGAGCCAGGTTCCAGGACCGCCGAGCAGCATCAGGCAAGCACCCCAGACCAGGGCGGCAACCGGCAGGCTCACCGAGAGCGGCATCATGTCGCGCATGGGATCATTGGGGTTATCGTGATGATTGCCGTGAATCAGGAAGACAAACCATCTTGCCGCGGGCCACTCTACCTTCAGATGAAAGAGGTATCGGTGCATCGCATATTCGAAAAGCGTCCAGACGAGGAGGCCGGCCGCAAACAGGCTGAACCCTGCCCAGAATCCGGTTTCCCCCCATCCTATCCAGGCGATCAACGGGAGCAATATGCCCCAGACCAGCGCGAAAATTCGTGGTGAAATCAGCGTAAGCTGTTCCAGATGCTCATTTTTGAACAGCCGGATTCGTCGGGATTGGTGATCGGAAGAGCGCATTACGCGGAACTCGAACAGGAGGCGCCGTTGTCTGTCAAGGAATTATGTCGTTGAAGCAAGGTTAGAGGGGGATCTGTTACATGCGTGCATCGGTATGACCATGGGTTTCCACCCGAAGCGGATTTTCATTACCGGCGCCTCTGGTGGACTGGGCAGCGCATTGGCACGGCATTATGCTGGTCCTGGCATATGCTTGTCTCTCTGGGGACGAGACCTGGTGCGCCTGTCATCCCTGGCCAAGGCATGCGAGGCGGCCGGAGCATCGGTAGAGATGCGTTCGCTCGACCTTGGCAATGTTGAACATGCCTTGCACGCCATGCTGGCCGAAGACGAAGCTGATCCTGTCGACCTGGCCATATTCGCCGCCGGCCTGGGGGATATTCGCGCGGCTGGCGCTGTGGTGGAGGATGCGGGCGTCGTCGCCCGGCTGGGAATGATCAATTTCGTCGCACCTGCCGCAATGGCCGCGGCGCTGGCCGAGCGGATGGCGGGGCGGGGCCACGGGCGCATCGTGATGATCGGATCTGCCGCCGCCTTCCATGCCTTGCCCTTTGCCGCTGCCTATTCGGGGACGAAGGCAGGTCTTGCGCGCTTTGCCGAGGCGCTGCGAATCGGCGTGCGGCGGCATGGGGTCAAGGTGACGCTGGTATCGCCCGGCTTTATCGACACGGCGGCTGCCCGGCGGACTGGAGAGGCCAGGCCGTTGTCGACGCAGCCGGATGTGGTCGCGGCCAGGATCGCGCGCGCGGCAGCCCTGGGGCAAGCGCATGCGATCATACCCTGGCCCTTCAACCTGCTCCGCTGGTTTGACCGCGTGCTGCCGCGACCCTTGCGCGAACGCCTGTTGCTGGCGCTGTCTCCGCCAGGCCATTAGCCGCGCCAGGGTTCACGCTTGCCAGGGGTTCGCCAAGGACAAGATCAAGCATCGCATGGTGCAGTTCGGCCGGAGTGAGGTCTACGCGCCTGTTGTCGCCGCGGACAATGTCACCTGCCTCATTGAAGCGGATCATCACATAAGGCGTATGTCGTCCTCCGTCCGGAGAGGTCGCGCCCGGAATGCTGGGGCGATGGTCGCCAAAGAAAACCAGGACAGCCGGGCGCTTCAGCAATGCAAGCTGCTCCCGCAATGTGCTCAGCATGGCGTCGCTGTTGCGCGCCAGGCGAAGATAGCTTTGAACCAGATCGCCGCCCGTGCGCATGTCCGGCGCCCAGGGCCCATGATTTTCAATCGTGACGGCATAGATCAGGCCAGGCCCGATAGCTTCGCGGGCCAGCCGGACGATCTGCCCGGCAATCGCTGCATCGGTGACATAGCGTCCTGCACCGGCGGCAACGGGGGCGAAATGCTCCTCTCCGATCAGTTCGGCAAAGCCGCCTGCCGGCATGATCCGGTCGCGGCTGTAGAAGCGCATGTCATGCGGATGGACGAAGAGGCTGCGCCATCCTGCCTCCTTCAGCCGCGCAGGCAAAGCATAGGAGGCTTCGCCCAGCGCGGTGAGAAAGGGATCGTAGCGCCGGAAGCCGAGGACATCCTCGCTGCGCCCGAAAAGCACGCCATATTCCGTGCGCATCGTATAGGCGCCGAAGCCGCTGACATTGAGCTCGCCCCATTGCAAGGCACTCTCGCGGGCGTTGGCAAGGCCCGGCAGCGATATGTTGAAGCCTTCAAACAGTTCGACCGGATCAGCAAAGGATTCACACTGGATGACCACCAGCAGTTCCGGGGGTGGATGAGGGGCAGAAGGAGGATGTCTCTCGGCTTCGGCGCAAGGTGGCGGATCGTTGCTGTGGCGCCAGCGTAGCCAGTAAAGCAACAATGTGGGCAGGAGGCCATGACGCCTGACATCGGCATAGGCGTCTGGCGTATCGGCCAGGCCCTGGCGCAGGGCACCGCGCACGGTCGTCGCCAGTATCGCGAGGCTGCCGGCAAGGATCAGCATCCCCGCCAGATGCATCTGCCACGCCGGAACGAACAGCCAGGCCAGCATGGCGAGGAGGAGGATGGCCACGGCCCCTGCCGCCGTGCGTTGCCCGACGCTGATGGCTGAAAGATAGAATTGGGGATGACGGAAGATCGCGCCGATCAGCGCCAGATCGGAAAAGAGCAGGGGTTCGCCGAGCATGGCATGCTTGGCATTGGAGACAAGAACAAGCAGGGCCAGCAATGCAAGCGCCAATCCTGCGGAGAGCGGGAAGTTGCCGCAGCAGGTGAGGAACAGGCCGAACAGCGCCGTCATCATCCATGCCAGCAGCCAAAGGCCGGCCATGCTGCGCCGGGACAGGTAAAGGCCCGCCTCGGGTCGGGGGTATACCAACCGGTCGAGAACGGCTGCACCGACCAGCAATGCCGCGAATGTCAGTCCATCAGGCATCACTGCTTTGCTGTGCCGTCCAAATCGTCATGCCCCAGGGGTTTCAGGCCCTTTATGCCGGGCATATGATCTCTTAGCGAACAGGATGCCGGCTGTCATCAGGCCACCTCCGCGCTCTTTTCCGGGCACGGATATCGTGGAGGCTTGCCGTCTGACGCACGGCAGACTAACCGCTTGGGCAATAACCACGACATGCCGGAATGGCTCTGGGACCCAGCCAACATGTCCGCCTCCGACGTCATCATGGAGCCTGCTTCCTGAATGCCAGAACTATCCTTCAATGCGACCGACGGTGCACACGGGACTACAAGCGCTCCTTCGAAGTCAGGCAAGCGGACCGTCCTGTTGCTGCAAGGTCTCATGGGACCATTGTTCCGTCGGCTCGGCCAGGAACTGATCCGATCCGGGCACAGCGTCTACAAGATCAATTTCAACGGTGGGGACCGCCTGTTCTGGCGCCTGCCGAACGGCATCGATTATTGCGGTTCGCTGGAAGACTGGCCATCGATGCTCGAACGAACCATCAAGGAGTGCGGCATTACGGATGTGGCGTTGTTCGGAGACTGCCGTGAACATCATATGCCAGCCACGCGGGTTTGCCGCGAGCTTGGAGTGCCCGTTCACGTGTTCGAGGAGGGCTATGTTCGACCCGATTGGGTGACGCTGGAACTGGGCGGCGTCAACGGCCATTCCTCTCTCCCGCGCGATCCGGTGTGGTATCGCGAGACGGCCGCGGCATTGCCCCCGGTTCCTGCCCACAGTCAGGTCAATTCTTCGTTCCGCCGCCGAGCGACGGAGGGGTTGATTTACAATGCCGCCGATGTCCTGACCCGTTGGCGCTATCCGTACTGGACCAACCACCGGCCCTGGCATCCTTTGGTGGAAGGGATGGGATGGTGGCGCAAATTGCGCCGGCGCAAGGAACGCGAACAGCGCAGCGCGGAATTGATTGCCCGCCTTGCAGTTTCGGCCGAGCCCTATTTCCTTTTCCCGCTTCAACTTGATTCGGATGCGCAGATTCGCCTGCATTCACCCTTTGCCGGTGTGGCCGATGCGCTCAGGTTGGTGATCGAATCCTTCGCCAATCATGCTCCGGCTGACGTGCGTTTGGTGGTCAAGGAACACCCGCTCGACAATGGCGTGCGCGACTGGCAACAGGAAACGGCCGATATGGCCTCGCTTTTCGGTGTCGCGGACCGGGTCGATTATCTCGCCTGGGGCGATATCGTTCCTGTTGCACAACAATCACGCGGCGTCGTCACGATCAACAGCACTAGCGGCACCCTGGCCCTGGCCATGGGCGTGCCGGTGGTGGCTCTGGGGCAAGCGATCTACGACATGCCTGATATCACCTTCCAGGATGGACTGGATGCCTTCTGGCGAAATCCGGTCGCGCCAGATGCGACCACTTTTGCCGCTTTCCAGCGCGTGCTGGTCGAGCGCTGCCTTATTCCCGGCGGTTTCTTCTCCGAGGAAGGGCTGAACCGGGTGGTGCGTCATGCTGTCGCCAGGTTCGAGGGCAAACCCTTGCTTCCTGAATAGCAAACTGAAGCGTCCCGGGTTTTCCTAAGGCTCCCATTTGCGACAAGAGGGAGTCATGATGAGCAAGGCGATAAGCAAATTCTCGCCTGAGGCGTATGGACGTACGTGTGCGGTGCGGACGGTTACTGCAACTGGTTCCGAGGACGTCTTCCCCTTCCTCGTTCAAGGCTCTTGCCTGTCGGCAGCGACTCTCCATAAGGAACCGCATGACCACGACCCGCCTGTTCGCCCATGATGTCGAAAAGCCTTGGGGCCGCACCGATATTCCTTCAGCTATCGCGCCCACACAGGGCCGCCGCGTCGGAGAAGTCTGGTTCTCGGCACCGACGCCAAGCGAAGGAGCGGCTTTGCCGCTGCTGGTCAAATATATCTTCACCAGCGAGAAGCTGTCGGTGCAGGTCCATCCCGATGACGTGCAGGCGCGGGACCGCGGACTGCAGGGCGGCAAGTCCGAATGCTGGTACATATTGGATGCCGAGCCCGACGCGCGACTGGGTATCGGCCTGACCCGCGAATTGACGCCCGAGGCGTTGCGTGCAGCGGCCCTCGACGGCAGCATCGAAGCGCTGATGGACTGGAAGCCGGTGCGCGCAGGCAGCTTCTATTATATTCCAGCCGGCACGGTCCATGCCATTGGCGGCGGCGTGACGCTTGTGGAAGTGCAGCAGAACAATGACGTGACCTACCGCCTTTACGACTATGGCCGGCCACGCGCGCTTCATCTGGAGGAAGCCATAGCTGTCAGCGCGACCGCGCTCTATGACCTGCCGGACAGGATTGTTCCGATCACGGCTGAAGAACGGCTGGTGTCGGGCGATGGCGCGCCATTCATCCTGGACCTGGTGCAGGGTGAAGCGGAAACCGAGCAACGGATAGAGGGGGAAATGGCATGGTTCATTCCGCTGGCCGGGACCGGCATGATTGACGGCGAGCCATGGCGGCAGGGCGAATGCTGGTTGATCCAGGGAACGGCCGCCTTGACTATCGAAAGCAGGATGAGCGCACTGCTTGCCCGGCTGCCTTGAACTTATATCGACGAATCGGGGGAAGCTCATGCCAGGCGGAGAAAAGATCGCGGACAAGCGGGTCCTGTTCGTGATGGCGGTCGAGGCGGAATATGGTCCTCAGCTCAAGGCCCGCTTCGATCCGCTGATGACGGGAGTGGGCCCGGTGGAAGCCGCGCTCAACACCGGCCTTGCGCTCCAGCGGCTGGACATGGAAGGCGCTCTGCCCGACCTTGTCGTTTCATTGGGATCGGCCGGATCGCGCATCTGTACGTTGGGCGAGGTCTATCAGGTCGCCAGCGTCTCCTGGCGAGACATGGACGCTTCCCGGCTGGGATTCGCCAAAGGCGTGACGCCCTTTTCCGACCACCCGGCCGAAATCGCGCTGCACATGCCGCTCGACATTCGCGCCGCCCGGCTGTCCACGGGGGGGAATATCGTCGGCGGGGATGATTATGCGGCGATCGAAGCCGACATGGTCGACATGGAAAGCTTTGCTGTGGTGCGCGCCTGCCAGCGTTTTGGCGTGCCGGTCATGGGGCTTCGCGGCATTTCCGATGGTCCGGGCGAACTGGCCGACATGCTCGGATGGACGCAATTACTGGCGCTGCTGGACGAACGATTGGCCGAGGCGGTGGACATGCTGGCCAGCGCGCTTGAAAAGGCGAAAAAGCCCGCACCCCATCTGGAATGATGACCGGCCCGAAGCCGGTCAATGTCCTCCAAAGGCGATGATCGCCGCCGACGCGACGCCATCGGCCTCCAGCGCAGCCATGCCACCCAGGTCGGGCAGATCGATCGCGAACAACGCCATCAGCACGGTCGCACCCTGTTCCCGGATCAATTGAGCAGCCGCCAATGCGGTTCCACCCGTTGCGATCAGATCGTCCACCAGCACCACGCGGGCTCCTTCCGGAATCTGTCCCTCATGCAGTTCCAGCCGGTCAGTGCCATATTCCAGCACATAGTCGATGCCGACCGTCCTGCCAGGCAGCTTGCCCTTCTTGCGCACCGGCACGAAGCCCACGCCGAGTGCATGGGCGAGCGCCGCCCCCAGGATGAAGCCGCGCGCCTCGATCCCCACGATAAAGACCGGATCGAGCGGCCGCGCACGCGCCGCCATGCGCTCGACCAGTTCGGCAAGGCCGACGGCGTCCGCCAGCAATGTCGTAATGTCCCGGAACTGGATCCCCGGCTTGGGAAAATCGGGGATCGTGCGGACCAGGGCCGCCAGGCTGTCAGCGCTCATCTTCACCCTCATGGAAAAAGGGGGCCCGGTTTCCCGCGCCCCCTCCGATGTTTTGCTTCAGGCCTCGATCAGGCGGCCTTTTTCTTGTCCGCCCAGATATTCTGGTAAGCCATATAAGCCAGGCCCGTCGCGATCAGCAGGAAGAAGATCGTCGCCAGCCCCGCGCGGCGGCGGTTTTCCAGCTTGGGCTCGGCCGTCCAGGTCAGGAAGGCCGCAACGTCCTGCGCCATCTGGTCGACAGTCGCCTTGGTGCCGTCGCCATAGGTCACCTGACCATCGGCTGTCAGCGGCGGCGCCATGGCAAGGTTCAGGTTGGCGAAATAGGGGTTGTAGTGCAGCCCCTCCGGCGTCTTGGCGTCAGGGAACTCCTTCAGCAGCTCGGCCGGCTGCGCCTGGAAACCCGTCAGCAGCGAATAGACATAGGCGCTGCCATGATGGCGGGCCTTGGTCATCAGCGACAGATCCGGCGGGATCGCATTGTTGTTCGCTGCCGCCGCCGCGACATTGTTCGCGAAGGGCTTGGGGAAATAATCCGCCGGAATGGGATCGCGGGTCGACATCTCGCCCGTCTTGGGATCCACATCAGGGGTCTTGATCGCCCACTGCTTGGCGATCGCCTTGATCTCCGCTTCGTTGTAACCGATACCCGCCAGATCACGGAAAGCCACGAATTTCAGGCTGTGACAGGCCGAGCAGACCTCCTTGAACACCTGGAAGCCGCGCTGGAGCTGCGCCTGGTCGAACTTGCCGAAAGGCCCGTCGAACGAGAAGGCGACATGCTTGGGATTGAGGTGGAACTCATGCTCCACCGTCTTGGCGGGCGGCTCGGTGACATAGGCGACCGCGCCCACCAGAAAGGAAATCACCAGCCAGCCCGCGAAAAAGAGGCCGACCAGAAAAGCGCCGATGCGTACCATTTTCCGTCTACCCCCTTATTCAGCCGGAACCGCGGCGGGTTCGCCGTCGGTCTTGCCATATTTCGCCAGAACAGCCTCCGTGATCGAATTAGGCAGCGGAAGCGGCTTTTCGAAGCGGGAGATCAAAGGCAGGATGATCAGGAAGTGCGCGAAATAATAAGCCGCGGCAATCTGGGAGATCATCACATAGGGTTCTTCCGCCGGAGCACCGCCGCAATAGCCCAGGATCAGCACGTCGATGATCAGGATCCAGAAGAACTTCTTGAACGTCGGACGATAGCTGCCCGAGCGCACCGGCGAGGTATCGAGCCAGGGCAGGAAGAAGAGCAGCAGGATCGACGCGAACATCGCCAGCACGCCCAGCAGCTTTGCCGGCACGAAGAAGAAGTCCACGGTGAAGGCGCGCAGGATCGCGTAGAAGGGCCAGAAATACCATTCCGGCACGATATGCGCGGGCGTCGAAAGCGGGTTCGCCTCGATATAGTTATCGGGGTGGCCCAGATAATTGGGCGCATAGAACAGCAGGATCGCGAAGAGGATCAGGAACACGCCCGCTCCGAAACCGTCCTTTGCCGTATAATAGGGGTGGAAAGGCACGGTGTCCTGCGGCCCCTTCACTTCCACGCCGGTCGGGTTCGAGGAACCCGGAATGTGCAGCGCCCAGATGTGCAGGATCACCACGGCGGCGATCACGAAGGGCAGCAGGAAGTGCAGCGAGAAGAAGCGATTGAGCGAGGCATTGCCGGGGGCAAAGCCACCCAACAGCCAGGTCTGGATCGGTTCGCCCACCACAGGGATCGCGCCGAACAGGCCAGTGATCACCTTCGCGCCCCAATAGCTCATCTGCCCCCAGGGAAGCACATAGCCCATGAAGGCGGTCGCCATCATGAGGAGGAAGATGACAAGGCCAAGCAGCCACACCATTTCACGCGGCGCCTTGTAGGAACCGAAGAACAGGCCGCGGAAGATGTGCAGATAGACCACGATGAAGAAGAAGCTGGCGCCGTTGGCGTGCGCATAGCGCATCAGCCAGCCGGCATTCACGTCGCGCATCGTCTGCTCGACCGTGCTGAAGGCGACCAGCGTGTTGGCGCCATAATGCATCGCCATGATCACGCCGGTGACGATCTGGATCATCAGCGCGAGGCCGGCCAATACGCCGAAGTTCCAGAAATAGTTGAGATTGCGCGGCACCGGATAACCGGCGCCCACGGCATTGTAGACGAGGCGCGGCAAAGGCAGCTTCTCGTCGATCCACTGCATCGCGGGATGCTTGGGAGTATAATGTTCAGCCCATGGAAAGCTCATGACAGTCCCCCTCAGCCCACGAGAATGGCGGTGTCGGAAGTGAAGCTGTACTTCGGCACTTCCAGGTTCTTAGGCGCGGGTCCCTTACGGATGCGGGCCGCCGTGTCGTAGGACGAGCCGTGGCAGGGGCAGAAATAACCGCCGAATTCGCCGCGATTCTCACCCTCGCCCGCGCCCAGCGGCACGCAGCCCAGATGGGTGCAGACACCCATGGTGATCAGCCACTGCTTCTTGCCGTCGACCGTGCGCTGCTCCAGCGTCTGCGGATCGCGAAGGGTGGACGGATCAACCTTGTCGGCCTCCGCGATTTCCTTTTCGGTCAGATGCCGGACAAACAGCGGCTGCGCCCGGAAGGTGGTCTTGATCGCCTGACCCGGCTGGATCGCGGAAAGATCCACCTCCGTCGAAGCAAGCGCCAGCACGTCGGCGCTGGGGTTCATCTGATCGACCAGCGGTATGACCACCGCGACCGCACCCACCCCGGCAAAGCTCACCGCAGCGATGTTGATGAAATCGCGACGACGAACACCGTCGCTGCCGCCTCCATCGGAGACGGATGCCCCCTCACTCTCCAAATGTTCAACGATCGCCATGCACCTCAACCCTTGCAAGAACGTCCCTGGCCCCGCCGCATTGCCCGTTATGGCTATGTTATCAGGAGAGCCGCAGCGCCCATGCAGATGGGCACGCCTTTCCCCCTGGCGCGGTTTGCAGGCCTGATAACCGTAGGATGCGCCATTTGCCAAGCCTTTTAGACAGGCTAGGAGAATTAACCGCACTGTTCTATGGCGCGGCGCATGCGTATCGCCCTTTATCAACCCGAAATCGCTGGCAATGTCGGCGCGATTCTGCGCCTTGCCGCCTGCTTTTCCGTGCCGGTGGACATCATCATGCCGATGGGTTTCGCCTTTTCCGATGCGAAGCTGAAGCGCGCGGCGATGGACTATGGCGCGGCCGCCGATATCACCAGGCATGCCAATTTCGATGCCTTCGATGCCCGGCGCAGGGCCGAAGGACGCCGGCTGATGCTGATGAGCAGCCACGCCTCGCAACGCTTGCCGGAGGTGGAATTTCGCGCCGGCGACGTTCTGCTGATGGGATCGGAGAGCGCGGGCGTACCCGATAGCGTGCGCGATCTGGCCGATGTGCGCGTGCGCATCCCCATGGCGCCGGGCTTTAGGTCCTTGAACATCGCCGTTTCCACGGGCATCGCGGTAGCCGAGGCCCTTCGCCAGACTGGAAGTTTCCCGCAATGACAGAGTTACCGAAAATGACCTTGGCGCTCGACCCGCAACAGCAATCCGCCCGCGACTGGTTCGAATCACTGAGGAACCGCATCTGCGCCGAATTCGAGGCGATCGAGCGGGAGGCGGGATCCGACGCCCGCTTCGACTATGTCGCCTGGGATCGCGAGGCACCGGGCCTGGCGCCGGGAGAAGGCGGCGGCGGCGTGCGCGGCGTCATGAAGGGCAGGGTGTTCGAGAAGGTGGGCGTCAACGTCTCGACCGTAGGGGGCGCCTTCTCGCCCGAATTCGCGAAGACGATCCATGGCGCGAGCGAAGATCCGCACTTTTTCGCCACCGGCATCAGCCTGGTGGCGCACATGGCCAACCCCCATGTCCCGGCCGTGCACATGAACACGCGCTATCTGAGGACATCCAAAAGCTGGTTCGGCGGCGGCGCGGACCTCAACCCTCCCCTGCCGCGGGAGGAGGACACGGCATTTTTCCATGAAGTGCTTAAGGCCGCCTGCGACGCGCATGACGCGGATTATTATCCCCGGTTCAAGGCGTGGGCGGACGATTATTTCTTCATCCCCCATCGCGGCGTGCATCGCGGCGTCGGCGGGATCTTCTACGACCATCTGGAGGGCGATTTCGACGCCAACTTCGCCTTTACGCGCGACATTGGCGAGGCATTTCTGAAGGCCTTTCCCCCCATCGTCCGCCGCCGCATGCATGAAAGCTGGTCGCAGGAGGATTATGCCCGCATGCTCGAATGGCGCGGCCGCTATGCCGAATTCAACCTGGTGCACGACCGCGGCACGCTGTTCGGGCTCAAGACCGGCGGCAATGTCGACGCGATCCTGATGAGCCTGCCGCCCATGGCAAGCTGGAGCTGAACATGGGCCTGGCGCCGGTTCCCGACGACCAGATCGCGACGATCGTCACCCATCTGGAAATGCGGGAACGGCCGAAACCCGCCCCCATCCCGCCCGCCCCATTGCGGCTGGTGCCGTGGAAGGCGCCCGCGCCCGAAGTCTATCGCGCGCTGTTCCGGCGGGTGGGCGAACCGTGGCTCTGGTTCTCCCGTCTGGTGATGGACGATGAGGCTCTGAGCACGATCATCCATGATCCCGCGGTCGAGGTTTATGCCGTCACTGATCCGCGGGGCGTGGAGGTGGGGCTGCTGGAACTGGACTTTCGTTCACTGCCCGACTGCGAACTGGCCTTTTTCGGGCTGATCCCTGAACTCACCGGCAAGGGGCTGGGCCGGTGGCTGATGGCGCAGGCCAAGGCGCTGGCCTGGCGCAGGGAGGTCACGCGCTTCTGGGTGCACAGCTGTACCCTCGACAGCCCGGCGGCGCTGGGATTTTATCGCAAGGCCGGTTTCGTGCCCTACCGGCGTGAAGTTGAGACCTTCGCCGATCCGCGGCTGGCGGGGCTTTTGTCCCTCGACGCCGCACCGCATGTGCCGGTGCTGGGTCAGTTGCCCACCGCCTGACGATAAAGCCGCGCCAGCATCACCAGCATATAGACCTGCACCACGGTCGATACCGCAGCGGCAGCCACGCTGCCGATCAGACGGCCGCCGGTCGGACCGCCGATCAGCGTCCCGACCAGGCCGAACACCGCCTGCGCCGCGCCGCCGACGATGGCCGACAGCAGCGTCAGCGCCACGATGAAGCCGAACAGCCGCCAGAAATGCCCCTTGGTCAGCGCCCAGCCATGGCGCAGCGAAGCCATGACGCCTTCGGTCCCGTCGATCACCACGGGATTGAGCAACAGCAGCCGCACGCTCGCGAAGATGGTCACGGCCACCACGCCCGCGCCCAGCAGCAGCCCCAGCGCCGCGCCGAGAGGCTTGGCGATGAGCGACAGGATCGTCACCACCAGCGTGGCGGCGATCACCGCGCCCGCGAGGAAGCCGGCGACCACCAGCGCCACGCCCAGCAACACCGGGAGGCGCGCAAAGCTCAGCCGCAGCGCCTCTCCCACGCTGATGCCGGGCCGCAGGGCAAGCGCGAAGAGGGTCAGCGATCCGAACCAGATGATGATCACCGCCAGCATCATCGCCAGCCAGAAGCTGCCCGGAACCTGCGGCATGGTGCTTTCCGCCAGGTTCCATTTGGCGAGTTCGGGCGGCGTCATCTCCTGCAGGATGAGGCCCGGCAGCGCGACGAACAGCAGGGCGACGGGAAACAGCAGGCTGCTTTCGCGCGCGACAAAGGCCACCGCCTCCTCCCACGCCTTGCCGATGGACATTGTCGCCATATCTCTTAAGCCCTGTTCCCTGTCCGATACTCTGAAAATCGCGCAGGAGACTTGATCGCTCGCTCTGCCCAAGTCAAGGAAACGCCATGTCCCGGCAATCCCCTTCCCCGCAATCCCCGGCCGAACAGGCTTCCGCCATCCAGAACGTGGAATGGCGCGTCGAACATACGCCGGTCGATTACCCCCAGGCTCTCGCGGAGATGGAGGCGCGGGCGGCCGCGATCTTCGAAGGGCAGGCCGCCGAGCGGGTCTGGCTGCTCGAACATCCACCTCTTTATACGGCCGGGACCAGCGCCGATCCTGCCGAACTGCTCGACCCGCGCTTTCCGGTGCACGATGCGGGACGCGGCGGCCGCTATACCTATCATGGGCCGGGCCAGCGGATCGGCTATCTCAACATCGACCTGCGGGAAAGAGGCAGGGACGTGCGGAATTTCGTCCATCATCTGGAGGGATGGATGATCGACGCGCTGGGCGATTTCGGCATTGCGGCGCGGCGGGCGGAGGGGCGGATCGGGATCTGGACCGACGACACCCAGGGGCGGGAGGCGAAGATCGGCGCGCTGGGCATCCGGGTGCGGCGTTGGGTCACGCTTCATGGTTTTTCGATCAATGTCGGCCCCGACCTGTCCCATTTCGGAGGCATCGTGCCGTGCGGCCTGGCCGAATATCCCGTAACCAGCATGGCCGCGCTGGGCATCCAAGTCCCGATGGCAGAGCTGGACTCGGCGCTCGCCCGGCATTTTCCAGCCTTTATCAGCCGCCTGCGCCGGTGTCCCGCCGCCGACGAAGCAGGGGTTGAGCAATGTGAAACGGGCCGCTAGGGTCGCGGCCTTCGCCAGGTGGGGGGCTGCCGGGCATGCCGCACGCTTTAGGAGACCCGGATGCGTCCTGACGTCAAGACGACAATGGCAATATTCATTTCGGCCGGATGCATGATGCTGGCCGGATGCGGCAGCAAGAAGGAAAGCAGCACCGCCGTCCCCATGAACAATCTGGAAGTGGTGGACGGCACCACGACCGACGCCATGACGGATCTGGACGGCGTGCAGAGCGAGGGCGCGGCCATGACGCTTCCCGCCAACCGCAGCGACAATGCGGCCGCTCCGGCGGCGGCGGCGAATGAAAGCGAGGCCAAGCCGGCAGCCGATACCGAAGTGCTGTCGGATCAATAGGCTGGCGCACGCGTTCAGGCATGATACAGACGGGCGGGGGATAGTTTGCAGCGCTCGTTTCAAAGAGGGATTTCGATGACATTGCGTGATGTGGGTCGTTCCATGGGGCACCGATCCTTTGGGCGCACCGCCGCCCTGCTGTTGGCCATGACCGGAGCAGTGCTGGTGACGCAGCCGGCGAGCGCGCAATTCTTCTGGTCGCCGCCCGATTTCTCGAGCCCGCCCCTGACCGATGCCGAAGCCACGACCGCCCTCGGCCTGCCGGGCGCGACGCCTGCGGAGGTCAAGGCGGGCCTGGTATGGAACCTGCGCGCGGCACTGAACGTCGCGGCGCTGCAATGCCAGTTCGAGCCGACGCTGCTGTCGATCAGCAACTATAATGCCATGATCGCCCATCATGACGCCGAGTTGGACGCAGCGCAGGCGACTCTGCTCGGCTATTTCCAGCGCACGGTCGGCAAGGGCAAGGCCGGCCAGATGGCGTCGGACCAATATGGCACGCGCATCTATTCGGGCTATTCCACGGTGCAGGCGCAGCGCGGCTTCTGCCAGGCGGCGGGGCTGGTCGGACGAAAGGCGATCTTCGCCCAGCGCGGTACGCTGAACGAGGTGGCGCGCAACGGATTGGGGTCGATCAAGAAGTCGCTGATCCTGGCAGGCGAGCAATTTTACGGCGATCCGGGCCGCGGCTATTCGCTGACCCTGCCATCCTTCGACCCCAAATGCTGGAAGAAGGGCAAGATGCTGCCGGCCTGCCAGCTTGCATGGAACCAGAAGATCGGGGTCCAGCCATAGGATGGGCGCCCGATAACGGACCCGTGATCTTCTCCCTTCTGGGGGAGAGGGCCGGGCGCGGGGCCGCCGCCCCGCCCCCCGACCGTCAGCCGTCAGCCGTCAGCGCAATCCCAGATATTTATGCGACTGGAGGCTGAGCCGCCAGCGCGGTCGTCCCATCACCAGGTCCACCGCCGCCTGCGCGTTTTCCGCTGCCTTCGGATCGTCGAGTGGCTGCACGAGCCAATGATCGAAGGCCCAGCGCTCCATATCCTCGACATCGGCCAGGCTGTGCCCCTGCCCCGGCTGCGGCCAGACCAGCTTCAGCTCATTGCCGCTGCGCTGCACCACTTCGCTGCCTGCCTTGGGGCTGATGCAGACCCAGTCAAGCCCCGGATGCGCGGGCAAGGTGCCGTTGCTCTCGATCGCGATGGCAAAGCCGCGGGCATGGAGCGCATCGACCAGCGCGTCATCGATCTGGAGCATCGGCTCCCCGCCGGTAAGAACGATGTAGCGCCCCTCCCGCCCCTCGCCCCAGAAGGCCAGTGCGGCGTCGGCCAGACCGTCAGCATCGGCGAACTTGCCGCCGCCATCGCCGTCTGTCCCGACGAAATCCGTGTCGCAAAAGCGGCAGATCGCGGTTTCCCTGTCCTGCTCCCGCCCGGTCCAGAGGTTGCAGCCGGCAAAACGCAGGAAGACGGCCCGGCGCCCGGCATGGACCCCTTCCCCCTGAAGGGTCAGGAACATCTCCTTGACGGCGTAGCTCATGGCGTCAGGGCTTCTTCGCATAGATGGTGGGATCGGGCAGGCCAGCCTCCACGAAACCCTTGGACCGCAGGCGGCAGCTATCGCACAGGCCGCAATGGCTGCCATCCGGCGTCGGATCGTAGCAGGACCAGCTCAACCCTGCATCCAGCCCCAGCCGGTCGGCTTCGCGCACGATGTCGGCCTTGCTCATATGCTGAAGCGGGGCATTGATCCGGATCGGATGCCCCTCCACCCCCGCCTTGGTGGCCAGCGCGGCCATCTTCTGAAAGGCGTCGATGAACTCCGGCCGGCAATCGGGATAACCCGAATAGTCGAGCGCATTGACGCCGATGAACACGTCGTTCGCGCCCACCACCTCGGCCAGCCCCAGGGTCAGCGAGAGGAAGATGGTGTTGCGCGCCGGCACATAGGTCACCGGGATTCCCTCGCCGACGCCGCCCTTCGGCACGGCGATGTCGGCGGTCAGCGCGGACCCGCCAAAGGCGGTCAGGTCCAGCGGCAGCACGATATGCGAAATGGCGTTCAGCGCCGATGCGACGCGCGCGGCCGCCTGCAATTCCAGCCGGTGACGCTGGTTATAGTCGATCGAAAGGGCGAACAGGCGATAACCGGCCTCGCGCGCCAGCCCGCCCGCCACCATGGAGTCGAGCCCGCCCGACAGCAGGACGACAGCGAATTTTCCATTATGGGCAACCATGAGCGCCGCGCTACGCCTCCCGACGCATCAGCGCAAGCCGGTCACGTCCGGAGCGCTTTTCGCTAACGGCAGGCCCCAAGCCAGCGGCCCTCCAGCGCAAAGGCAAAGGGCGCGCCGTCGGCGATGCCCTGCGACTGGATCTGCACCAGTCGGGAGGTTTCGATGCGCAGGTCCGTTCGCCCATTGCCTGCCGCGCCGCATTCATAGGTGACGACCATCCGCCTGGCGGCATCGCTGACGGTGAAGCTCTTGCAGGCATGGCCCGCATGACGGCTTTGCAGAAGCTGGTTGAGGCTGGATATGCAGAGCCTGCGCGCCGGGCCATCCTCGCCCCGTTCGCGCAATTCCCATTCGCCCGTCTCCAGCCCCTTGGGCAGGCGCGACACGGGTGCCGCCGACTGGGCGCCGGAGACCGTCATCATCATCACCATCGCCGCGCCAAGGGCGCGCAGCTTCGCCGTCATTCCGATCCCCCTGTCGACCGTTGCTGAACTGGATCAGCCTTGCCCGTCAATTGCGGCAATTTCATAGCAATATCCGGAAGGGCCACTCATTCATCCGGGAAGCTGGTCTGGAAAGCCGGCCTCCGGGAAGCTCGAAAGCGCGACCGGGAAGAGACGCGAGCAAAAGGCGCAGTCGACGCCGATAATGCCCTGGTCATCCGCCATGTCCGCCCGCTCCGCCGCGGGAAAGCGGCCGATGACGCTGCGGATATGCTCCAGGTCGCAACGGCACCCCTTGCTGAGCGCCGTGGGATCGGTGACGCGCACCTCCTCCTCTTCATGGAACAGCCGCCAGACGATGTCCGACAGCGGCAACGCGGTGTCGGTCAGCTCCGCATCCTTGAGGGTATGGGCCAGCGCCTGGACATGTTCCCATTCGGGATGGTCATGGCGGACATGCAGCCGTTCCCGCCCAACCTCCCCCTCGGGCAAGTGCTGCAGCAGCAGGCCGGCGGCCAGACACCCCTCCCCCGCATCATGGCGGGTGGCGATCTGGATGATGCTGGGGATCTGTTCGGACTGGAAGAAATAATGTTCCGCCGCGTCGGCCAGCGATTCGCCGTCCAGGGGGACGATCCCCTGATAGCGCTCGCCGGTCACCGCCTGGTCGAAGGTGATGGCCAGATAGCCCTTGCCGAACAGGCCGAACAGCGTCGGATCGGGGCCAAGTTCGGCAAGCCGGTCGGCATCGAACTTGGCATAGCCGCGCACCTCGCCCGCCTTGTAGTCGGCCACCAGCAGGCTGACGACGCCATTTTCGGTCTGCGCCTGAAGCGTGAGCTGCCCACCCGCATCCTTGAGCGTCGAACCCAGCAGCACCGCCAGCACCAGCGCGGAGGCAAGCAGCCGCTCGATCTGCGGCGGATAGGCATGGGCGGCAAGGACATCGTCGAGGACCGGCCCCAGCCGCACGATCCGCCCGCGCGCATGGCGCGAAGGGATGGTGAAGCCAAGGGCCTGGTCGAGTGTGGCGGAAGAGGTCAAGTCAGGCTCCGTACAGCGCGCCAGGACGCGCCGATCATGCAAAGGCGATTAGATAGGGGGCGATCGTCGAGCTTGCAAATGGGCTTGGATTGGGTGGGGCAGCCCCCTCCTTGAAGCACAACATGCTCCTGCGCAGGCAGGAGCACGGCCCGCTTAGCGGCGGCCAATGGCCAAACAACAGCTCATCCAAGTCGCCCCAGCGCCCAGAGCAGCACCGACTTCTGCGCATGGATGCGGTTTTCCGCCTCGTCCCAGATCAACGACTGCGGGCCGTCGATCACCGCTTCCACCACTTCCTCTCCGCGATGGGCGGGCAGGCAGTGGAGGAATTTCGCCGTCGGCCGGGCCAGCGCCATCAGTTCGGGCGTCACCTGATAGGGCATCATCGCCCTCAGCTTCTCCTCGGCATGGGCCTGCCCCATGGAAATCCAGGTGTCCGTGACGACGATGTCCGCGCCCGCGACCGCCGCCTGCGGATCGCGGGTGCGCAGGATGTCAGCGCCACAGGCCTGCGCCTCGGCTTCGAAGGACGGGTCGGGATCATAGCCCTCCGGCACGGCGATACGCACGCCGAACTTCATGAGGCCCGCCGCCTCGACGATGGAATGGAGCACATTGTTGCCGTCGCCCAGCCATGCCCACTGGCTGCCGGGCAACGCCACGCCATGCTCCACCACGGTCAGCAGGTCGGCGACGATCTGGCACGGGTGCGACAGGTCGGTCAGGCCGTTGATCACCGGAACGCTGGCATGATGGGCCATTTCCTCGATCTTGGCATGATCGTCCGTCCGAATCATGATGGCGTCGCACATGCGGCTCAGTACGCGGGCGGTGTCGGCGATGGTCTCCCCACGGCCAAGCTGGCTGGTCGCGCCGTCGAGGATCAGCGACGTGCCGCCAAGTTGGCGGATAGCCATGTCGAACGACACGCGGGTCCGGGTGGAATTCTTCTCGAAGATCATCGCCAGCGTATGGCCGGCGAGCGGCGCGTCCGCATCGGCCCTGCCCTTGGGCCAGCTCGCGCGCGCCGCCTTCCGATCGATGGCGTCGGCGATCATCGCGGCGATCGCATCGCCGCCCGCGTCACTCAGATTCAGGAAATGTCTGGTCATTGAAGGTCTTCCTTCAAATCGCCGTTCGTCCCGGGCAGCCCGTCGAGCATGTCGCGTTCACGTATCGAAGGGTGGATGTTTCGATACAGGTCTTCGACGTCGCCCACTACCCACGCGGCACGAACGGCAGGAATGTCAGGCCGCAGCCTCCGCAAAGCTCCGCGCACCGGCCGAAAGCCGTTCGACGCATTCCGCGACATGGCTTTCCTCGATCACCAGCGGCGGCAGGATGCGCACCACATTCTGCCCCGCCGAAACGGTCAGCAGGCCGTGATCATCGCGCAGATGCGCCACGAAGGCGCGGGCGTCGAAATCATCCTTCAGCTTGACGCCCAGCATCAGGCCCAGGCCGCGCACATCCTCGAACATGTCATGGTTGGGGATGAGCTGCTCCAGCGCGGAACGCAGGCGCGCGCCCATGGCCTGCACATGGTCGAGGAAACCCTCGCCCAGCACCTCGTCCAGCACGGCCATGCCCACCGCCATGGCCAGCGGATTGCCGCCATAGGTGGAGCCATGGGTGCCGAACACCATGCCCTTGGCCGCTTCCTCCGTCGCGAGGCAGGCGCCCAGCGGGAAGCCCGCGCCAATGCCCTTGGCCACCGCCATGATGTCGGGGACCACGCCATATTGTTCATGGGCGAAGAACGTGCCGGTGCGGGCATAGCCGCACTGCACTTCATCCAGGATCAGCAGCAGCCCCTGCTCGTCGCACAGCTTGCGCAGGCCGGAGAGGAATTCCTGCGTCGCCGGGGTTACGCCGCCTTCGCCCTGCACCGTTTCCACCAGGAAACCGGCGGTGTCGTCATCGACGGCGGCCGTCGCAGCCGCCAGATCGTTGAAGGGCACCACGGTGAAGCCGGGCAGCAGCGGTTCGAAGCCGTCACGCATCTTGGGCTGGCTGGTGGCGGAAATCGTCCCCAGCGTCCGCCCGTGGAAGGCGTTGTCGAAGCTGATGATCTTGTGCCGGTGCGCCTGGCCATTGACATAATGATAGCGGCGCGCGGTCTTGATCGCGCACTCCACCGCTTCCGCACCCGAATTGGTGAAGAACACCGTGTCGGCAAAGGTCGTGTCGACCAGGCGCTGCGCGAACTTCTCGCCCAGCGGCATGCCGTAGAGGTTCGACGTGTGCATCAGCGTCGCGGCCTGATCCGCGATCGCCTTGACCAGCCTGGGATGGCCATGACCCAGCAGGTTGACCGCGATGCCGCTGGCGAAATCCAGATAACGCTCGCCGCGCTCCCCGATCAGATAGCAGCCCTCGCCTCGGACCGGGCGTACATCGCACCGGGGGTAAACGGGCATGAGCGGCGTAATCGACATGGTCCTTCCCTTTCTGGGCTGATGCAAACAAAGTCCGAAACGCAAAAAGGCGGCCCCCGCCGGGCCGCCCTTTGCGAGCGCTGCCTATACAGGCGCACCTTTGATGGCGCAACCCCGCAGGATGCCCCTGTCTTCAGCCGATCTGGTCCCACGCCTCCGCGATCTCGCCGACCATCAGGCGGGCCTGCTCGACCGGCGCGGCATCATGTTCCTTGGCGCCGACGAGCAGCAAGCGCCGGGCCTCGCGGTAGATCTGCGCAAGGCCGGTGGCGATGTCTCCGCCCCTGTCGAAATCAAGGCTCGATTCCAGCGCGAACAGGATCGACATGGCGCGGGCCTGCTTGTCGGAAACCTTGAGCCGGTCGCCATTGCGTTCCGCCAGCGCGGCGGCGTCCAGCGCCAGCAGCAGCTCGTCGAACAGCACCTTGACCAACGCGTGCGGCGTCGCTCCCTCGATCCGGCTGCCCGAATGGACCGCCGCATAGCGCCGCGCCGCTGCCGTGCCGCCGAACCCGCCATGATTGTAGAACATGATATTCCGACCCCTTTGATATTCATTTTCCGCGATTTCTCAGTCAGCGATCGGTCCGACCGCCTGGAAATCAGTTGTCGTTCTTGGTCCAGAGAGCGACCTGCTGCTGGAGATAGCTCTGCGTCGCCTTCAGTGCCGACAGGCGCGTCTCCATGGCCGAATAGACCTTGGTGAGCTGGTCCTGATAGTTGGTCATCTGGGTATCGAGCTTGTCGAGCTGATCCGTCAGTTCCTTCGCCAGCTTCTCATATTTGTCCTGCGTGGTGGCGAGCGGCCCGCCATCCTTCTTGATGTTGTCGCGCACGCTGTCCATCAGCCCGGCAATGCCGACATTTGTGGCTGTCTTGACCGACGGGTTCAACAATTGCGTGATCGCCTTCGGATCCGCGGCGATCGCCTGGTCCAGCGCCTTGGTGTCCAGCGACAGCGTACCGTCGCGATTGGTGCTGACGCCCAGGTCGTTCAGCGTCCTGTAGGTGCCCGTGCTGCTGAGCGCGGTCGACACCATCTGCGACAGCTGCCGCTTCATGTCGCGGATCGATGATTCCCCGTTCAGCACGCCAGCATTGGACGAGTCGGTACCGGTGGAGGTCGCCGTGTTCAGCGCCTTCATCAACGTGTTGTAGGCATCGACGAATTCGACCATCAGGTCGCGCATCGACGTGGTCGGCTCGGTCGTGGCGAGCGTGACGCTGGTCCCCGGCGCCGCCTTGTTGAGGTCGATGCGCAGATAGGGGATCGCGCTGTCGATGGTGTTGCTGGCATAATGCTGCTCCACGCCGTCGATCAGGATCACGGCGTCGCCCGGATCGGCGGCGCTGGCCATGGTGCTGCCGGCGGGCAGGCTGGTCTTGGTCCAGGCGAACTGGTCCAGCGACGCACCACTGGCGTCGGGCGTGGAGGAGGAAACCGTCAGCGAGATTTCATTGGCCGCGCCGGTCGGCCCCTTCATCATCAGGCGCGTTCCCTGCGAATCGGTGATGACGGAGGCGGTGACCCCGGTGCCCGACGCGTTGATGGCGGCGGCCAGGCCGGCATAGCTGTTGTTGGACGAGGTGATGGTGATGGGAACGGCAGCGCCCGAACCCACTTGCAGCATCAGCGTGCCGGTGCCGACGGTCGCCGCAGCGCCGCTCGCCGCGTCGCTGTTGGTGTTGACCGCAGACACCAGGGTCCGGCTGGTCGCCAGGTTGCGCACCTCAAGCTGGGCGGGAAGGCCGCTCGGCGTGCCGCCGGGCAGCGCGCTGACCGCTGCGATGCTGGGGTCGTTGGAAGCGGGCGTCCCCGAATAGCTGGTGCCCGACAGCAGGCTGTTCATCGCGTCGGCAAAGGTATCGAGCGAGCTGGACGCCGATGCCAGGGCGGAAATCCGCGCGGTATTCAACGTCTGGCGGCTGGTGATGGCCTGCTGGCGCGGTTCCTTGGTGGCGCTTACCAGGCTGGAGACGAGCGACGCGGTGTCGATGCCCGATCCCGCGCCTAGCGCCGTCAAGATGCTGCTGCTCACCGAAGTCATTGGGCCGTCCTTTCAGAAGAGAGAACGGCCGTAGCGCGAAGACCTTTAGGAATGATTTTCGCGCTCTCGCAGGCGCCCTGTTCAGATGCCCGGCGAAAGGATCTGGTCTACCGCGCCCCGGCGGACATTGGCCTGCGCCGCATGGGCATAGGCGGCCTGCTCCGCGATGCGCTTGGCGATGCGGATGGTGCTTTCCACCGCTTCCTTCGAAGCGGGAGGCAGGGGAACCAGCACCTGCGGCGCCGGCAACATCGACTGTATCTCATCGGCCGCGCCCTGGACCGTCGCGGTGCCGCCCTGGCTGCGCAGATCACCCAATATGTCGGCTATGCGGGCATGCACCTTGGCATATTCGGCGCTGCTGGCGATGCTTTCCTCGGCGGCTGGCTGATCCTCGGGCATGGCCCGCCTGGGGGATTGTCCACCCTGCTGCGTGGCAGCGGAGGACGAAACCGGCTGGATCGCGGACACGGCGGAGGGTGCGCGGGCCGCGCCGCGATCTACCGACAACTCTGTCCGTGAAATATAGTCGTTCATGACGCACCATCTTAATGCGTCCCCATGAATATTATACGGATATTAAGTCCTAAACTTAAGTTAAGGACGACCGGTTTTCATCAAGCATATGATTATCAAGAAGATTTTTTGCCGTCCGCATCGAAACGCAGATCGTCCGGCACGGTGATGAAGGGACGATCCATCTCGCTAGCCATCCGATTCTCGACCCGGAAGACGAAGGCGAGCACGGTCGCGACCGCCATGTACAATCCCTCATTGACGACCTGCCCCGCGCGCGAGGTGAAGTAGATGGCGCGCGCCAGTTCAGGATATTGCAGCACCGTGACGCCATTCTGGTCCGCCAGCTCGCGGATCGCCGCGGCTATCGCGTCGCAGCCGCGCGCCACCACGACCGGCGCGGCGTCCTGCCCGGGCTTGTAGCGCAGGGCAACGGCGAAATGGGTGGGGTTCGTGACGATGACGCTCGCCTCCGCCACGGCCTTGCGGGTCGAACCGCTCAGCACCTCATATTGCTTGCGACGGATATGCCCCTTCAGTTCAGGCGAACCTTCGCTCTCCTTGTGCTCGTCCTTGATTTCCTGCTTGGTCATCGACAGCCGCCTGGACCGCTGCATCAGCTGAGCGGGAACGTCGATGCCCGCGATCAGAAACAGGCCGCCCGCCATGACCAAGCATGTCAGGATGAACATGTTGCCGAGATCCGCCATGGCGGGCGCCAGCCCCGCCCTGCCCAGCCCCACGATCTCCGTCAGCCGGTCCCAGATCATCCAGACGCCGATGGCGCCCAGCAACGCGACCTTGGCAACGGACTTGACGAGTTCGATCAGCCCCTGGAGCCCGAACATCCGCTTGAGGCCGGCCGCAGGATTGAGCTTCGAGGCCTTGGGCGCGAAGGCGCCGGGGCGAAACCCGAGCGAGCCGAGCAGGGCCGGCCCCGCAACGGCCGCGAGCAAGGTCGCCAGCAATATCCCCGCGACCGGCAGGGCAATGCCGGAGAGCAAGGCGAAACCCCGGTCGGCCGGGGCGAAATTGATGATGTCCTCGCGCCGGAAACGCAGCGCCTCTATCAGCATATCGGACAGGGATTCGACCATCGAAGGCCCGGTGACCGCCATCCAGCCGATGCCCGCCATCACCACCAATGCGGTGGCGAGATCGCGGGACTGGAGAATGTCGCCATTCTTCGCCGCGTCCTTCAGCTTCTTGGCTGTCGGCCTTTCGGTCTTTTCGCCGCCGCCATTGCTCTCGGCCATGGTCAGCGCCCTTCCGCGATCATCTGGGCCTGCTCCAGCCCGGCCTTGAGCGCGGCGGTGATCCCCTCGCCCATGATCGGCGCGGTGACGGCAAGCAGGATGAGTCCCGTCATCAGCGCCACCGGCATGCCGACCGCGAACAGGTTGAGCGCAGGCGCGGTGCGGGCCAGCATGCCCATGACGATCTGCACCAGCACCAGCGCGAACCCGACCGGCAGGGCGATGGTGACGCCCGCGCCCAGCAGTGCGCCGCCGAATTCGATCAGGTGCCAGACCGCATCGTTGCTGAGCATCGCGCCGCCCGGCGGCAGCGCCTGATAGCTTTGCACGACGAAGCTCACCAGCATCAGATGCCCGTCCATGGCGAGCAGCAGGAAGGTCGAGAGGATGGAGAGGAACTGGCCCACCGCCTGGGTCGCCTGGCCGGAGGACGGATCGACCATCGCCGCGAAATTGAGGCCCATGGTGTTGCCGATGGCTTCGCCCGCGACCAGCGCGGCGGCATAGCCGATCTGCACCGCAAAGCCGATGGCAAGTCCGGCAAGCACTTCGCCCGCGACCATCATCACGCCCTGGAAGCTGGCGACGCCGTCGGCGGGAAGCTGGATATGCACGCTGTTGAGCGCCGCCATGCCCAGTGCCAGCGACAGGATCAGGCGCAGTTGCAACGGCACGGCGGGCGCGCCGAATACCGGGGCGGCGATGAACGCGGCACCGGGGCGGATCATGGCGATGAGCCAGATCCACAGCTGGACTTCGACATTGGCGAAGCCCGGCGCGATCATTGGAGCAGGTCCGGAATGCGCTCGAAAATCTCGCGCGTGAAATCGGCGATCAGCACCATGATGGAACCGCCGAACAGCACCAGCATGGCGCCGACGACGATGATCTTCGGGATGAAGGCCAGCGTCTGTTCGTTGATGGAGGTCGCCGCCTGCACCATGCCGATGACGACGCCCGCGATGAGGGCCGGGATCAGGATCGGCGCCGCCGCCAGCGCCGTGATCCACAGCGCCTGCTGCGCCAGCCCCATGAAGAAATCGGCGTTTTCCATCCCCTTGGCCCTATGTCGCGAAGGAGCCGGCCAGCGACCCCATCGTCAGCGCCCAACCGTCGACCAGCACGAACAGCAGCAGCTTGAAGGGCATGGAGATAATCGTGGGGGACAACATCATCATGCCGAGCGCCATCAGCGTCGACGCGACCACAAGGTCGATGATCAGGAAGGGCAGGAAGATCATGAAGCCGATCTGGAACGCGGTCTTCAGTTCCGACGTCACAAAGGCGGGCAGCAGGATGGAGAAGGGAATGTCGGCGGCCGAGCGGAAGGCGGGCGCCTCCGCCAGGTTGGAAAAGAGCTTGAGGTCGGTCTCGCGCGTCTGCTTGGTCATGAAGCCATGCAGCACCTTGCCCGAACGGCCCACGGCCTCCTCGATCGAAATCTGCCCCTTGCCATAGGGGTCGAAGGCCTGAGCGTTGATCTGGTCGATGGCGGGCCGCATCACGAAGAGGGAAAGGAACAGCGACAGGCCCACCAGCACCTGATTGGGCGGCGTCTGCTGCAATCCCAGCGCCTGGCGCAGCAGCGACAGGACGATGATGATGCGGGTGAAGCTGGTCATCATGAGGATCAGCGACGGCAGCACCGTCAGCAGGCTCATGAGGATCAGGATCTGCAGCGACAGCGAGAGCGAACGCCCGTCGCCGCTGATCTGCCCCATGGCGCGGCTCAGCGCGCCGCCATTGTTCACCGGGGCCGGGGCGGCAGGCGCGGCCTGCGCGAAAGCGGGAATGGCGATGAACAGGGCCGCAAGCAGCAGCGCGGCCAACGCCCATTTCATCGTTCCCGCATGGGCCGTCGCCGTCCTTCGGGTCGCGGGAATGACGGTGGACAGGCTGTCAGCGCCCGGCACGATAGGGGTCGCCTTCCGCGATCTTCTCGATCCGCCCGCGCGTGACGGACAGCAGGATCTTCTTCCCCTCGAACTCCACGACGGCGAGCTTGCCGAACGTGCCCATCGGCAACGCTTCCAGCAGCTTGAGCGATCGATCATTCTGCCCGACCATCATGCCGGGCTGATATTTGCGCCACAGCCAGAGCGCGCCGAAGGCCATGCCCCCGACCAGAGGCAATAAGATCAGCAGCTTGACGAAATACCAGATCATGAGGGCTTTCCGCGAAGATGGTTAATTCGTCATCCGTTCCGAAAGATTGGCGCGCAAGGCAAGCGGTAAATCAGCCGCCCGCGTTTCAGCCGCGCCGTTCCACGCCCGCAAGCCGGCTTTCGGCGGCCGCGATTTCGACGATGCGGATGCCGTAGCGCCCGTTCACCGTCACCACCTCCCCCTTGGCGATCAGCGCGCCGTTGACCATGATGTCGAGCAGGTCGTCGGCCTGGCGGTCGAGTTCCACGACGCTGCCTTCGCTGAGGTCCATGACCTCCGCCAGCCGGAGCGAGGTCGATCCCACCTCCACCGACATGCGGACGGGAATATCGGCCAGCAACCGGAACTGGCGGTTGTTCACCATGCGGGAAATGCTGTCCTCGCCCACATTGTCTAGGCGGGGGGCTTCGCTCATATCGCTCATTGTCCGGTTTCCTGTGCAAGCTTTTCGATCTGGAATGCGGCGCGGCCATCCTGTTCGCCGATCGAGCCATGGGCGACGATGCGGTCGCCCACGATCAGCGGCAGGCTGCGGTTGATGGTGACGGGAATGATGTCGCCGGCCTTGAGCCGCATCAAATCGGCCAGGGACAGGTCAGGGCGCGCCAGCACCGTGCGCGCGGGCAGGCGGATGTCGCGCATGCGCTGGGCCATGCGGGCCTGCCACACCGGGTCGGCGCGTTCATCATCGACCGGGACGCGGTTGCCCATCAACGGTTCAACGGCGCGCAGCGCGGACAGCGGGAACAGCAGGTCGATCGGCCATTCGGCGTCGCGGCTGACGCTGATGAGGAAGCGCTGCAGCACCATCTGCTCGCCCGGTTGGGCGGCGGCGGCAAAGCCGATGCCGGTTTCCCGGACGATCAGACCCGCCTCTATTGTCAGCATGTCGCTCCAGCATTCGACCAACCGGGCCATGAACGCATCGGAAATGCGCGTGATCAGGCGATCTTCGGTCGGCGTGAACTCCCCGCGCGGCGGCAATGCCCGATTGCCGATCCCGCCATAGAAACAGTCGACCAGCGTCGAGATCATCGCCGCATCGAGCCGCAGCAGCACCTGCCCCTTGAGCGGCGACAGGCGATAGACCCCGATGCTGGAGGAACCGGGCACTTCATGCGCCCAGGCGCCGAATTCCAGCGCGCGCGCATCATGCGCGGCGACATGCGGGCGAACCCCGGCGATCGGCTCGATGAGGGCGCGCAAACGCCGGCCGAGCTTTTCGCCCAGCCGGTCCAGCCCTGACAGCATCAGCGGCGCCTGAGATTCCGCCTGCCCGAAGGCATAGGCTTGAACATCGGTCATTTCAGTCCCCAGCCGTCCCGGGCGGGGGACTTCCCGCACGTTCAGGCAGCCCTATTGAATAACGAAATTGGTAAAATAAACGTTATCGACGCCACCATAGCCCGTCTTTTGCTTCAGAATGTCGTTAATGACGGTCTTGATCTTCGCCTGGAGCGCCCTTTTGCCCTCCGGCGTCGACAGCGCCTCCACCGGCTGCTCGGCCAGCATCATCAGAACCTGGCTGCGAATCGCCATCTCATGGGCCTTGATCGCGTCGACGACGCGAATGTCGTAATAGGTCGATACCGCGATGGAAATCTGGGCGAAGGCGTCCGTATCCGACATGTTGGAGGTGAAGGGCGTCTGAAGCTGGAAATAGGTCGCCTGATAGGCGGCAGGATTCGCCGGGCTGGGCAGGTCGATGCCCTTGGCGGGAATATGGGCGCCCGGCACGGCATGTCCGCCGCCACCGCCGCCCTCATGCCCGCCGCCTTCACCACCGCCGCCGCCGCCGGCATAGCCATGGGCCTTCGCCACGTCCTCGGCGCTTTCGCCCGCCAGCACGAGCACGGGCTTGTTCGGGTCCTCCTTCGGACCTTCTTCCTTAGGGCTGAAGAAACCGGCGGCATAAAGACCGCCTGCCGCCCCCGCGCCACCAACCACCATGGCGATGGCGATGAGCAGGATCAGCTTCATCCGCCCGCCCTTTTTCTTCTTCGGCTTGGCCTCGTCACTCATCGGTCAAAATCCCCGTAAACCCTGTCGTCAGGCATAGCGCGCGCGGGCGGCGGAATTGCCGGCGCGGCGCAGCTCGTCATGGTTAAGAACGGCCGGATCGCCGGAATTTTTAGGGGCGAGCGCGTTATTTTCCTGGGCGCGCCAGCGGCCCTGACCCTGCGCCTGACCCTGCGATTGCGCCATATTCTGGCTGTTGTTCGCCCAGCCATTGGCGCCCTGGGATCCCTGTTGCTGGGGCGATTGCTGTTGGTTGGCGCCGTCCGACCTGGCGGCTTCCGCCACATGCGGCATGCGATCGATCTTCACCTCGGCGATGCGCACGGCCGAAAGACCCGCGTCGAGGCGCAGCCGGTCGCTGTCCTGGCGCAGTGCCATTTCGGCGGCTTCGCTCGCGACGGTCAGGCTGACCGTCGCGCCATCGCTGCCCTGCCGGATATCGACCTGCACGGGCCCAAGTTGGTCGGCGTTGATCTGGAACCGGCCCTGCGCGCCATTTGCGGACAGCCCCGCAATCTCGCGGGCGAGGCCATCAATCCACTGGCCGGAAACGCCCATGTCTACGACCTGCGCGCCAAGGCTGGCGGACAAATCGGCCGGCGCAGCCGCAACCGGCGGCTGGACGGAGGGCGCAGCGGTGGGCTGGACGACCGGCATCTGGGGGGCGGCATCGACCGGATTTGATTGGACGGCATTGGCCGGGCTGGTCTCGACCGGTGCAGCAGACCGGCCAGTCCTGGCGCGGGCGGCCAACGCTTCTCCAGCGCGGACGGGCGTGCCCGGCTGGCGGGCAGCAACCTGATCGCGCACCATCTGGAGCAAGGCAAGCGCCTCCGACTTCACCGGGGCGCCCTGAGGGTGCGCGGCGGGTACGGGGCCTTCAGCCTGTTCGTCCGATGCCGCAGGCGCAGCCATGGCGGGCGGCGCGGAGCCATTCGCCACATGCGTCGCTTCAACCGGCTGTCCGGCAAATGAGGGCGGCAATGGCGCCGCTGCCGGCAGATTTTTGCCGCCATCCGGTCGGACGGGCGCCGTTTCCGTGACCACGGGTGCGGACGTCGGCAGCACCTGCGCCGGCACGCCTTGCGGCCCGAATGTCTGGACAGGGGCGAATGTCTGGACAGGGGCGACGACCGTTGCCGGAGCCGGCGCCGCATCGGCCTGTTCCTTCGGCTTGTCCGTGTCGCCCTGTTCGGCAGGCGCCAAATCGTCGGAATGCTCCACCGCCGCGGTTTCCGGCTGAGCCTCTACCTTCCCCGGCTTGGCTTCCTTGCTGGGACGCGTGGCCTTGGCATGCTTGTCGGGCGTCACGACGGGCAGTTCCAGCGCGTCAGTTTCGCCCTCTTCGCTCGCGACCGGAACCGGCTCGGACTCTTGCGCCGCGACCTCTTCCACGCTGCCCTCAATGTGCGCAGGCGCCGTCCCCCCGACGCCGACTTGATCGACGCTAGCCTGATCAACGCCAGGCTGCGCCGGCGCGTCGATCTTCGCGGCAAGGCCGGGCGGTAGCGGCAGCGAATCCTTGCGATGGCTCTGCACGGCCCTCAGCGCATTGGCCAGGCCGAAGGACAAGGACGAGAGCGTCTCGTCGGCCTTGCCGGCCTTGGCCGGAGTTGCGGTCGAATCGACCTGCGGCAGACCCCCTGTCGCGGTACCTTCCTGCGCTTCCTGCGCTTCCTGCGAAGCGTCCATCGTGCCGCTCAGCACGCTGGCAAAATTCGGCGCCCCTTCCACGGGCGTGGCCGATGCGGCCGCGCCATCGGCGGGCATGGGCGCCGCCGCCGAGGAAAAGAGCAGCGTCTTGAGGCTGGTCGGCATGTTCACGTCAGACATCTCCTGTCCTCTGCATCCGGCGATAGCGCGGCAACGCCGCGAGTTTGTTTTCCCGCCATTCCTCCAGGTCCGCGCGGGCGCGATCCTTGAGCTTCACGGCGATTTCGCGATCCCGATTGGCCGCGAGGGAAAGGCCTTCCTTGACCTCCACCTTGCGACGCGCATCGTAGAGCGCACCATCCAACTGGCGCCCCGCCTGTTCCAGCCGGCCCGCCAGTTCCTGCATCGCTGCAAAATTCGCGCCAGTTGCGACGCCCTGCCCCATAAAAAGATCATTTCGCACATTGCGCAGCCGCTCGACATTGCGGGCGATGCCCTCCGCCTCGTCGCGGGCGCGGGCGGTTTCTGTCGCGGCCATGGCATGCTGGACATGGCGGACGCGCAGCACGCGCTGGCGACGGGCGACCTCTGCCTTCACGCGCCGAACTCGGCGATGAGGGCGGCGGCGCTGCTGTCAAGGTCGATGAAGCTCTTCTGATCCTGCCGGATGAAATCCAGTATTTCCTGCCGCCGCTGCACCGCTTCGTCGATCACCGGATCATTGCCGGGCCGATAGGCGCCCATCAGGATAAGGTCGCGATTTTCCTCATAGGCGGCCCAGAGGCGGCGATAGCTGGCGGCGGCAAGACGATGTTCGTCCGGCACCACGTCCGCCATGACGCGGGAGAGCGACTTGCCGATGTCGATGGCGGGAAAGATCGCCTGCTCCGACAGATGGCGCGACAGCACGAAATGCCCGTCCACGATGGCGCGGGCGGCATCGACGATGGGATCGTCCGTGTCGTCGCCATCGGCCAGCACTGTGTAAAGCGCGGTGATCGAGCCGCCGCTGCGGCTGTCGACGCCGGCGCGCTCGACCAGACGCGGAATCATCGCCAGCGCCGATGGCGGATAGCCCTTCATCGCGGGCGGCTCGCCCAGCGCCAGCCCGATTTCCCGCTGGGCATGGGCGCAGCGGGTCAGGCTGTCGATCAGCAGCAGCACCTTCTTGCCGCGTGCCCGGAAATATTCGGCGATGGCAGTGGCGCGGGCGGCGGCGCGCAGGCGCAACACCGGCGGATGGTCGGCTGGCACGGCGACGACGACGCTCTTGTGCATCGCGCCCTTCAGCTTGGTTTCCAGAAAGTCGCTGACCTCGCGGCCGCGTTCCCCGATCAGGCCTGCAACGACGATGTCCGCTTCGGCGCCCTGGATCATCTGGCCCATCAGCACCGACTTGCCGACGCCGGAACCCGCGATGATCGCGATGCGCTGGCCGCGGCCGGCGGTCAGCAGCGCATTGACGGCGCGCACGCCAAGATCGAACGGCTCGGTCACGCGGCCCCGGTCGAGCACATTGCCCTTGACCCCGTTGAGCGGCCAGGAGCCACCCGCGATGATCGGCCCCTTGCGGTCCAGCGGCTGGCCCATGGCGTCGATGACGCGGCCGATCAGCCCCTCGCCCACCTGCACCATGGTCGCCTGGCTGTCCGGCTCCACCCGCGCGCCATTTTCCAGCGGCGCGTCGGCATCGAGCGGCACCAGCAGCGTCCTGTCGCCACGAAAGCCGACCACTTCGGCACGGCAGATCGTCCCGTCCGCCGCGATCAGCCGCGCGCCGGCGCCGATGGGACGGCGAAAGCCGGTGACTTCCAGCATGCCCGCATCATGGCTGACCAGGCGGCCGACATGGCGCGGTGCGCGGTTCTGCACCTGCATATGATCGAACAGCGTTTCCGCCTGGGCCAGCGCGGCGCGAATCATCAGGCCTTGCCCTCCATATCGTCGAGCAGCGCGCGCAGGCGCGACAGGCGAACATCCGGCCCGTCCTCGACCCAACCGTCAGCGGTTTCCAGCCGCACGCAGCCGCGATGCATGTCCTGATCGGCGACCAGCTTGACGCCCAGCACCTCGCCCTCGAGCAGCGAGACGTCATCGGGATGCATGTGCAACGCACCCCTGTCGTCATGACCTTCGATGAAGGCGGCGACGCTGTCGCAGCGCTCGACCAGCCGCTCGATGTCGATCTCGACCTCGCCCACAATCTGTTCGACCAGCCGCACGACGGTCGCGGACAACATGGTGGAAAGCATGCCGCTCGGTGCGGGAGCCAGCAGTTCGAGCGCCTGGGTCAGCCGCTCGCGCGCCTCCGCCTCGGCACCGCTCGCTTCGGTGGCGATCCGGCAACCCTCGTCGAAGCCCATGGCAAAGGCCTCGGCGCGGGCCTGTTCCAGGACATCCTCCTCGCTCTGCGGCACCACGTCATTGACGGCGCGACCGGGCGTCCTTGCGGCCTCGGTGAACAGGCTGCGAAAGCCCCCGGTCGTCACCTTTCCCATGCCGCCAAGCGGAATGCTCGCGACCTCTGCGCTGCCCCAGAGCTTAGACAAAATCATTCCCCTTGCCGCCCAGCATGATGGTGCCCGCGTCCGCCATGCGGCGGGCGGTGGCGATGATCAGCTTCTGCGCGTCGATGACCTCGGCAAGGCGGATCGGCCCGCGCTCCTCGATCTCGTCGGCGATGGCCTGGGCGGCACGGGCCGACATGGAACCGAAGATCTTGGCCTTCAGCATCTCGTTCGCGCCCTTCAGCGCGACCACCAGGATCGAACTGTCGACGGTGCGCATCAGCGTGCCCATATTCTTGTCGTCCATGTCGATCAGGTTGTCGAAGACGAACATCTCCTCCTCGATCGTCTGGGCGACCATCTTGTCCCGCTTGGCCAGCGCCTTGATGATGCGCTGCTCATTGTCCTTGCGGACATTGTTCATGATCGCCGCCGCCTCGATCGTGCCGCCGCGCTGGGAAGCGCCGCCCTGCTTCTTGGCCATGTTGCCGCGCAGCAGAAGCTGTTCGAGGTCGTCGAGCGCCTCGTTCGAGACGGGCCCGAGCGTGGCGATGCGATAGACGATCTCTTCCTGATGCTCGGTCGGCAGCAATTGCAGCACATCGGCCGCGATCGGCGCCTCCAGATGGGCAAGCACGATCGCCATGATCTGCGGATGCTCCGCCTCGATCAGCACGGCGATTTCCTTCGCGTCCATCCATTTCAGCATTTCAAGCTGGGTGGAACGGGTCGGCGGGGTGATGCGGGCGAGCATGTTCTCGGCCCGCTCCTCGCCCAGCGCCTTGGTCATCGCGCCGCGGATATGGCGGGTCGCGCCATAGCCGATGGTGGTGCGCTTCTTCGCCTTGGTGACGAAATGATCGAGCGCCTCGTTGACTTCCTCGACCTGCACGTCAGCCACGTCATACATGGCGTAGCCAAGCTGGCGCACTTCCTCGGGCTCCAGGCGCGAAAGGATCTGCGCGGCCTCATCCTCGTCGAACAGCATCAGCAGGACGGCGGCGGCGGCGCTGCCCTTCAGTGCAGCAGCGGTTGCGACCTCAGGCATTTTCCTTCTTCCCTTCCTTCAGAAGGTCGCGGACGACCAGGGCGGCGCGATCCGGATCCTGCTTCACGAAATTGCGGATCAGGTCGGCGCGCTGGGCGTAGTCATAGGTGGAGGAGATCATGTCGAGCGTGACCGGCATCGACCCGTCGGGATTGACCGTCGCCTGACGGCTGAGTTCGGTCGAGATTTCCCGGCCGATCTTCTGGCCCTCCGCGGCGATCTGTTCGGCGGCGGCGGCCTGGACGGCGGCGCGGCGCTTCAGCAGCGGACGGCCGATGCCGAAGATCACCAGCAAGGCGACCAGCAGGGCGGAGACATTGCGCACCAGCGGCGATACCCATCCGGCCTCATACCAGGGCGCCTGGACGACTTCTTCCTTGGCGAAGCTGCGCGAGGACAGGGCCACGACGTCGCCCCGCGCCTGGTCGAAGCCGACCGCGCCCTTCACCAGAGCCTCCAGCGCGGCGATTTCCTGCGCGCTGCGCGGCTTGCCGTCCGGTCCATTGTCCAGCGCGACGGCGACCGACAGGCGCTTGACCGTGCCGATGGCGTCCTTGGTCACGGAGACTTCGCGGCCCAGTTCGAAGCTGCGGTTGAAGGTCTCTTCGGTCTTCATCAGCGGATTGGCCGGCGTGCCCGGCTGGGCGGCGGTCTGTGCGCTGGTGGCGCCCTGATTGGTCGAACCTTGGGCCACAGCCTGACCGTTGGGGTTGGTCTGGGTCACGGTCGGGTTGACCGGCGCCTGATTGCTGAGCGCACCGGGGATGCCGCTCGCCTCGCTACCGGTACCTTGTCCGCGCGGGTCGGAAGCCCAGGTGCCCTGCTCCGTGCGCAGGCGCGCCTCGTCCTGCGGATAGGTCTCGCGGGTCGCCTGACGCTCCGCGAAGTTGAGTTCGGTATGAACCTCGGTAGAGAATTTGCCGGCGCCCAGGATCGGGGTCAGCAGCGCGATCACCGACTGGCGATAGCGATCCTCCATCCTGGTCTGGACGGCCAGTTGGCGGTCGTCGGCGGCATTGCTGTCATTGTTGCTCAGCAGGCGGCCATTCTGGTCGACGACCGAGATGTCCTCCGGATTGAGTTCCGGGATGGATGAGGCGACCAGATGCACGATGGCGCTGACCTGGGCGTCGGTTAATTGGCGACCAGAGGCAAGACGCAGCATGACCGAGGCGGACGGCTTGGACCGTTCGCGCAGGAACACGCTGGGCGGCTCCACCGCGAGGTGGACCTTGGCGCTCTCGACACTGTCGATCGCCTCGATGGTGCGAGCCAGGTCCATTTCCCTGGCGGAACGCAGCTTTTCGCCTTCCACGGCGCGGCTGGCGCCCATCGGCAGGCTGTCGATCATGCTGTTGCCGTCGGGCGCGCTCTTGGGCAGGCCCTGCGCGGCGAGCATCATCTTCGCCTTGAAATAATCGTCCTCGCCAACGGTCATGCTGCCGCTATTGTCGAAGTCATAGCGAATGCCGTTCTGGTCCAGCACCTGCGCCACGGCCGACTTGTCGGCATCGGGCAAAGCGCGGAACAGATCGCGCTGCGGCGGCTCGCGCAGCGCCAGCCAGGCCGCGCCCGCCGTGGCGACAACGCCCAGCAGGCCCAGCAGCGGCAGGCTTTTCGCCACCGCCGGCTGCTTCATGAAGCCGGTGAAGCGCGCCTTCAGCGCGTCGACGCCCTTGGCGCCGCCAAAGGAAGCGGGGCTGGCGGCGGGAAGAGCGGCAGCGCCGCCAACGGAGGGGGTGAGTGCGTTCTCGCTCATATTACACCGGCATGCTCATGATGTCCTTGTAGGCGGACAGCAATTTGTTGCGGACCTGAAGGGTGGCTTCGAAGCTGACCGACGCCTGCTGCTTGGCCAGCATGACCCCGGCGATATCGGTGGTTTCCCCCCGTTCGAACGAGGCGGCCGCTTCACCCGCCTGGTTCTGCAAGCCGTTAACCTGGTTCAGCGCCGATTTCAGCGCGTCGGTGAAGCCGCCCGGCGCCGTGGCGCCATTGGTGCCGACTGCCGCGCCCGTGCCGACATTGCCGGTCTGGGCAACATCGCGCAGCGCGGCGTTCTTCTGGAGGATGGCGTTGCGGATCGCCATCACGCTGTCGGTCGGAGAAATTCCGGTCATGCCCTATTCCTCCTCAGGCCGCGGCCAGATCGCGCATTTCGGCGAGCCGGTAGCGCAACGTGCGTTCGGAAATGCCCAGCTTGCGCGCGGCGGCGGCACGGTGACCGTCGGTTTCGCGCAATGCGGCGCGGACAGCCTCCAGCTTGCTGTTGTGGGCGACATCGCGCAGCCGGATCGGCTCGGCGGGCGCCAGGACCTGCTCCACTATGCGCAGTTGCGGCGCGCCGCTGATGTGCAGGTCGACAGGCTCGATCCTGTCCCCATCGCGCAGCACCAGGGCACGCTGAAGCACATTGCCCAGTTCGCGGGCATTGCCGGGCCAGACATGGGCGGCCAGCTTTTCCAGCGCCGCGACGGTCGGCCAGACAAAGGCATCCTTGGCGCTGTCCTGCTGGCGCAGCAGCATGGCGGCGGCGATGGCGGTGACGTCGCCCGGACGCTCGGCCAGCGGGCGCAGTTCCAGCGGCATGACATTGAGGCGCCAGTAGAGATCCTCGCGGAAGCGGCCGGCGGCAACCTCAGCGGCAAGGTTGCGGTTGCAGGCCGCGATGATTCGGACATTGACCGGCACCGAATGCGTGGCGCCGACCGGAAGGACTTCGCCTTCCTGCAGCGCGCGCAACAGCTTGGCCTGAAGGCTGAGCGGCAGTTCGGCGATCTCGTCAAGGAACAGCGTGCCGCCGTCGGCCGCGAGGAACAGGCCTTCCGAAGCCTGGGCCGCGCCGGTGAAGCTGCCCTTCTTGTGGCCGAAGAGCATGGCTTCCATCATGGTTTCGGGCAGCGCCGCACAGTTGACGGCGATGAAGTCGCGGGTCACGCGACCGGACTGGGCGTGGAGGAAGCGGGCCATGCCTTCCTTGCCGGTACCGGTATCGCCCTGGATCAGCACGGTGGCATCGCTGCGGGCGACCCGCCCGGCCAGCGTCATGAGGCGGGCGCTGCCGGCGTCGCCCACGGCGGGAACGGCGGCGGGCCGCGCCAGCTCCGCGATCAGGGCGAAGGCGAAGCCCATGTCCTCCAGGCCGAAGGCGACACGCGCGGGCAGGCCGTTTGCGGCCGGCACCAGCGACGGCGCACCGTCGACCAGATTGATCAATATGTCGCGATGGGTCGCATGGCCGATTTCCGTCGCCAGCAACACGCGCCGGTCTTCCCGCTCGCGCGGGCTCTGCGCATCCACGATCCGTACGGTAAAGAACGCATTCTCCAGCCAGTGCTGCAGGCCCGGAACGAGCGCGCAGACTCCTCGGCTCACGTCCAATGATGACATGAACTTGTCCCCATGTTTTTGGCTGGCTTGTGCCCCCGCACACCCCGAACCTCTTCGATGGCCTGAAACTGCCCGACTGTGGTTATCATATGGTTAATGCGGCAAACCCCTTGCCGCATAACGGCAATTTTTTTCCGCGCGGCCGGAACTTTTCTTCGGCTTTTGCATATGCATGGGCGACGCCCCAGCCGCCAGATCGACATATTACCCTTTATTTTCAATCAAATAGCAAAAAAATCGCGATCCGCCTAAAAGCTCTTTTCACGGCGCCGTTATCCCCTTTCGAGGCCGCAAGCAGCCTGATGGCAGCGACCTGAACGAACGAAAGGGTATCAAAATGACTGTTATCGGAACCAACTCCTCGGCGCTGCGTGCATCCAATGCCTCGGCCATGGCCGGCAAGGCGCTCAGCACCGCGATGGAACGCCTGTCGACCGGCAAGCGCATCAACTCGGCAAAGGACGACGCCGCCGGCCTCGCCATCGCCTCGACCATGACCTCGCAGATCCGCGGCATGACCCAGGGCATCCGCAACGCCAATGACGGCATCTCCCTCGCCCAGACGGCGGAAGGTGCGCTGGGCGAAGTCAACAACATGCTGCAGCGCATGCGTGAATTGACCGTCCAGGCGCTGAACGGCACCAACGACACCAATTCGAAGGCGAACATCACCTCGGAACTCGACCAGCTGTCGACCCAGATCAACAGCGTGATGACCAACAGCAAGTTCAACGGCATCTCGTTGTTCCCGACCACGGCGGCAACGATCACCGTCCAGGCCGGTTCGACCGCAGCCGACTCGGTTTCGCTCTCCGTCGGCGGCATCGACCTCTCAGCCGTCGTCGGCGCCAGCGCCGCCACCGTCAGCGGCTCGGCAGCGACCACCGCGACCCTGGCGCTCTATGACACGGCGCTGCAGTCGGTCTCGACCGCCCGCGCCACGCTGGGTGCGACGCAGAGCCGCCTGGAATCGACGGTCAACACGCTGACGGCCAACGTCACCAACCTGACCGACGCCCGCAGCCGCATCGAGGACGCCGACTTCTCGGCCGAAACGACCGCCCTCGCCAAGCAGCAGATCCTGAGCCAGGCCTCGACCGCGATGCTGGCCCAGGCGAACCAGAGCCAGCAGGGCGTGCTGAAGCTGATCAGCTAAGCTGCGATACTGAGATTGACCGGCCGGGGTTTTGGTCACCCCGGCCGTTCATGCCACCCCCGGCACATCAACAGTCCCCACCGTGCCGGGGGTAGAAACTTCGATGAAACGACCAGCTCAAACGAAGCCTCCGTCCCCCCGGGCGGAGGCTTCATCGCATTTGCGGTTCGACCATTTTCCAATCGATGCGGGATCGAAACACTTGCATTGGTGGTTGTCGCACCCATGATGACAGCGATGAACAAGAATATTTCGACAGGAATCGGGCGGCGCGCGATGATCGCGGCCTCCGGTGCGGCGCTGCTGCTTCCCGGCTCCCTGCTGGCGCGGGACGGGGCAGAGGCCTTTTCCTGGAACATGCTGGTCGCCCGGGCGCAACGCCTGGCCCGCGCGACGTTCAAGGTGACGCCCTTTTTCCCCGGAGCCGACAAGATCGGCTACGACGCCTTCAACCAGGCGCGATTCCGGGATGAACGGACGATCTGGAACGACCGGGGCGACGACACCGGCATCCGCCTGTTCCCGCTCAGCAGCACGGTGCAGCAGCCGGTCGAGATCGCATTGGTGGAACAGGGCCGCGCCACGCCACTGCGCTACGACCCCGACATGTTCGACGCGCCAGCCGGCAATGCGGTGCGCAATCTCGGCCCCGATGCGGGCTTTGCCGGTTTTCGCATCATGAACGCGGCACGGGACGGCGACTGGCTGTCCTTTCTGGGCGCCACCTATTTCCGGGCGCCCGCTGAAAGGCAGTTCGGCCTGTCCGCCCGCGCCGTGGCGATCAACACCAGCATCGCGGGCAAGGAGGAATTTCCCCGTTTCACGCATTTCTGGCTGGAGCGGACGGGGCGCAGCAGCGTCACCGTCTATGCGCTGATGGACAGCGCGTCCCTGACCGGCGCCTTCCGCTTCGCCAGTACTCTCACGCCGCAGGGCGTGCGGCAGGATGTCGATGCCGTGCTGTTCACGCGCAAGGCGGTCGCGGAACTGGGACTGATGCCGATGACCAGCATGTTCTGGTACGATCAGGCCGATCGGCGCACCCGCACCGACTGGCGGCCGGAAATCCATGATTCAGACATGTTGTCCATCGCCAGCGCCGACGGCACCGTCCATTGCCGCCCGCTGGTCAACCCCTCCGCCCCTCGGGTCGATGTCTTTGCGGAACGCAATCCCAAGGGTTTCGGCCTGCTCCAACGCGACCGGAATTTCGATCATTATCAGGATGACGGGGTCTTCTACGAACGGCGCCCTTCCCTGTGGACGACCAGCCGCAAACCGCTGGGCACCGGGGAGGTGCGGCTTTACGCCTTCCCGACCGACAGCGAATATACCGATAATGTCGCGGCCTACTGGACCCCCGCCGCGCCCACCCGCGCCGGCAACCGGATAGAGGCAAGCTACCGGCTTGACTGGTCGGCGGCGCGCGCGCCGGCCTCCGCCGGCCTCGCCACGGTCGAAAATATCTGGACCGGCCAATCGGGCGAGGCAGGAGTCGACCGCTTTCTCGTCGATTTCTCCGGGGTGCCGACAGGAACGCAGCCCGACATCTGGGTCGATCTGGCCGGTGGAACCCTGGTCAAGAAGGCCGGCTATCCGGTCCTGCACCAGAAGGACATGTTCCGGATGGTCCTGGATATCCGTCGGGATCGCGGCAAGGCGACCGATATCCGCGCCCAGCTCAGGGCCGGCAATCGCCCGTTCAGCGAATATGTGCATTACCCGCTGGGCGCCTGAATGACAGGCATGCTAGAGCGTTTTCACTATGAGCGGAAACGCTCTGGTCTTTTGATGCCGCATTTTCCGGGCCGTCGACCGTAAACGGTCAACTTGAAAATGCTCCAGGGAACCAGCCAAAGCCAAGTTGGTTCTGAATGACGGGTTTCGGCCCGAACCTCTGGCGAAACGGGTCGGTATGAAGGCAACGGGCGGCGTGCACAGCAACAGGGCCAGCGGATCGACGCCTGCAAGGGCCTTCGAACATCTCCCTCCGGAGCGGCCATTGGCCATGCCCGCGCAGGATTTCGCGGCGGCGCCCCGCGACCTGCCGCATCGTCCGTTCAACATCGACCTGTGGGCGCGTCGCACGCTGGTCGTGCTGCTGGCGCTGCTGCCCGCCTCCATGGCCGCGCATGAGATGCGGCGCTCCATCGGCCTTGACGGCATATCGCCATGGGAAGGCGTGTATCTGGCCCTGTTCATCCCGCTTTTCGCGTGGATTGCCTTTGGCTTCGCCACCAGCCTCATTGGTTTCCTGCTGCTGACCGTGGGGCGCGGCCAGGGCGTGCGACCCTATCGCGCCCGCTCCACGGTGCCGTTGCGTGGCCGGACCGCCGTGCTGCTGCCGGTCTGCAACGAGGATTTTCAGGATGTGCTCGCCCGCCTCTCGATCATGGAGCGCTCGCTCGCGCAGGTGATGGGCGGCGAGCGGTTCGAATTTTTCATCCTGTCCGATTCGAACCCGAAAAATGGAGAGAAGGAGCGCGTCGCCTATCTCAAGATGCGCCGGGGCTTTTCCCGGCCGGTTCATTATCGGCGGCGGACGCTCAACATAGGACGAAAGCCGGGTAACATCGCCGAATGGGTCGAACGCTTCGGCGGCGCCTATGACCATATGATCGTGCTGGATGCGGACAGCGTGATGAGCGGCCAGACCATGGCGCGCCTTGCCGCCGACATGGAACGGCATCCCCATGTCGGCCTGATCCAGACCGTGCCGTCGATCGTCGGCGCATCGACGCTGTTCGCCCGGTGGCAGCAATTCGCCAGCCGCCTGTTCGGCCCGATTTCCGCCGCCGGCATGATCTGGTGGGCGGGATCGGAAGGCATGTTCTGGGGCCATAATGCGATCCTGCGGACCAGGGCCTTCGCGCAGAGCTGCGGCCTGCCCGAACTGCCCGGACGCGCGCCCTTTGGCGGGCATATCATGAGCCACGACATGGTCGAGGCCGCGCTGCTGCGCCGCCGCGGCTGGGACGTGCATATCGTCATGGCCGACGACAGCTTCGAGGAATTTCCCCCGTCCCTGCCCGACCTCGCCACCCGTGACCGCCGCTGGTGCCAGGGCAATATCCAGCATGTGCCGCTGCTTTCGAAGATCAGGGGCATGCACCCGGTCAGCAAATTCCAGCTTTTCGTCGGAGCGTCGGCCTATTGCACGTCGCCGCTATGGCTGGCCCTGATGCTCGTGGTGCTGGGCGGCGCGGCGGCGGGCGTGTGGCCGCCCAGCGCGATATTGCCGTCGGGCGGACTGCTCGCGCTGACAGCGGTGCTGCTGTTCGGGCCGAAGCTGCTCGCGCTGCTCTGGGCGCTGGCCGATCCGGCGCGACGCATCGGCTTTGGCGGCGGGGTGCGCATGATGCGCGGCGTGATCGCGGACATTGCGTTGTCGATCCTGATGGCGCCGATCAGCATGCTGACGCAGACCATCAACCTGTTCGGCATATTGATGGGCCGCAAGAGCAGCTGGAACGGCCAGACCCGCGACCGGGACGGCATGCGGATGCTGCCCGCGATCTGGCTGTTCAAATGGCATATGCTGCTGGGCGCGGGACTGACGCTGCTGGCGGTGAAGTCCGATACCTCGCTTGGCTGGATCATACCTGTGGTGGCGGGCCTTGCGCTGGCGCCCTTCTTCGCGGCCTTCACCGCGCGCAAGGATCTGGGCACGCATGTCGCGAAAAGTGGGCTGTTCCAGGTGGCGGAACCGTGGTGGCGCACGCAGAATTACCAGAAGACGCGCTACCGACAGTTGCAGTTGGACAATGCAAGGCCGCCCTTCGAAGGATTGTCCAACGTGGCCAATGACGGCTAGCGGTCAGAACACCTTGTTCCTGCGAAGGCAGGCATGGAGGCGTCGGACAGGGCTCAGTCCCAATCCCGCAATTTCTCGCGCAGCTTGTCGAGCGCGGCCTTCTTGATCTGACAGACGCGCGCGGCGCCGATGTCCAGCGTCGAGCCGATCTCGTCCAGGTTCAGTTCCTCGACGAAATAAAGCTGAAGCACCAGAGCCTCCCGCTCCGGCAGTTCCCCGATATATTTCGCCAGCGCGCCTTTGAGCGACTCGCGCTCCATCACATCGTCGGCGCGGTCCTCGACATCGGCAAACCACATGGACTGGTCGGAATAGACCTCGTCCATGCTGCTATGCTGCACCATCTCGCAGCTATCCGCCATTTCGCGGTAAGCGGAGGCGTCCAGCCCCATCTCGGTCGACATTTCCGCCTCCAGCGGCGCGCGGCCCAGCTTCTGCTCCAGCCGGTTGCGGATGGCGGTCAGCTGCTTGCGCTGTGCCATGGCGGAACGCGTCATCGTCGCCTGACGGCGCAGATGGTCGATCATCGCCCCCCGCACGCGCATCTGCGCATAGGAGGCAAAGCCCAGACCCCGATCCTCGAAGCCGTTCGCAGCCTCAACGAGCGCGACCATGCCGATCTGGAGCAGGTCCTCGATCTCGATCGCGCTCGATACCCGGCCATGGACATTCCAGGCGATCTTGCGCACCAGCGGCATATATTGGCGCGCCAGCCTTTCGGGCGAATTGGCATGGGCGGACCGGCCATAGGTGTTGGCATCGGAACCGGCGACGACCCTATTCATGAACATTGGTCAGGCTCCTCAGAGCGATTTCGAGGGAAATGGAACATTCCCCGGCTCGGAAATCGCGGCAAAATAAAGACATAGGCCCTTCTTCATCTCCCCGGCCTATGCAACGCGTTCGCGAGCAGGCAGCGGATCATGGCGCGGCGCGGGCCGCTGTTCGCCGCCGACCACGGCGACGACTTCCACGCCCTTGCCGTCGGGAATTTCCAGGAAGGACAGCACCGGCGTTTCCGGCAGATGCGGCTTGAACAGTCGGGCCAGCGCCCGGCGCGCGATCGGCGAAGTGACGATGGCGAAGGTACGCGCCTGCCCCAGCAGCGGCCGGGCGGCGGCGATCACCGCCTCTATGATGCGGTTGGCCAGCGCGGGTTCGATCGGGTGCCGGGCATCGCCCGCGACCCGCATCGCCTGCGCCAGCAGCGCTTCCAGATCGCCGTCCAGCGTGATCACCGGCAGCGGCATCTTCACCGGCACCAGCCCCTGGATGATCAGCGAACCGATCCGCTGGCGCACCGCTTCAACCAACTGGTCGAGGGTCATGTCCGGCCGCGCAGCATCGACCATCGCCTCACAGATGCGGCGGAAGTCCTTGAGCGGGATGCCCTCCGCCAGCAGGGCGCGGCAAAGCGCGCTGATCTGGGTGAGGTTCAGCAGGCCGGGGGTCAGGCCGTCGACCAGTTGCGGCGCAGCGTCCTTCAGATTGTCGAGCAGCTTGCGCGCTTCGTCCAGGCCGAACATCTCGCTGGCGTTCATGGCGATGAGCTGGTTGAGATGGGTGGCGACCACCGTCGGCGGGTCGACCACCGTATAGCCCGCAACCACCGCTTCGCTGCGCTTGGCGGGCGAAATCCAGACAGCGTCCAGGCCAAAGGTCGGGTCCTTCGCCTCACGGCCGGACACAGTGCCCTCCAGCGCGCCGCTGTCGAGCGCGAGCAGATCGTCGGGAAAAATCTCGTCCTCGCCCACGACCACCCCGGCGATCGTGATGCGATATTGATTGGGCTCCAGCGCCAGATTGTCCTTCACGCGGACCATCGGCACGACAAAGCCCAGTTCCTTCGAAAGCTGGCGCCGGATGCCGGTGATCCGGGCCATCAGCGGCGCGCCCTTGCGCTCGTCCACCAGGCTGATCAGCCCGTAGCCGATCTCCAGCCCCAGCACCGCGCCGTCCGACACGTCGTTCCATTCGATGAGCGCCGGATTGGGCGGCGGCGGGGCCGCTTCGGGTTCGGCCGCCTTGCGCTGGCTCGACTTGCGCAGGTGCCACGCAATGCCGCACGCCACAGCCGCGGCGGGCAGGATGACCATGTGCGGCATGCCGGGCAATATGCCCAGGAAAGTCAGGATCGCCGCGACCGGCATCCACGCCTTGCCCGAACCGAACTGGCTGGTGATCTGGTTCGACAGATCGTCCTCGCTGCCGACGCGGGTAACGATGGCGGCGGCGGCGATGGACAGCAGCAGCGCCGGAATCTGCGCCACCAGCGCGTCGCCGATGGCCAGGATGATATAGGTCTGCGCCGCCTCGCCGATGCTGAGCTTGTGGCTGACCACGCCCAATATGATGCCGCCGACAATGTTGATGGCAAGGATCAATATGCCCGCGACCGCATCGCCCTTCACGAATTTCGAGGCACCGTCCATCGAACCGTAGAAATCGGCCTCGGTCGCCACTTCGCGGCGGCGGACCTTGGCTTCTTCCGGGGTCAGCAGGCCAGCGTTGAGGTCGGCGTCGATCGCCATCTGCTTGCCCGGCAGGGCGTCCAGGGTGAAGCGGGCGCTGACTTCCGACACGCGGCCCGCGCCCTTGGTGATGACGACCAGGTTGATGATCATCAGGATCGCGAAGACGAAGATGCCAACGACATAGTCGCCGCCGATCAGGAAATGACCGAAGGCCTCGATCACATGGCCCGCCGAATCCGTGCCTTCATGCCCGTTCACCAGCACCACGCGGGTCGACGCGACATTAAGCGCCAATCGCAGCAGCGTCGCGAACAGCAGCACCGTCGGGAAGCTGGAGAAATCCAGCGGTTTCGCCGCGTTCAGCGCGACCATCAGCACCGCCAGCGAGATCATGATGTTGGTGATGAAGCCGATGTCCAGCATGATCGCGGGCACCGGCACCATCATGAACAGCACGACCATCAGCGTCGCGATGGGCAGCACGGCCCCCTTGGCGGCGCTCATCCAGATCTTCGCTTTGACTTGGGCGGGAGTCATAAGGGGCCGTTACCTTCCGAGGGTGGCGAGCATGAGATAGGCGAGGCGCGCCGTCTGCGGCTGCGGGCGGATGCCTGTCACATCGGCCGCGCTTGCAAGGCGCTGGGTTTCGATCCGCACATAGTCGGCGGGCTGCACCGCCTTCGCGCCGGAGGGCAGCGAGGCGTCGGCATATTGGATCGCGCCACCGCCGACCGAATCGAAGCCCTTCTGGAGCTTGGCGGCGAAGCGGTCGCGGATTTCCGCGAAGCTGCGGGCATTGCCCTGCTTGTCGTAGAAGATGGAACGGTTCGCGCGGGCCGCCGCCGGAAACATGGCCGCCGCAGCCGCATTGGGCGCGCGATCGTTCATCGACAGGAACCTGCTGGCCCCGCCGACGCCCAGGAAATGGGCCATATAGAGGTCGACCGGCTCCGCCTCGCGGCCCAGGCGCTGTTCCAGCGTCGCCTTGTTGTCGGCGGCATGTTCGGCGGCCATGACAGAGGCGGTTTCGGGATGCTTGCGCAGGTCGAGTATCTGCTGGCGAAGGTCCGGATCGGCCACATAATAGCGGCCGTTGCTGCCCCGGCTGATCGCGTCGGCGGCCCAGCCCAGGCCATATTCGCTGCCATGCTGGTCGATGACCGCCAGCCAGCTCTGATCGACGAACTGGTAAAGCCCGGTCGCGGAAGAGGTGGTCGCACGGGCGGTGGGATTGAGGCTGCTTTCGATCTTCGCCTGACCGAGCAGATAGGCGAAGTCCACGCCGGTGCGCCGGCTGGCCATGGCGATCGCGTTCGTGACGCGATTGCCCGTTGTAGCCGCCCCTGTTCCTGCGATGTCTGCAAAAACCGACACTGGTTCGATCAATCCCCGTTGGTACCGGGGGTCATTAGAGCAAGTGACGTGCCAAGATTTGGTTAACGCGCGCTCATAATTTGATTGCCGCTCTGGTCATGTCGGAGCGCGCTGCCGACCGGAAATGAAAAAAGGCGCCTCGCGGGCGCCTCGTCAAACAACAGCAATGACGCCTATTTAGCGCCCATATACCAGCGGTGCCGCCTCCGCGCCCCGCGCCGCGAGGATCGCGAGTCGTTGGCTGGCATGATCGGCCAGCAGGTTCGTGCGGATCCGGGCGGATTCCATCAGCGGCGCAAGCGCCTTCAGCCGGTCCTTCACTGCCTCGTCAGACCGCCACACGCCGATGGCGCGCACGGCCGCCGCCGCCTTGGCGATTCGCTGGCCTGCCGTTTCGATGGCAGTCGGGTCGACCCCGTCGAGCGCCCCGCGCAGCTCTTCGAAAGCCGCGTTCAACTCGTCCAGTGCTGCAAGGCCGAGCGGCATGGGTCAGCCAGCCGTCGGCAGGTCAAGCGCGAGCATGCGATCCGCGATCGCCGCCGGATCGACGGGATAATTGCCCGAAGCGATGGCCGCCTTGATCGCGGCGACGCGATCCATGTCGATCGGGGCCCCCTCCGCCGCCATGCGGGCAGCCGGGCTGGCCGAGCCGGCCGAAGAGGCGGATGTCGCGGCCGAGCCGACCGAAGAAGCGCGCGCGGTCTTGCCGCCTTCCTTCAGGCGGGCTGCCTCTATGGCGGCGCTGATATTCTGGCCGACAGACTTGATCATCGTTTCAATCCTTCATTCGTCCCGCACAGTCTATATACGGCCGGGTTCAAAAATTGTTAAATCCCGGAACACGAACAATTCCCATTTCCACGACCTGCGCCAGAATCGGCGGAGACTTGCGGTCTTCCCGCACGCGAATCGTTTCGCCCACGGCGCCGTCTTCGTCCGCCATCATCATGCGCGACACGCTGAACGCGGCATTGCCGGCCATCAATTGCACCGGATCGCCCTTCCGGACCACGGCGTCCTTCGGCATGGCCCGCATCGCCGGAGCATAGCGCGCCACCGGGCCTGACGCCGCCGCGGCGCCACCCGCCACCAGCGGTACGCGAATCCGCCAGCCCAGCGCGTCGCACTTGACGATCGCCGCGCCGAACAGCGGCCCGTCCACGCTGGGCGTGGTCGGGCAAGCGGCCAGGCGCAGGCGGCGGTCGACCGGCGCCATCGGGCCGCCCGGTTCGCCCAGATTGGCGCCGACTGTCATCGCGACCAGGCTGTCGATACGATCCAGATTCTCGAACTTCTGCTGCGCCAGCGCCGGGTTGGATGCTGAAACGGACAGCGCCAGAAGGAGGATCTTGGGCAAATGCGTCACGGTGTCTCTCCGAAAAGCGGACAGGATTGACCATCAACAACGCAATATTCGTGCCATGTTGGAACATGGCGATGGCCGATACTCCCGGAGCGGGCCTCAGCGATCATGGCGGACATCGGGCGTGATCAGGATCATCTGCCCCTTGCCGTCCGCGCCATCCAGCTGGTCAAGCCCGCGCAGCACCAGCCGGTCGCCCGCGATTCCCCCCGCCTTCAGCGCCCGCGCCACCGCACCCAGCCGCGCCGCCGACAGATCCCAGCCGTCGAACCGCTGACGCGCCGCATCCGTGCCATGGCTGCTCACTTCCAGCCCTTCACGGCCGCGGGCATAGCGATCCGCCACGATCTTCAGCCGCGCGCGCCCCTGTTCCGTCAGCAAGGCTTCACCGGGCAGGAACAATTCGGCCGCGCGGATTTCCATGGGGCTGCTCGCCTGGCCGCCAAATTGCTGCCGCACCTGCGCCAGCATGGCGTCGCGCCGCTGGCCGCTCGCCTGAAGCATGACGAAGAAACCGAGTAGCAACAGCAGCAGATCGGCGAAGCTGATCGCCCACCGGCCGCGCCGTGCCCCGGCAAGGGCGGAGATATTCATGCCACCTCGCGGATCGAAGCGCGACGCGTCGGCACATTTTCGCGCCGCGCGATGGCGGCCATGCGGTCAGTGACCTCCTTTTGCCAAGCCAGTTCCCGCTCCGACAGGTCGGCAAGCCGCATCGCTATCGGCGCGGCGACGACATTCGCAATGACCACGCCATAGAAGGTGGTGAGGAGCGCCAGCGCCATGGAAGGCCCCAGCGCGGCAGGATCGTCCATCGCTGCGAACATGCCGACCAGGCCGATGATCGTTCCCGCCATGCCCAGCGCGGGCGCGGCATCGGCGATGGAAAGCCAGACCTTGCAGGCGGCGCCGTGGCGCTGAGCCCGGTCGGCCAGCGACTGCGCGGCCCAGAGTTCGAATTGCTCGGTCTTCTCGCAATTGGCGAGCCGGCGCGCGGCTTCGGTCAGATAGGGATTGGCGGTCTTCACCCGGTCGGTGCAGGCAAGGCCGCGCAGTTGCGCGACCTGATCGATCTTCAGCATGGCCGCCCGCGCGCTATCCCGGTCCCTTGCCGGATCGGCGCGTAACAGCGGTACAAGTGCGGCAAAGGCCCGCCCCAGCCCGTGCACGCCATTCTGGAACAGCGCCAGCAGCCCGACACCTGCAACCATGGCCAGCATGGTCAAGGGGTCGAACAAATGCGCCATGATCCCGATCATTTTCCGTCCCCGCTCACGCCCGGCCGACCGGCGGCAAAGCGCTGCCACCCGTCGGCAAAATTTTGCCGCCCTTGCCGCCATCACCACCCAATCCCGCGGATTTCCGCCATTGGCCGTCATGCCGATGCGTCACCCACGCAAATTGGCACGGCTCTTGCGAATATCAGGCTGGATCACCCGTGGTTCACGCCATCAGGCCTCAGAACGGCGGGGGAGACGAATGTTTTAGGTCCGGTGGGGCGAAAAAACGGAAAGACGAAAATGTCGCTGGAAGACGGTTTGTTCGGGATCCATGGAAAGGCGCTGGCGCTTCGCTCGCAGCGCCTGTCCCTGCTCGCGTCCAATATCGCGAATGCTTCGACGCCCGGATACAAGGCGCGCGACATCGACTTCGAATCCGCCCTCAAGGAAGCCACCACGCAACAGGGCAAGTCAGCCGCCGACGTGTCCCGCGCTGTCGACGACTCCATGGGCTATCGCGTTCCGCTGCAACCCAGCCTTGACGGCAATACGGTCGAACTCAGCACCGAACAGACGCTGTTCGCGGAAAACGCCGTCAAATATCGCACGACCCTCTCCTTCCTGGAGGGCCGCATCAACACCATCACCCGTGCGCTCAAGGGAGAATGAGCATGAGCGGTTCAGGTCCCCTCAACGTCTTCGACATCGCCGGCCGCGCCATGAGCGCGCAGCTCGTGCGGTTGAACGCCACGGCATCCAACATGGCCAATGCCGGCAACGTCACCGGCAGCGCCGCAGAGGCCTATCGCGCGATCAAGCCGGTGTTCCAGTCGGTCACCGACAGCCCCGGCGTCTCCACCGTCAAGGTGCAGAATGTCGTCACCACCAATGCCCAGCCCACCAAGCGCCACGATCCCAACCATCCCCTGGCGGACAAGAATGGTGATGTCTGGGAGGCCGCGGTGGATAGCAGCGCGGAACTGGTCGACATGATCGAGACCGCCCGCATGTACCAGAACAATGTGCAGGTGCTGAACACCGCCAAGTCCCTGATGCTAGAAACCATAAGGATCGGCAAATGACGACCACCACCGCAACGGATAGCGCGGGTCTTTCGATCTACAATCCCTATGCCAATGTCGGGACGGGAAAGTCGGAAATGGGGCAGGCGGACTTCCTGCGCCTGCTGACCGCGCAGATGCAGACGCAGGACCCGTTCGAACCCGTCGACAATGCGCAGATGGTGGCCCAGATGGCGACCATCACCAACAGCAGCGGCATTGCGGAAATGAACCAGACGCTGAAGGGCCTGGCCTCTCAGCTCACCGGATCGCGCCTGGGCGATGCAGCAAGCTGGATCGGCAAGTCGATGCTGGTAAACAGCAACATCGCCGCCCCCGATGCCGCCGGCCAATATATGGGCCAGGTCAGCTTCGCGGACGCCACCAGCGGCGCTTCGGTCGACCTGATCGACGGCAACGGCAATGTCGTGAAGACGATCGATCTGGGCAACCAGGCCAAGGGCGACGTCAACTTCTTTTGGAACGGCAAGGATGAAGCCGGCAACACCATCGCCACCGATGCGCTGAAGATCAAGGTCAACGGCGCTTCCCCCAGCCGCGTCGCGAGCTGGGCCACCATCGCCGCCGTGCAGTCACCCGCCGACGGCAGTGCATCCAAACTCATCACCCCGCTCGGCACCTACTCGCCGGCCGACGCCATCTCCCTCGCCTGATCCGCAGCAGTTTCCTTTCACCTTCCAAATTCCTTTCACCCCCAAATTCCTTTCACCCAAGGAGCAACGCCATGTCCTTCTACATCTCGCTTTCCGGCCTGAAGGCCGCCCAGACCGACCTTGCGACCACCGCGAACAATGTCGCCAACGTCAATTCGACCGCCTTCAAGAAGAGCAAGGCCGTGTTCGGCGACATCTTCGCCGCCGCGCCGATGCAGACCACGACGCAGGTCGCGGGTCAGGGCGTGCGCTCGCAGGGGATCGACCAGCAATTCACCCAGGGCACGATCGAGACCACCGACAAGACGCTGGACCTTGCCATCACCGGCGAGGGCTTCTTCACGGTGAAGCGCAGCGCCGACAATCAGGTGGGCTACACCCGCAACGGCGCCTTCTCGGTCCAGGAGGATCGCTATGTGGTCGACACCACCGGCGCGCGTCTTCAGGTGATCCCGCTCGACCCCACCACCGGCGCTCCGACGGTCACGGGCACCTTGACCCCGGCCTCGCTGACCGACCTCAAGATTCCGACCAACTGGCCCGACGGCGGCACCGGCAACCAGCTCACCAGCGTGGGCGTGACCGAAGAAGGCAAGATCACCGGCGTCTATGCCGACGGATCGACCGTCTATCTGGGCGCGACCGCGATCGCCGCCTTCAACAGCCAGGAAGGCCTGCGCCAGAGCGGCGACGCCCACTGGACCGCCACCAACGCCAGCGGCACGCCGATGCTGGGAACCGGCAATAGCGGCCTGTTCGGCTCGGTTCGTTCGGGCGCGCTGGAACGGTCGAACGTCGACATCACCGAAGAACTGGTCAACCTGATCTCGGCCCAGCGCAACTTCCAGGCGAACTCGAAGGCGATCGAGGCGGCCAATACGCTCTCGACCACCATCGTGAACATGCGGAGCTGACAGTTCGCCTCGCCAGGCTGAGCATCTTTTGAAAAAGCCCACGGATCAAGGAATCCCCCATGGACAGGCTCGTCAACACGGCACTCACCGCGATGCGCGGCGCGATGGCGCGGCAGGCGGCGATCTCCAACAATCTGGCGAACGTCAACACCACCGGCTTCCGCGCGGAAATCGCGAATGCCGAGACACGCTGGATCAAGGGCGATACCTTCGACACGCGGGCACAGGCATCCGAACAGGTGATCGCCGCCGACATGGCGCAAGGCGCGGTCACGGAAACGGGCAATCCGCTGGACGTGGCCATGAACGGCGATGCGATGCTCGCCGTTCAGGCCGCGGACGGCAGCGAAGCCTATACGCGCCGTGGCGACCTGAAGGTCAGTGACAGCGGCCTGCTCACCACCGGCGACGGCATGCCCGTGCTGGGCGATGGCGGCCCGATCACCCTGCCCCAGATGGACAGCGTTTCCATCGCCAAGGATGGCAGCATCTGGGGCGTTCCCCAGGGCGGCGATCCCGCCAATCCCCAACAGGTCGACAAGCTGAAGCTGGTGAGTCCCATTGGCTCCAGCATAGCCAAGGGCACGGACGGCCTGTTTCGCGAAGTCAATGGCGGCGCCCTTCCCGACGATCCGCTCGCCAGCGTGACCGGCGGATCGCTGGAAGGATCGAACGTCAACGCCACGTCGGCCCTCGTCCAGATGATCGAGGCGAGCCGCGCCTGGGAAACCCAGGTCAAGATGATCGACACCGCCAAGCAGCTCGACGACGGCGGCGCATCGCTGATGCGGCTGGACTGATGACTGATCTGGCACGGCTCTTGCTTTTAATGATGCGATGAGCCTGCCTCACGGAGATAGACGATGACCAACGCCGCCCTTCATGTCGCCCGCACCGGCCTAGACGCGCAGAACACGAAGATGCGCGTGATCGCCAACAACCTGGCGAACGTCAACACCACCGGCTTCAAGCGCGACCGCGCCGATTTCGAGACGCTGGCCTATCAGCAGATCGTGGCGGCGGGCGCGAACAGCGACAGCCAGAACAAGTTCGCCACCGGCCTCAACCTCGGCTCCGGCGTGGCGATGCAGGGCACGGCCAAGATCAACAGCCAGGGCACGCTCAACCAGACCGGCAACACGCTGGACATGGCGATAGAGGGTTCGGGCTATTTCCAGGTGCAGCAGCCCGACGGCTCGATCGCCTATACCCGCGCCGGCAATTTCACGACCACGGCCGAAGGCGTCGTCGTCACCAGCGAAGGGCTGCCGCTGATCCCGCAGATCACGGTTCCCGAAGGCGCCACCAGCGTCACCATCGGCAATGACGGCACCGTCTCCGCCACGCTTCAGGGGCAGACCGAACCGACCCAGCTCGGCCAGATCGAACTGGCGAGCTTCATGAATCCGGGCGGGCTCACGGCGGTGGGCGGCAACCTGCTCAAGGAAAGCGCCGCCAGCGGCACGCCCCAGGTCGGCGTCGCCGGGCTGGACGGGCGCGGCGTCGTCCGCTCCGGCTATCTCGAAACCTCGAACGTCAATGTGGTCGAGGAACTGGTCGACATGATCGAGACGCAGCGCGCCTATGAGGTCAATTCCAAGATGATCAAGGCGACGGACGAAATGCTCCAGTACGTCAACCAGCAGCTGTGAGCATAGCGATGCGCAGAACGGCCATTTTCCTCCTCTTGGCGACGGCCCTTTCCGCCTCCCCGGCCATGGCCGGCAAGAAGCGCGACGCCGAACGGCAATTTTATGCCCCCACGGTGGTTGCCGCCCCAGCCGCTCCGCCCGCCAACGGCTCGATCTTCCAGGCGTCGATGGGCTATACCCCGCTCACCAGCGGGGCGCGGGCGACCAGCGTGGGCGACATCATCACGATCGTCCTGGTCGAAAGGACGCAGGCGACCAAGAGCAACAGCGCCGACACCAGCCGCGACGGCAGCATCGCGCTGACGCCGCCCAGCACCGGACCGCTCTCCAAGATATTCTCCGCCAGCGACATCGGCTCCAGCGGCAGCAACAGCTTCACCGGCAAGGGCGCCGCGACCCAGTCCAATGCCCTGAATGGGGAGATCACCGTGACGATCGCAGCGACCTACCCCAACGGCACGATGCTGGTGAAGGGCGAAAAGGCGCTGACGCTCAATCGCGGCGACGAGTTCATCCAGATCAGCGGCCTCGTCCGCCAGGCCGACATCGGCCCCGACAACCGCATTGCCTCGACCCGCGTGGCCGATGCCAAGATCATCTACACCGGCAAGGGGGAAATCGCCCGCGCCAGCCGCCAGGGCTGGTTGCAGCGCTTCTTCTCCATGATCAGCCCCTTCTGATGGACATGCGCGCCATGACCCGCCTGCTGTTTCGCTTCCTGCTGCCCCTCATGGCCCTCTTCACCGTTCCGGCCCATGCCGAGCGGATCAAGGATCTGGGCACCTTCCAGGGGGTGCGTCCCAACCAGCTCACCGGCTACGGCATCGTCGTCGGCCTTGCCGGCACGGGCGACGACAGCCTGGACTATGCGACCCAGGGCATGAAGGGCGTGGTCTCGCGCTTCGGCCTCACCTTGCCGCAGGGGATCAACCCCGCACTCAAGAACGCGGCGGCCGTGCTGGTCACCGCCGACCTGCCCGCCTTCGCCAAGCCCGGCCAGCGGCTGGACGTCACCGTCTCCGCGCTGGGCAAGGCCAAGTCGCTGCGCGGCGGCACGCTGATCATGACGCCCCTGCGCGGCGCGGATAATGAGATTTACGGCATGGCGCAGGGCAACCTCGCCGTCGGCGGCCTCGGCGTTTCCGGCGCGGACGGCAGCCAGGTGTCGGTCAACATTCCGTCCGCCGGCCGCATTCCGGGCGGCGCGACGGTGGAACGCGCGGTCGCGACCGGCTTCGACACCGCACCCACCCTCACCTTCAACCTGTCCGAAGCCGACCTCACCACCGCCCTTCGGGTCGCGGACGGCATCAATCGGACCTATGGCGACCATCGCGCCAAAGCCATGGACGCCGTGTCGGTCACGATCGACGCCGCGCCAGGCGCTTCAGACCGCATCATGATGATGGGCATGATCGAGAATATCGAGGTTTCGCCCGCCGACGCCCCGGCGAAGGTGATCGTCAACGCCCGCACCGGCACGGTCGTCATCAACGGCGCGGTGAAGATCCATCCCGCCGCGATCGCGCATGGCAAGATCACCGTCAGCGTCAACGAATCGCCCCGCGTGGTCCAGCCCGCACCCTTCTCGCAAGGGCAGACGGCGGTCGAGCAATCCAGTTCGATTTCGATCGATCAGGAAAAGAAACCGATGATCAATTTTAAAGGTGGAGCCTCTTTGGCCGATATAGTGAAAGCGGTGAACGCCATCGGCGCCTCCCCCGCGGACATGGTTGCGATCCTGGAAGCCTTGAAACAGGCCGGGGCGCTGAAGGCTGAACTGGTGGTGTTGTGATGCGGATAGACGGGACTTCAACGGCGACGGGCCAGCCGGGCGGGACGCAGAACAAGGCTGCGCTGGAAAAGGCGGCGCAGCAGTTCGAGGCGATCTTCCTGCGCCAGATGATGGGCGCGATGCGCTCGGCCAGCCTGGCCGAGGGCATCAGCGATTCCAGCGCCACCGATCAGTTCCGCGACATGGCCGACGCCCGCACCGCCGACAGCATGGCGAGCCGGGGCACGCTGGGCATAGCCGAGATGCTGATGCGCCAGTTCGGCGCCAAGGTCGGCGCCCCTGCACCCGCCGCCGATATGGGCAAGGGCGAATGAGCGACCTCTTCATCATCGGCGCGTCGGGTACCAAGGCCTATCGCAGCGCCATGGCGGCAATTTCGGAAAATATCGCCAATGCCAGCACCGAAGGCTATTCCCGCCGGTCGGTGACGACGATCGAGTCCGGCTCCTCGACCGCGACCATGGCCGTCTACATCACCCGCGCCAATTTCGGCGGTACGGAGGTCAAGAGCGTCAACCGCGCGACCGATCCCTATCTCGACGCGACCGTGCGCTACACCAACATGCAATTGGGCAGCGCGGTCGCGCGGATGCGCTGGCTGACCGATTCGGAAACGGCGCTCAACGACACGGAAACCGGCGTCGGCCAGCTCATGACCGGCATGTTCCAGAATATGGACAAGCTGGCCGCGAGCCCAAGCGACAATTCCCTGCGCGTGACGACGCTGGACAGCATCGGGCGCGTCGCCCAGGCCTTCAACCAGACCTCGGCCGACCTGAGCCAGGTGTCGAACGGCATCGCGACCGAGGCGCAGTCCGCGGTGACGACGGTCAACCAGGCGCTCTCTGCCCTCGCCGACATCAACAACAGCCTGCTGCGCGCGCAGCCGGGCACATCGGCCTATGCGCAGCTGCTCGACAGCCGCGACGCGGCATTGGGCACCCTGTCCACCAATCTCAATGTCGACATCAGCTTCGGCACGCATGACCAGGCGCAGGTGATGCTGAACGGACAGACGCTGGTGCAGGGCAGCAGCGCCACCCCGCTGGCCCTCACCGCCAACGCCAACGGCACGCTTTCGCTTGCCACCAGCGGCGGCACCGCTCTCGCCGCGCCGACAAGCGGCACGCTGGGCGGGCTGTTCTCGGCCGCCGACACGGTCTCGCAACGCCGCACCAGTCTCGATACGCTGGCGCAGCAGTTCGTCACGAACATGAACAACTGGCATGCGCAGGGCCGCACCGATGCGGGAACCGCCGGCGGGCCGCTGCTGTCCGGAACGACAGCCGCGACCGTGACCGCCCTCATCAGCGATCCCGCGCAGCTTGCCACCAAGGCGACGGACGGCACTCCCAACGGCAATCTGCTGACCGTATCGACCGTGCTGCGCGGCAATGGCAGTGTCGAGCAAGGCTGGACCAACCTGATCGCGACGCACGCCAACCTCCTTTCCTCCACCAAGGCGGAACAGACCACGGCGCAAAACCGCAGCGACCAGGCCGTGGCCGCGCGCGAGGCGGTCAGCGGCGTCGACCTGGACATGGAGGCGGCCGAACTGCTGCGCATCCAGCAGGCCTATTCGGGCAGCGCCAAGATCCTTCAGGTTGCGAAGGAAACTGTCGACGCCATTCTGCAGATCATCTGAACGGGAGCAACGGGACCATGGTCGGCATCACCAACAAGATCCTTCTGGCCGAGATTCGCCGTCAGCAGAAATTGTCGCAGGACATCGTCGATGGCCAGACCGCTATCTCGACCGGCGTGACGCTGAACAAGCCGTCGAACAACGCGCTCGCCTGGGTGCAGGTGTCGGACATCGGCCGGCAGCAGGCGCAACAGGCCGCCTGGCAGTCCAACATCAGCACCGGCACGGCCCGCGCCAACACGGCCGAGGCCAATCTGGGCGAGATGAACTCCCTGCTGACGCGCGCGCAGGAACTGATGACCCGCGCCCGCAACGGATCGCTCAACGCCACCGACAAGACGGCCATCGTCCAGGAAATGACGACGATCCGCTCCACCATCGATTCGCTGCTCAACCAGAAGGATTACAGCGGTGTCCCCGCCTTCGACGACGGACAGAGCGTGCTGGTCCCGGTCAGCCGCGGCCTCAATCTCGCCGTGGTCGGCACCCGGCAGGAAGTGTCGGAGGGGATCGACGTCAACGGCACGCCGATGACGCTCGACGCCATATTGGACCAGAGCATAACCGCCCTGCAAAGCGGCACCGACAGCGACGTCGCGGCCGGGCTCGACGCGATCAAGGCGGCCCAGAACCACGTCGTCCTGGAACAGACCAAGCAGGGCGTGCGCAGCGACCGGCTGGACGTGATCGGCACGCGTCTCACCAATGTCGACCTCGACCTCAAGGAACGGCGTTCCGGGCTGGAATCGACCGATCTTCAGGATGTGATCTCCTCGGTCTCGGCCAAGCTGCTCCAGCTTGAGGCAGCCCAGTCCGCCTTTGCCCGGATCAACCAGCAGAACCTGTTCGACCTGCTCAAATAAGGTATCGTACCGAAAGGCGGGAACCGGTTTCCCGCCTGGAACGATGCAAAACCCGGAGCGCGCGTCCTGCGTCCGGTTTGACCCGGCGCTCTCCAGGCGCGCAGAGCAATCTCGCGGCCAAGCTCTTGAACGGGCGCCCCTTCTACTTCGAAATCATCGTGATCGATTTTTCGACCGGCGCCCTAAATCTCGGCATCGCCAAGCCGTATTAACCAATCGAGAGCGTCTTTCATGCGATGCTCGGTCAAGACGGTGCCTTCGGGCGGAATTCGGGGATAATCATGTTCGCAATCATCGGCCTGGTCGTGCTGCTCGCCATGGTATTTGGCGGCTTCATCTTTACAGGCGGCGACATCGGCCCGGTTCTGCACGCCCTGCCGCATGAAATGATCATCATCGGCGGCGCGGCCGTCGGCGCGCTCATCATCGGCAATTCGGGCAGCGACCTGAAGGCGCTGGGCGGCGGCCTGGGCAAGGTCTTCAAGGGCCCGAAATACAAGAAGCAGGATTTCCTGGACTGCATCTTCCTCGTCTCCAAGCTGATGAAGACGCTCCGCGTCGAAGGCCCGGTGGCGCTGGAACCGCATATCGAGGATCCGGCAAGCTCCACCATCTTCTCCGAATATCCACGCCTGATGGGTGACAAGACGCTCATCCACCTGATCAGCGATACGTTGCGGCTGGTGGTCGTCTCCTCCGGCACGCTCGATCCGCACGCGGTCGAGGAGGTCATGGACAATGCGCTCAAGACCCATCACCACGAAGCGCTGCGTCCCGCCGACAATCTTCAGGGACTGGCCGACGCGCTGCCTGCCCTCGGCATCGTCGCGGCGGTGCTGGGCGTGGTGAAGACCATGGGTTCCATCGACCAGCCCCCGGCGATCCTGGGCGGCATGATCGGTTCGGCACTGGTCGGCACCTTCCTGGGCGTTCTGCTTGCCTATGGCATGGTCAACCCCTTCGCCAATCGCTGCCGCGCCGTGATCGAGGCCGACGGTTCCATGTACCATGTCGTCAAGCAGATCATCGTCGCATCGCTGCACGGCCACCCGCAGCCGCTGGTGATCGAGGCCGCCCGTTCCAGCCTGACCCACGCGAACCAGCCGGCCTTTGCCGAAGTGTTCGACGGCATGCGGGGCAAATAAGCCATGGCCGAGAAGAAGCGCGGCGCGAACGAGCCCGAACCACGGCCGATCATCGTCAAGAAGATCATCGTCGACGGCCATGGCGGCCATCATGGCGGCGCGTGGAAGGTCGCCTATGCCGACTTCGTGACGGCGATGATGGCCTTCTTCCTGCTGATGTGGCTGCTGGGCGCGACCACGGAAAAGCAGCGCAAGGGCCTGGCCGACTATTTCACGCCGACCCTGGTGCAGCTCAAGGAGAATTCCGCAGGCGCGAACGGCATGTTCGGCGGCGACAGCATGATGGGCAAGGAAAATTACCCGACCACCGGCGGTCAGGGCAATATGGCCATCACCATGCCGCGCGACGCGTCGGGCACCAAGGACCAGGGCGGCAAGGCCACCAAGGCCGCCGACCGGGCTCGGTTCGAATCGATCAAGAAGGAACTGGAGGCGCGCATGGCCCGCCGCCAGGCCATCCGGAAACTGCTGAAGAACATCCGCTTCACCGAAACGCGGGAAGGACTGCGCATCGACCTGATCGACGAGGCGGACTTCGCGATGTTCGCCATGGGCACGGACCGTCTGCTGCCGCAGGCGCGCGAACTGGTGAACGAGGTCGCGGCGACGATCAGGACCATGCCCAATCCGCTGATCGTGCGCGGGCATACCGACGGCCTGCCCTACAGCGCCGGCCAGACGATGAACAACTGGATGCTCTCTTCCGCCCGCGCCGAAGCAACGCGCAAGGCGCTGGCGGCGAGCGGCATCGGCAATGACCGCTTCGCCCGGATAGAGGGCGTCGCCGACCGCGAACCCTTCGCCAAGGGCGATGTCTACGACCCGCGCAACCGCCGCATGTCGATCATCCTGGGTTGGAGCGCCGGCGCGAACGGCGGCGACGCGGACTCGCAGCTCGACGCAGAGACGAAGGCAGCCATCAAGGAGCGCGACAACCCGAAGACCCTGGCCCGGACCGAGGCGCAAAAGCTCGACATGGGCGGCACCAGCCTGCCCGCAGGGGCGCAGTTGATCAACCCGACGGCGCCGGGGACATCGAACAAGCCCGGCAAGCATTGAGCCGGACTGTCCGGCTCAATGCGTCCAGGGTGCCAGGGCAGGCTTGGACGCGATAACACCCACGACCTTCATATCGAAGGCATCATTGCCGCATCCGCAGGGTCAGGCCGATCGTGCGCGGGTCGCTGGGCGTTCCCACGATCAGCCCTGAATTGCCCGCCTGGATGGTCAGGTTCTGCATATAGTCCTTGTCGAACAGGTTGCGCGCGAACAACGCGATTTCAAATCCGTTCCCTGCGCGCAGACCGACACTGCCATTCACAACCGTATAGCCCTTGATGACGGTGTAGGCCGACGCCGTGGGATCGCCGAAGACGCGGGTTCGTGAACTGGAATCCGCATGAAGGAAGAACGCGCCCTTCCTGCCGAACAGATCCACCGACCGGCTATAATCAGCCCCCAATGTCACGGACCATTTGGGCAGGCCCGACAGGCCCCTGCCGCTCAGGTCGCAGGCCGACGTTCCGGTTCCGATCGCCTCGATCGGACAGGGGCCGCTCGGATAGGAAATATATTTTCCGTCCGCATAGGCCGCCGATGCGCGCAATTGCAGGTCCTTCGTGACGAGCGCGATCATATCCGCTTCGACGCCCTTCACCCTGACCTTGGGAATATTGGCGAGATAGGTGCGCAAGGCCGCAGCCGCGCCGGTATCCGTGACGTTCGTCTGGAAATCCCGCACGCTCATATAATAGGCGTCGATATTGGCGATCAGCCGTCGGCTGAACAGGCTCGTCTTGAGGCCAATCTCATAAGCGCTGTTCTTCTCCGGCTTGATGACGGCGGTGTTCAGCGCGGGCTGGTTGTTGTTGTTCAGCGGCAGGCCCGACATGTTGATCCCGCCCGATTTCCCGCCCCGCGCATAGCTGGCATAGCCAAGCACATCGTCGCTCCACTGATAGGCGATGTTGGCGCGGCCCGTGACATCGCCGTCCCTGTCGCTGGCGGCATAGCTCTGCCCGCGCAATATGGACAATTGGCTCGCGCGTTGGGCCGCCGTCACATTGGCGGGGCCGCCGAAGGTGAAGCTGTCATAGGCGCCCTCCTTCTCCTCATAGGTATAGCGAAGCCCGCCCGTCAGCGTCAGGCGATCCGTCGGCCGCCAGTTCACCTCGCCAAAGGCGGCATAGCTGTCGGAGCGGAAATCGGTGCGCCCGTCCGTGCCATAACCGTCAAGCAGGTTCGAATCCGCGAACAGCAACCAATAGGCCGCGCGCGGACCATAGATGGAAATGGGACGGCCCGTGATCTTCTGGCGGAAGAAATAGAGGCCGGCGACATAGCTGAACGGCCCCTCCCCATTGGAGGCCAGCCGCAACTCCTGACTATATTGGTCCTGGCGGGAGGGGATGTGCTGGACGAGCTGGATCGGGATGCCGGTATAGTCGCGGTCGTTCGCCGCGTCCCAGTTCCAGAACCGCCATGCGCTGACCGATGTCAGCGTACCCAGGCCCAGCTTCCAGTCCAGGATGGCCGAAACGCCGCCCTCATTCGTCTTGACGCCCAGGGCGGCATCAATGTCGGTCAGCCGGTCATAAGGGTTGAGGCTGGGCGGCGCATAGGGTCCGCCCGGCACATTGGCCGCCAGCGCGGCATATCGGCGGGCCGCCGCCTTCAGCGTCGGCGCGACCCGGACATAGACCTGCGTGCAGCATGCGCTTTCGAAATTGGTGAAATCGGCAATCAGGCGCAGTTGGAAATCTTCGGAAGGCTTGTAGAGAAGCTGGCCGCGAACGGCCTGGTTGCCCATGCTGTTCTGGTCGCGCCCGGTCATGACATTGTGGATGACGCCATCGCGGCGGGTCGACTGGCCCGACAGGCGGAAGGCGAGGCTATCGGTGATCGGCCCGGACGCCGATGCCTTGGCCTGCAGGAAATCATTGCTGCCATAGGATAATTCCTCCTGCGCTTCGGGCGTGAAGGTCGGCAGTTTGGTCGTGATGCTGATCGCTCCTGCCGTGCTGTTCTTGCCGAACAGCGTGCCCTGCGGGCCGCGAAGCACCTCGATCCGGTCGATGTCGGTGAAGTCGAAAGCGGCAGTGGCGGGCCGTGCGTGATAGACCTGATCGACGTAAAAGCCGACGCCGGGCTCCAGCCCGTCATTCGCCTGGCTGACCGCCACGACACTGCTGCCGAGCCCCCGGATCGTGAAGGCGGTGTTGCGCGGGTTTGCCGAACTGTAATTGAGCGACGGGACAAGCAGGCTCAGTTGCCCGGTGTTCACCGTATAGGATTGATCGAGCAGCTTACCGTCAACGACGGAAATCGCCGCGGGCACGGACTGGCTGTCTTCCACGCGCCGCCGGGCAGTGACCATGATCTGCGGCAGGCCACCCGATTCTGCGCTTTCGGCCCCTGCACCCGGCGCTGCATCCGGCGCTCCGGGAACCTCGGCCCAGGCCGGTGCGACGATAGTCAGAACGCCCAGGCCGAACGCCAGCGCACGCGCGGATAAATGCATGAATGCCCCCCTTTTTGGAAATGCCACCCGAATCTCTATATTCCGCCGTATATAGTGATGGATTGGCACTGCAAGTCACGACAGAAGGGGATCGCGATGATCAGGGGCTGGTCAGTCGGGGGAGCCTTCGGCCTCGCCGTTGCGCGGCGCTGCCAGCAACAATTTCGTCAGTTCGGAATAGGCAGAGCTTCGGGTTATCGCAGAGGCTTCCTCGACCAGGGCGCGATAGGCGGCAAGCACGGCCAGACCATGTTCCGTGACGCGCGCGCCGCGCTCGCGTCCACCGCCCGACAAGGTTTCGACCAGCTTTTCCGCAAAACAGCGGTTCATCTCGTCCACCAGCAACCATGTACGCCGGTAGCTCATGCCAAGCGCCCGGCCGGCTCCGGAAATCGAGCCCTCCCGTTTGATCGCCTCTAGCAGGGCCGCCTTGCCCGGCCCCATCGCAAAGCTGCTCCCGCAATGAAGCTGCAACTTGATCTTCAGCCGGCCGGTGTCCACCTCAACAATCCCTCTTGTCGAGAGCGCTGCTCTTTCTGCGGAAGCCCTGTTTCATTTTCATCCTGATCCGGTGATCGGCCCGCTATTGGCCTGGGGACTTTCGATATCATTGCCCAATAGCGAAATCGACAGGCACGTGCCGGATCCCGATCCACCTGCCACCGCCGCTCCCGGCCAATGACACTCGCCAAAGCCTGTGTGACCCAGGGGCAACAGGAGCCCAACAAAAGATCCTATTCCTCCGAACATGCCAGTTCTGCCTGTCCTATTGCACGCTGGCGGGCCTATCGCCCACCCCTCTTTGAAACGTTCATATCCCGCCCACCACGCCTATGCGCGCGCAGGCACGCGCGCGCATACACTGTGAACTTCGGCGGAAAACAGCCATTTTCAGGCCGGCAGGACCAGGCTTGCCTCCAACCCGCCCTGCGCGCGGTTGGCCAGTTTCAGCGCGCCGCCATGTTCGATCATGATCGCCCGCACCAGCGCCAGCCCCAGGCCCGCCCCGCCCGTTTCCCGGTTGCGCGAGCCCTCCAGCCGGGTGAAGGGCTCCATCATTTCCGCCATCCGTTCCTCGGCTATGCCTGGCCCGTCATCCGCCACGATCAACCGGACCGCGCCGTCCGCCCGTTCGACCGAAACATGCGCCCGCTCGCCATAGACGATGGCATTTTCGATCAGGTTGCGCAGGGCGCGGCGAATCTGCTGGGGACGGACATTGGCCACCGCGCGCGCACTGTCGGCCAGGTCGACCGGGGAACCAAGCTCCAGAAAATCCTCGACCACGGCATCGGCCAGCGCCGACAGGTCCACCTTCTGCCGGGCTTCGCTGCTGCGCCCGGCGCGGGCGAGAGAGAGGATATCCTCCAGCATCCGGTTCATCTCCTCGATCGTCTCGGACATGCGGGCGCGCTCGCCCTCGTCCTCCACCGATTCGGTGCGCACGCGCAGCGAGGCCAGCGGCGTGCGCAGGTCATGGCCGATCGCGCCCAGCATCCGGTCTTTCTCGTTCAGCATCGCGAAGATGCGGCTGCGCATCGCATTGAAGGCCATGGTGAGCTGCCGCACGTCGCCGGGGCCGCGCTCCTCCACCGCATCGGCCGATCCGGTAAGGGCGAATTGTTCCGCCGAGGCGGTCAACTGCTTCAATGGCCGCGCCAGCCTGCGACCGACCCACAGCAGAGGCAGCAGCACGATCGCGTAGAGGATCAGCGTCTGCCCCACCAGCCAGCCGCCAAAGCGTGGCGGCCGGTCGCCGATGCGCGTCTGCGTCAGCGCCCATTTTCCCGGCTGATATTCGACGGCCATGGCCAGACGGGTCACATGCACATGACCATGCCTGTCTCCGCCCGCGCGCATGCGGAAATTGTCCCAGCGCCGCAGGGGCAGCAACTGCGGCTGTTCGGCCGCATGGATGGAGCGGACCGAAAGCCCGACATCGTCGAACATCGCCCTGGCGCGACGCTCCACGTCCGGTCGGGACTGGCCCTGCAACGGCGGGGCAGCGTCCAGGAAGCGCACCCGTCCCCGCCGGTCCGCCTCATCCCCGGCGCGCTGGTCCGGCCGGCTGTCGAGCGCGTCGACGATGCGAAAGACGCCGGGAGCCGTCTGCGCGGTAAGCTCGATCCGTTGACGTTCGCGCAGCAACAGGGTGAAATTGATCGCCTGCGCCACGAACAGCGCCAGCGCGACAAGGATGATGATCTGGCCGACGACGCCCTGCGGCCACAGGCGCAGCCGCCTCACAGCTTGCGCACGTCCGCGGACAGGGTGTAACCGCCGCCCCACACCGTCTTGATGAGGGTCGGGTTCCTGGGATCAGGCTCTATCTTCTTGCGCAGGCGGCTGATCTGGTTGTCGATCGCCCGGTCGAAGGCATTGGCCTCCCGCCCCTGGGTGATGTCCAGCAACTGGTCGCGGCTCAGCACCTGATTGGGCCGGGTGGCGAAGGCCAGCATCAGATTATATTCCGCCGTGGACAGCGGCAGCGCCACGCCCTCGCCGTCGACCAGCGTGCGCTCCTGCGTCTTGAGCAACCAGTTGGCGAAAGCATAGGTGGCGCCATCGGTCGCGGTGACGCGCTGCCCACCGGTCGCCACGCGGCGAAAGATCACCTTGATGCGGGCAACCAGCTCACGCGGGGAAAAGGGCTTCAGCACATAATCGTCGGCCCCCATTTCCAGCCCGACGATGCGGTCCGTCTCTTCCGATTTCGCCGTGAGAAGGATGACCGGAATCTCGCTCGTTTCCCGGATATGGCGACAGAGCGACAACCCGTCCTCGCCCGGCATCATGATGTCCAGAATGACCAGGTCGATGGCATTGGCTTTAAGGCGCATCCGCGCTTCCGCCGCATTTTCGACGGCCGTCACGCGAAAGCCGTTGCGGACAAGATATTGCGCCAGCGGCTCGCGGATCGAGCGCTCGTCGTCGACGAGCAGCAAATGGGGTCGTTCGCTCATGGTCCGGTTCTTGTCATGGCTGGAAGCAGGTGGGAAGGCCGAAGGCGCCATCGACGCCTTCGACCCAGCCCTTAATCGGCGGGCGGCGGGGGCGGCCCCTTGCGGTCTTTCCAACCATCGCGGAACGCCTGCCGCGCAGCCTTCATCTCTTCTGCGGTCACCTTGCCGTCATGGTTGGTGTCGGCCTTGTCGAACATGGCGAGGGGGCGCGCCATGAAATCCGCCCTGGTGATCACGCCGTCCTTCGCCATTCCACCGTCCGGGCCGCCGCGCATGCCGGGGCCGCGATGACCCCAGCCGCCACGATCCGGGCCGCCATGGCCGCCGATACGGTCCTGCCGGCCCTCATGCCCGGCGACGAATTCCGCCTTGCTGATCTGACCGTTCCTGTCGGTATCCAGAGCCGCAAAGCGCGCATCGAGCCGCTGCTGGCGTAGGATATCGCGATCCGCCTGATCAATCTTGCCGTCCTTGTTGACGTCCAGCCTGGCGAAGCGGGCATCCAGCGCGGCCGTCAGTTCCGCCTTGGTGACAGTGCCGTCCTTGTCGGCATCGGCCATCATCAGCATGCCACCGCCGCGAGGGCCGCCGGCGCGGGGCGGTCCATCCTGCGCGAAGGCGAGATGGCTGGCCGCCAGCCCGCCAACGAACAGCGAACCCAGCGCCACCGTAGTCATGAATTTGCGGATCATTCGAGTCTTCCTTCAAAGCATCTGTCACGAACGGCGCTCCGCCGTCCTTGAAAACGCTTATCGGGGAGTTTTGTCCCGCAACTTTGTCATCAGGCCCGATAAATGTCGCAATTTGTATCGCGAACCATGCCTGTCTTCCTTTCCCCGGCGCACCAACAATAGCGACGCCGGGGACGGAAGGCGGTCAGCGGTCGCGACGGCCCAACAGGCGCAGGCGAAGCGCGTTCAGCTTGATGAAACCCGCCGCGTCGCGCTGGTCATAGGCGCCCGCATCATCCTCGAAGGTCACGACCTTCTCGCTGTACAGCGAATAAGGCGACTTGCGGCCAACGACATAAACACCGCCCTTGTAGAGCTTCAGGCGAACCGTGCCGGTCACCTTCTCCTGGCTGTGGTCGATCGCCGCCTGCAGCATTTCGCGCTCCGGCGAGAACCAGAAGCCGTTATAGATGAGCTCGGCGTAGCGCGGCGCCAGTTCATCCTTCAGATGCGCGGCGCCGCGATCGAGCGTCAGCTGCTCGATGCCCCGGTGCGCCAGATGATAGATGGTGCCGCCCGGCGTTTCATACATGCCGCGCGACTTCATGCCGACGAAGCGGTTCTCGACCAGGTCGAGCCGGCCGATGCCATGCTTGCGGCCATATTCGTTGAGCGTTTCCAGCAGCGTCGCCGGGCTCATGCCGACGCCGTTGATCGCCACGCCGTCGCCACGCTCGAAATCGATGGTGATATATTCCGGCGCGTCAGGCGCATCCTCCGGATTGACGGTGCGCGAATAGACATAGTCCGGGGTTTCCTCCCACGGATCTTCCAGCACCTTCCCCTCCGAAGAGGTGTGCAGCATGTTCGCATCCGTCGAAAAGGGGCTTTCGCCGCGCTTGTCGCGCGGGATCGGGATCTGGTGCTTTTCGGCGAATTCGATCAGCCTGGTGCGGCTGGTCAAATCCCATTCCCGCCAGGGGGCGATCACCTTGATGTCGGGGGCAAGGCCGTAATAGCCAAGCTCGAAGCGCACCTGATCATTGCCCTTTCCCGTCGCGCCGTGCGACACCGCATCCGCGCCAATCAGCTTCGCGATCTCGATCTGGCGCTTGGCGATCAGCGGGCGGGCGATGGATGTGCCGAGCAGATAGAGCCCTTCATAGAGCGCGTTGGAGCGCATCATCGGGAACACATAATCCTTCACGAATTCTTCGCGCAGGTCGTCGATGAAGATGTGCTCTTCCTTGACACCCATCAGCCGTGCCTTCGCACGTGCCGGTTCCAGTTCCTCGCCCTGCCCCAGATCGGCAGTGAAGGTCACTACCTCGCACTGGTAGGTCTGTTGCAGCCATTTCAGGATCACGCTGGTATCCAGCCCACCTGAGAAGGCAAGAACGATGCGGTTGATCTTGTCGGACATGGGCAACTTTCCTTGAGGCGGGCCTGGGCGGCCATGCAATTACCGGCGGGCCGGTATCAGGCCGAACGATCCAGCGCAACTGGATCGGCGGAACTATTGCATGACAAAGGGGATACCGATCGGGACCGGCATCCCCTTTCCTCAAGGAATCCAATCGGACTCAGCTTGTCCGCGGCTTGAAGACACCCTCGCGTCGACGGTCGGAACCAAAGCGATACACCGTCTGCGTGGCCGCCCTCGCGGGCCGGGGCGATTCGGTCGGAGCCAAGCTTTCCGCGACTATCGGCGTTTGAACCTGCTTCTGCCGCTGCGCCAGCAGGAATTTTGCTCTGGTCCTGCGCTTGGCATGGGTGCGGAACGGGTTTTCCGCGCTGGGCGGTGCAGCCACCATCGCCTCCAAGGTGCTTTCCTCCTCGCTTGGCACCGGTGCGACCGCAGGGGACGGCGTCATCAAGGGCATGGCCGGAACAGGTCGCTGGGCAGCCTGCACAGGCTCGGGCTGGATAATCTCGCCCTCCCAATGCTCCACTTCCTGACGATGCGCGCGTCTGCGCATCAGCGCAGCACCGGCAAGGCCGATCATCAGCAAGGAGCCGCCGCCCAACGCCCAAAGCAATGCGGGATCGCTCCGGGCCTCCGACGATGCGGGCGGTGCCTGCCTTTCCGGCGCAGCGGGTGCAGCCGGCGCGACCGCCTCAGCTAATGGCGCAGATGACGCAGGGGCAGATGGTGCAGGGGACGGCGCTTCACGCTGTGTCAGGGGCTCGGAACGTTGTGGGGCCGCAACGGGCTCGGTGCGGGCTATCGTGCGGGCAGCGGGCCGGGGCGCCTTGCGCTTCACCGGGGCTGCGGCAGGAACGGCCTGCGCCTCCTCCGCTTGCGACGCTGTAATAGCCGCGTCCAACCGCTGCTCGACCGAAGGCGTCGATTGGACCACCGGTTGGGAAGGCGCGAAAACCGGAGCAGGCGAAGCTGCCGGCGGCGTCTGTGCGACCGGAGGATCGACGATCACCGGTTGCGCAGGCGGAATGACCGTCTGCGCGAACAGCGTAGGCGAACTGATAGCCAGAACAGCGGCAATCGCGGCCCTGGCGGGGCGAAGTGAGCGAATATGTCCAGTCATAGCGAATGTTAAACCCGTGAGCTGCGGGTTTAAACGCAACGGCTGCAGCCTATTCCGGATCAGTCGAGCCAAATCACGGACAGAATGATCGATCGAGCAGAAAAATTAACAGCTGTTCATCTTCTTTCCGAAGATTTCGTATTCCATCTTCGTGCCAATCGCTCAGGAATAGTGAAGCTTTATTTGGTATCATCATCCCTGCGATCGCGGCGCGCGCCATCGATCAAGCGCTTCTTGCGTTCTTCTTCCGCTGCCTCAATCTGGCGTTCCGCCTTCGTGCGACCGAACTTCACGCGATTGCCATGCGCCTGCCGTTCCCGATCCGCCCGAGCCTTCGCCTTGCGCGCCTGTCGAAGATTGACGATGTCGCCCATGCCGTGGACGGAGCCTCTATGACGGGAATGGAGCGGGTAGCGGGGATCGAACCCGCATCACAAGCTTGGAAGGCTAGTGCTCTACCATTGAGCTATACCCGCCCGTCAGGCTGAGCGCCCTGCCATCTTTGGGCGGCCCTCGTCAATATGGCAAAGAGATATTCACCCAATATCCGCCTTAACCCCGCACGATATTTGCACTATCAGGGGCTCATGGCCACGCCTTCCCTGCGCCAGTTGGATATATTCGCGCAGATGGTGGCATCGGGCAGCCTCTTGCGCTGCGCCCGTGATCTTGGCGTTTCGGCCGACGATGTCGCCCGCGATCTGGCCTCGCTGGAACTGCGCCTCGGCTATCGCCTGTTCGACGATCTTGCCGGCAATCCCCACCTGACGCCGGCCGGCCGAAAAACAGCGGAAGCCATGACGCTGCTGTCGCAGGACCAGCCGGAAAACTGGCAGGTCGACCAGGCCAACGACATGACATCGCCGTCGCCTGCCGCGCCGCTGGCCGAATCCCCTCCTTCAAGGCAAAACATCGTCCTGGCGGCCCCAGCCCCGGTTTTCGGCCATTTCCAGGATGCGCTTGCCGCTTTCGAGGCGGCGAATGACGACATAGCGATCACGCTCGACCTGACGATCCACCTGGCGGACGAAGCCGCCTGGTCGCTGCGGCGAGGCAAGGCCGACATAGCCTATTTCTATGCCCTGGGCGAAACGGACGAGCCCCCCTCCCGCTATGGCTGGTCAGAACAGATCAACCTTTACGCGGGCGTCGATCACCCCCTCGCCCGCCGCGACAGTGTGGCCACGACTGAGCTTGCCGCAATCCCGACGCTCGCCATGGAACCGCGCAACAGCCTGCGGCGGATCATCGACGAGGCGCTGCTGCGCAGTGGCATAAGGTTGGGGGATCCGGTGCTGGAGACCGACAATCTGTTCGACATCATGACCATATTGCGCGAAGGCGCCGGCTGCTTTGCCGCCTTCGGCCCGCTCGCCCGTGATCTTGGACGAATGACCGGCATCAGGCGGATTGCACTCGAACAGCCGTTGCCAGCCATCGAAGTGCGACAGGCTGTCGGCAGCGAAAGCCCCGCCGCCGCCGCGGCGCTCGCGGAATTTCTCTTTCTCTGATTGCTTCTCGCGGTGCACTCAAACCGTTTCGGGCGCGATGGATCAAATCCGGCTCGTGCGATGTTGATATGCTATATCATTTCAGATAGGAGGGCACCATCTTCTTCCCAATCATGAAGGATGACGAACCGAATGTATCGTTCCGCACTGTTGCGTGCCGGTTGCGCCCTCTCCGCATTGTCTGCCAGTTTGCCCGCCATGGCCCAGGCTCCGGCATCGGACTCCTCTCCCCAGGGTTATCATGATCAGCGGGCCGACATCGTCGTCACCGCCATCATTCCCCGCCGGCAAGGCGATATTCTTTCAGGTACGTCGGTCGTGTCCGGCGAAGAGCTGACCAGGTCGCTGCGTCCGACGATCGGCGACACGCTCGCCCGCCAGCCTGGCGTATCCGCGACCTCCTTCGGCCCCAATGCATCGCGCCCCGTGCTGCGCGGCTTCCAGGGCGAACGCGTGCGCATCCTCACCGACGGCATAGGCAGCTTCGACGTCTCGAACACCTCTGTCGATCACGCCGTGGCGATCAACCCCCTCACCGCCGATCGCATAGAGGTGCTGCGCGGACCCGCCGCCCTGCTCTACGGTTCCTCAGCCATTGGCGGCGTAGTCAATGTGATCGACAGCCGCATTCCCCGCCGCGTGCCGGACGAACCGATCCACATCGACGGCATCGCCACCTATGGCAGCGCCGCCCATGAACGCACCGGATCGGGCGAGATCGAAGCGCCCATTGGCGACAAGTTCGTTGTCCATTTCGATGGCAGCTATTCCAGAAGCGGCGACCTGGACACCGGCAACTACATCCTGACCCCCGCGCTGCGGGCACAGGCGGCTGCCAGCGGCGATCCGGCAATCCGCGACCTCGCCAGCCTGAGAGGCAAGCTGCCCAACAGCGGAGCGCGAACCTGGGAAGTGGCGGGCGGCGCGGCGCTCATCACCGATGGCGGCAATCTGGGCTTTTCGGTCGCGCATACCGACAATTTCTACGGCGTGCCGGTCCGCTATTCGCTCGATGCCGATGGCGAAGCGGAAAAGGTGCGGTTGCACATGAAGCAGGATCGTGCCGATCTGCGCGCCGAATTGCCGGTCAATGGCGGCTTCCTGGAATCCATCCGCCTCCGCGCCGGCTTCGCCGACTATCAGCATCAGGAGATCGAGGAGACGGGCGAGGTCGGCACGACATTCTACAACCAGTCGATCGAATCGCGGCTCGAACTGGTGCAGGCGAAGCGCGGCGGATGGGACGGCGCGATCGGCGCGCAGTTCTTCGCGCGCAACTTCCATGTCGAGGGGGAGGAAAAGTTCCTGCCGCGCAACGAAACGGAGCAACTGGGCTTCTTCACGCTGCAGTCCTTCGACCTGGGCACCACCCGGATCGAACTGGGCGGCCGTTATGAACATACGCGCGTCGCAGCGGATGCGGACGAGACCTTGTTCAACCCCGCCTATCATCGCAGCTTCAATGCGCTGTCCGGCTCACTGGGTGTCAGTCAGGAACTCGTGCCCGGCTGGCGCGTCGGACTGAACCTGTCCCGTACGGAGCGGGCTCCTTCGGCCGAAGAGCTGTTTGCCCGCGGCAATCACGCCGGAACGCAAGCCTTTGAACTCGGCAATCCTGATTTCGGACTGGAAAAGAGCTGGGGCATCGAAGGCACGCTGCGCGGCCAGGGCGATGGCTACACGCTCTCGCTCTCGGCCTATCATAACTGGTTCAACGGCTATATCTACGATGTGCGGGTCGATGACGGCGTCTGCATGGCCGCCAATGGGGGCGAACCGCTATCCTTCCCCTGCTACCAGAATCTGCAGGCGAATGCCCGCTATCTCGGCTTTGAAGCGGAAGGCACGGTGAAGTTGGGGCAGATCGGCAGCTATGCCCTCAACCTGGACGGCGTGGCAGATTATGTGCGCGCCACCATCGTCGGATCCGGCCCGGCGCCGCGCATACCTCCGCTGCGTCTGCTGGGCGGCCTGGAACTGCAGGGCGATCGGCTGAGCGTTCGCGGCGAAGTCGAACGCAGCTTCGCCCAGAACCGCATCACCGACACCGAAACGCCGACCGACGGCTTCACACTGGTCAACGCATCGTTGTCCTTCAAGCCGATAAAGGGCAACGGCCGGACGACCATCACCCTTTCCGCCAACAATATCTTCGATGTGGAGGCGCGGCGGGCGGCCAGTTTCCTGAAGGACTACGCCCCCCTGGCGGGACGGGATATCCGGCTGACGGCGCGGCTTTCGATCTGATAACCTGCTTGATTGCGCAATGTGACGATTTCGTTACAAGGCGCGGATGGACCAGGGGTGGGCAAAACTCGATCGGATGCGCCAGCGGGCGTATAAGGGCGGCTGAATGCGTCAGATCGCCGCCCTTCCCTATTCGACCGGCCCTGACGGGTCGATGCGGATCCTGTTGATCACCTCGCGCGATACCCGCCGCTGGGTGATCCCCAAGGGCAATCGCATCAAGGGCATGGCCGGCCATCGCGCCGCCGAGCTAGAGGCCTATGAAGAGGCGGGCATTCACGGCATTGCCTGCCCTGCGCCGCTCGGCCGCTATCGCTATGACAAGAAGCGGCGGCGGGGCGACACGAAAGAGGCGACTGTCGAGGTTTTCCCGCTTGCGGTGACGGGCCAGTTGTCGCAATGGCCCGAACAAGGGCAGCGGGAACTGCGATGGTTCCCGGTTGCCGAAGCTGCAAAGGCTGTCGACGAACCCGATCTGCAATCCATCATCGCCGCTTTCCGCGAACCACCCCGTGATCCGGGCCTGTTCGTGCGGACGTTGCTGCGGGTCAAGGAATGGCAAAGCGAAAGGACTGGAATGCTGCGCTGGTTTCACGCGCTGATGCCCAAGCAAGGGCGCTTTTTCGAGCAGTTCGAGGATCATGCTGCGACCCTGGTCGCCGGTGCTGATGCGCTCGCCAAGCTGCTGAAGGGCGGGCCGGACATCGATGCCCATATCAAGGAGATTTCGGACCGGGAGCATGAGGCGGACGACATCATCCGCGAAGTGCTGCAGGATGTGCGCCGCATCTTCGTGACGCCGTTCGATCGCAGCGCCATCACCGGACTGATCGGGGTGATGGACGACGCCATCGACCAGATGAACCAGACGGCCAAGGCTATCGCGCTGTTCGAGGTGACGGAATTTCCGTCCCAGATGCAGGACATGAGCGCGCTGATCGTCGAATGCGCGCGGATCACGGCGGAGACGATGCCGCTGCTGCGTTCACTGAACCTCAATTCGGCACGGCTGCATGACCTGACCGAACGGCTGGTGAAGCTGGAGGGGCATGCCGACATCCTGCATGAGGCGGGACTGAAAGCGCTCTACAATCAGGCGCGGCAGGGCAATCCGATGGATTTCGTCGTCGGAAACGAAATCTACAGCCATCTGGAGAAGGTGACGGATCGGTTCGAGGACGTCGCCAACGAGATTTCCGGCCTGGTCATCGACCACGCCTGATCCGGCCAGAGAAGACAAGAGCCGCAGACATATGGAAGCCCAACTCGCCTTTCCGCTGCTGGTCGCGCTGATCGGCATCGCGCTGCTGTTCGATTTCCTGAACGGGCTGCACGACGCCGCCAACTCGATCGCGACCATCGTATCGACGCGGGTCCTGAAACCGCAATATGCGGTCGCGTGGGCGGCGTTCTTCAATTTCATCGCCTTCCTCTTCTTCGGGCTGCATGTGGCGGAGACGGTGGGCAAGGGCATTGTCGATGCCAGCATCATCGATCCGGCCGTGATTTTCGGCGCGCTGATGGGGGCGATCGCCTGGAACCTCATCACCTGGGGGTTGGGCATCCCTTCCTCCAGCAGTCATGCGCTGATCGGCGGATTGCTGGGCGCGGGGACCGCCAAGGCCGGGGCTTCGGCAGTGGTATGGAGCGGGGTGTTCAAGACCAGCGCCGCCATCGTGCTGTCGCCTGCGATCGGGCTGGTCCTGGCATTGCTGCTGGTGCTGATCGTGAGCTGGATCTTCCGGCGCTTCACGCCGCAGGGGGCGGACCGGGTGTTCCGGAAGATGCAGCTTGTGTCGGCGTCGCTCTATTCGCTGGGGCATGGCGGCAATGACGCGCAGAAGACGATGGGGATCATCGCGGTGCTGCTCTATTCGCAAGGCATGCTGACGGGCGGATTCCATGTGCCCTTCTGGGTGGTGTTGAGCTGTCAGGCGGCGATGGGCATGGGGACGTTGCTGGGCGGATGGAAGATCGTCCACACCATGGGATCGAAGATCACGCGATTGACGCCGGGGCAGGGATTTTGCGCGGAGACGGGCGGGGCGTTGACGCTGTTCCTGGCGACGCATCTGGGCGTGCCGGTATCGACGACCCATACCATCACCGGCGCGATCGTGGGCGTGGGGGCTTCGCGGCGGTTGTCGGCGGTCCGGTGGAACGTGGCGTCGAGCATCATCGTCGCCTGGGTGGTGACACTGCCGGCGGCGGCGGCGATCGGCGCGGCCTTTTACGGGCTGACGCGGCTTTTCTGACGGGAAAAGGGCGCGGTCGGTTTTTCCGCCGCGCCCTTCCCTCTCCTGAACCTCGAAATGATCAGCCCACCCGGCCGAGGCGGTGGTAGAGATTGGCGTATTTGACCGATTCCGGCTGGTCCTGAACCTCGCGCAGATAATGGGCGATGGCGGTGCGGATCAGGCCGAAATCCTCCGGCGAGAAAACCGCGCGGGAGCGGGCGGGCTGTGGTGCTTGGGTCGTTTCCATGGGGCTTCCTTTCCGTTGGGATGACGCATCAAACCATGAACCTGTCGGTCAATGAAGGGCGATTAGTGAGGCGGTGTCATGCGGTGACTTGTTCATATTGTCATTTTTTGACATAGTGACAGTATGGCGGATGATCGGAAACTCTATCTGGGGCCGAAGCTGCGGGTTTTGCGGCGGGAATTGGGGCTCAATCAGACACGGATGGCGGAGGAGCTGGGGGTATCGCCCAGTTACCTGAACCATCTGGAGCGCAACCAGCGGCCGTTGACGGCGCAGATGCTGCTGCGGCTGGCCAATGTCTATGACATCGACATTCGCGATTTCGTCGCCAGCACGCAGGAAGGGGCCGCGAGCGCGCTGGGGGAGATCCTGTCCGATGCGCTGGTGCGCGACATCGGCGTCGCCAAGGACGAAGTGCTGGAGGTCGCGGAGAATTATCCGGGGGTGAGCGAGGCGATCGGGCGCTTTTACCGGGCGCTCAGCGATTTGCGGCGGTTGCCGGAGCAGGTGGCGGCGGGATCGGCCGGGGCGCCGGGGAGCGTGGCGCCGCTGCATGCGCCGATCGACTGGCTGCGCGAGACGATAGCGCGGGCGGGCAATCATTTCGCGGAACTGGACGCGGCGGCGGAGTCGCTGGCGGGGGAGCTGGGCGACGATCCCTCTGCCGTGCAGGCGGGGATCCGGGCGCTGCTGAAGGAGCGGCACGGCATGGCCGTGCAGATCGTGCGGGAGGATGTGCTGGCGGGGACGCTGCGCCATTATGACATGCACCGGCGGCGGCTGTTGCTGAGCGAGCGGCTGGCCTCTTCGGGGCGGCTGTTCGCGGTCGCCTACCAGTTTTGCGCGCAGGAACTGGCGGACGGGATCGCCGCGCAGGTGGCGCGGGCGGGGCCGCCGGACGAGGACAGCCGCCGGCTCGCGGGGATCGCGCTCACCAACTATGCGGCGGCGGCGCTGATCATGCCCTATGACCGTTTCGCCAAGGCGGCGGAGCAGAGCCGACACGACCTGCCGCTGCTGCGGGCGCGCTTTGGCGTGTCGATGGAGCAGCTTGCCCATCGGCTGACCAGCCTGGGGCGGACGGGGGCGCGGGGCGTGCCCTTCTTCATGGCGAAGGTGGACCGGGCGGGCATCATGTCCAAGCGCTTCGACGGGGAGGCGTGGCCCTTTGCGCGGCTGGGGGGCAGTTGCCCGCGCTGGGACGCGCATGAGGCGCAGGCGCCGGATGCGGTGCTCCCCCAACTGATCGAGACGATGGACGGGCGGCGCTTCATCAGCCTGACCGCGGGGCTGCCCAGGGAGGGCGGTGCGCGGGGGCGGTCCGTGATCGCGCTTGGCTGCGAGGCGAAGCATGGGGCGCGGATCGTGCATGCCGACGGGATCGACCTGGAGAAGGGCGCAGCGACGCAGGTGGGGCCGACCTGCCATCTGTGCGAGCGACGGGGGTGTCCGGATCGTGCCCTGCCGCCGGTGACGCGGGCGCTGGATTTGCATGGCTATGAGCGGACGGTGGCGCCGTTTCCGTTTCGGCGGGTTTGAGGGCTAAGCGCTACATTCAAGCTTCAATGAAGCGCGCCAGAGACAATATGGGCAGTGTGTTATTTTTTGACCTGAATATTGATCGTCATCGCGTGAATCCACAAGCCATCCATCCAAAAACCGCAGTTGATATAGCCAGGTAGTTGACTTTTGATGGTCAGCGGCCCCCAAGTTAGCGGCGCAGTGAAATTGCTGCTGAGCGTCAAATTCAGTGATGACTTATTCAAAACCACATTAAATTGATTTCTGATCTGCAACTCGATCGGAACAGTTCTATTTTCATCTGATAGAATTTCTATATAGAATGACAATAGAACTGGCAGATCTGGGTCTGTGACCAGCACGGAATTGTTGGGGTATACCCCGAGAAGAGTGAATTTCCCCCCCATTTCCTGCCGGATGAAATCACAGCCGATCGATTTGCTTACAGTTGTTGCCATGATCAACCCATCATCGCAGGAACAGGCGCTGAATTGGATGCCGCTGTTTCAATGCCCGATGCTATTTGCGGTGGCGAATTGACCCAATTGGCGCTTTGCCCGTCTAGGGCAAGTGCAAGATAGGCATCGAAGTTGCTCCCGAGGAGGTTGGGAGCGTTCAAATCGTGCAGCAATATTTCAGCCTCGCCATCGAGCGCCTCTATAAACGCGCCGAAAGTGCGCAAGGTCCAGTTGCCAGGCGCGCTTAATTTGCGCGAAATCCAAGCCGGATCACGTCCCATCCTTTCGGCAAGATACGCTTGGGTCCACCCCTCTGCCTCACGTTTCCGCCACAATTTCCTAACTGCTTCGAAGGCTAGGTCACGGACCCGTGCGAAACCATAATCTTCCATCTCGCGACGTTCAGAGCGATATGTCATCACAATTCTCCGTCACATATCCATGAATGCTAAGGGCACTGAAAGGCGCTGCCTCATTGAAAAGCTTCCGCCAACCATCGACGCATTCGTTAATCGCAGACGTCCAGGCGGCCGATCCCTTTTTTCCGAGATCAGGCCGGGTATAGAAGCCTGTGACGATCAGAACGTCCGGCGCAGCAAAACGGCCCAATATCCGACATTGAGGGACAGGGTCGGTGACCCGGATTTCCCATATTTCGGGCGGCGGCTCGCTGAGCTTCTTAAGAAATCGACCTTGTTTCCTTTTTGTACCATCATTGTGGATACGATCACCCAGCACCCACTTGGCGAACGCGGCATCCACATAGCCCTTACCCACCAACGAATTTACGGCGGAATTCACATCCTGATATTTTGTAGCGGCATCTTTGGTCATAAATAAGCAGCGTTTCGCGGGCTTTCGACTGCGCGGCATAAATGGCAGCAGCAAGCCTTTTTTTATCGATTCATTCAACTGCACAGTAATTGACATATAAGTCAATAACGCTGGATTAACAGGGTAGGTCAATCCTCATTTTAAAAGCATTGAAGGTAAAATCAGCTATCTCACCCGAACCTTCAACGGGCTCAGCCACAGGAAGGCCGTTTCAATCCACCCTCCATCTTGATGAGAATCAAACCGGAATGTTGACGATGGCGACGCATTCCAGCCAACAAAAAGGGGCCGCCGGGCAGGCGACCCCTTCTATCCTCTCCCGAATGCGGGCAGGTCTGTTTTTAGTCGGCCTTCGTCTGAAGGTTGACGGCCGCGTATTTGCCGCGGCGGTCGACTTCCAGTTCGAAGTCGAGGCGATCACCTTCATTCAGGGCGCTCATGCCGGCGCGCTCGACGGCGCTGATATGAACGAACGCGTCGGGCTGGCCGTCGTCGCGCTGGATGAAGCCGAAGCCCTTCATGGCGTTGAAGAACTTGACCGTGCCGCTGGCGCGTTCGCCGGTAAGCTGGCGCTGCGGGCCGCGGTCGCCGCCGCCCGGACGATCGCCGAAGCCACCAGCGCGGGGTTCGCGCGGTTCGCGGGGACGATCCGTGACGGGGAGCGGTTCGCCCTCGATCTTGAGATCGGTGGCCGACACCTTGCCGCCGCGATCCACCAGGGTGAAGCCGAGCGGCTGGCCTTCGGCGAGGCCGGTCAGGCCCGCCTGCTCAACGGCGCTGATGTGGACGAACACGTCTTCGCCGCCATCGTCACGGACGATGAAGCCAAAGCCCTTCTGACCGTTGAAGAATTTTACGACGCCGGTGCCTTCGCCGACGACCTGGGCGGGCATGCCGCGGCCACCGCCGCCGAAACCACCACCACCGCCGCCGCCGCCGAAGCCGCCGCGACCACCACCGCCGCCGAAGCCGCCGCGATCACCGCCGAAACCGCCGCCGCCGCCGCCGCCGCCGCCACCAAAGCGGTCGCCACCGCCGAAGCCGCCACGATCACCACCGAAACCACCACGATCGAAACCACCGCCAAAACCGCCGCGATCACCACCATAGAAACTGTCGTCGCCGAAACCGTCGCGCTTGTCCTTGCCGCGCCCGCCGCGGCGACCTCTATCAAAACTCATGCCCTGTTGGTCACTTTCGCTTCGCCCCAGACTAAACCGGACAAACATGTCGGGCGAATGACATGCAGAATCCACCGCCAGTACGCGGTTTGGGAATCACTATATCAACTTTTCAGGGACAGGCGAATGATTTTTGAGGCTGGCAAAAGGCGTCAAATTCGCCGGTCCGGGAGGGAATGGGCGCCTTTCGTTCCCGGTCGCCAAGGGGCGATTGCGAACCGGCCGCTTTGGCCATAGAGGAAGAATCATGACCGTATATTTCCACGAAGAGGATCTGCCCGAGGGCGTCCTGGCCCCCGGCCCGATCGCCGTCGACACCGAAACCATGGGGCTGATCACGCCCCGCGACCGGCTGTGCCTGGTGCAGATCAGCGACGGGAAGGGCGACGAGCATCTGGTGCGCTTTTCGCCCGGCAGCGATTATGCCGCGCCGAACCTGCGCGCGGTGCTGGCCGATCCGGCGCGGCTGAAGCTCTATCATTTCGGGCGTTTCGACATTGCGGCGATCCGCCATTATCTGGGCGTGGTGGCAGCGCCCGTCTATTGCACCAAGATCGCGTCGCGGCTGGTGCGGACCTATACCGACAGGCATGGCCTGAAGGAACTGGTGCGCGAGATGCTGGGGCAGGAGATCAGCAAGCAGCAGCAGTCGAGCGACTGGGGCGCGCCCGCGCTGTCCGACGCGCAGAAGGATTATGCGGCGTCGGACGTCAGGTACCTGCATGCGTTGAAGGCCGAGCTGGACAAGAGGCTGGTGCGCGAGGGGCGGATGGAACTGGCGCAGGCCTGTTTCGATTTCCTGCCGCACCGGGCCGAGCTGGACCTGGCGGGATGGCCGGAGATCGACATCTTCGCGCATATGTGAGGGCTGAACCCATGTCGATTCAGGCCGATCAGCAACGCAATGTGCGCCGGCACTGGGCGCGGCCGGGGGGGAGCCATGACCGGCTGGTCGGGCTGCTCAAGAACTGGTTGCCGGTGTCGGTGGGCGTGCTGGCGGCGATGCTGGCGACGGCGCCCTTTACCGGGGGGGACAAGGTCAGCTTCGTGCTCGACAAGAACAAGGTCGAGGTGGCGAAGGAGCGGATGCGCGTGACCGAGGCGCTCTATCGCGGGGAGGACAGCAAGGGGCAGCCCTTTTCCCTGCGGGCCGGGTCGGCGGTGCAGAAGAGTTCGCGCGAGCCGATCGTCGACCTCAACGACATGTCGGCGCGGATATTGCTGTCCGACGGGCAGGCGCTGCTGCGGGCGCAGAAGGGGCGGTACGACATGGATACCGAGCGGGTCGCCATTGACGGGCCGGTGCAGTTCCAGTCGGAGGGCGGATACCGCCTGACCACGCGGGACGTGGGCGTGGACCTCACGACGCGGCGGATGCAGAGCGCGGGGCGGGTCGACGGGCGGATACCGATCGGGACGTTCAGCGGCGACCATCTGGAGGCCGACCTCAACGCGCGGACGGTGACGCTGAACGGGCGGGCGAGCTTGCGTATCGAACAAAATGGTCTCAAAGGGCAAAGGTGATGAGAAAGCCCCTTCTTCTGCTGTCGCTGGGTACGCTGGGCGCGGCGGGCCTCCTTTATGCGGGGGCGGATGCCCAGGTGTTGAGGAACCATGACAGCAATGCGCCGGTCAACTTCACCGCCGACAGGATCGAGGTGCAGGACCGCGCCGACCGCGTCGTGGTGTCCGGCAATGTCGAGGTGACGCAGGCCGGCATGACGCTGAATGCGGCGCGGATGACGGTGGCTTACCGGAACCAGCCGGGAAATGCGGCCGGCGCCAACGGGGTGGAGATCGACCGGATCGATGCGTCCGGCAATGTCGTGGTGCGCAAGGCGGACCAGACGGCGAAGGGCAATGTCGCGATCTACGACCTCAACAGCAAGCTGATCACCATGCTGGGCAATGTGTCGCTGACGCAGGGGACGAACCGGCTGACCGGCGGGCGGCTGGTGATCGACCTGACCAGCGGGCGATCGACCGTGGACGGGCGGGCTGCGGGTGGTGGCGGTTCGGGCGTTTCCGGCGGGGCGTCGGGCGGGCGCGTGTCGGGCACGTTCACGGTGCCGCAGCGGAAAGAGTGACGGATCTGCGGGTCCTCCGCTGAAAATGACGTTTCCCTGGAGCGATTTCCAAGCGATCGGAACCGATCGCTGGTTAAGAAATCGCGGAAAACAAGGAATCCAGAGCGTTTCCACTCATGGTGTCGATCCGTCCTAGGGGCGGTTGTCCCATTGGATGAGTTGGGGGACGCCGGCTTCGTCGATCGCCAGCTCTCCAAAGGCGCCGGTGCGGAGCTTCAGGCTGGCGAGCGGCAGGCCCAGCGCCAGGAGCGCGAAGCGGGCGGCGCCGTTGCTGGTGACGAGGAGGTCAGCGCCCTCCCCTTCCTGCGCGAACCAGTGTTTCCAGGCGGTCAGGCGGGATGGCGCATCCACGGTCCAGTCCCGGGGCGGGATGCCCTGTTCGTCCCAGGCAGCGAGGGCTTCGGCGCCCAGTCGCGCGAGAACCTGCGCTTCGGCCTGGCCTTCGTCGGGGCCGTGGTCGATCTCGTTGAGCCAAAGGAGCGGGCCGTCCATGGCGTGGCCGGTGGCGGCGGCGATGCTGGCGGCGGTTTGCCGGGCGCGGAGCAGCGGGCTGCTGTGGAGGCGGCGGATCGGGAAAGCCTGGGCCGCGAACCAGGCGCCGAGGCGGGCGGCCTGGGCGTGGCCGCTTTCCACCAGCGGAATGTCGGTGCGCGCGCCGATGCGCCGGGCATCGGCGCTGCTTTCGAAGGTGTTGCCGTGGCGGATGATGAAGATGCGGCGCAAGGATCAGGACGCCAGGGGAGGAACCGGATCGCCGTGGGTCGCGATGAGCGCCTCCACGCGGGCGATGTCGGCTTCGGTGTCGATGCCGGAGCTGTCGAAGAGCGGCGGGGATACTGGGACGGTCGTGACGGGGATGCCCAGTTCGAGGAGGCGAAGCTGTTCGAGCCCCTCGAGATTTTCGAGCGCCGTGGGGGGCGCGGCTTCGAAGCGAGTCAGCGCGTCGAGCGTGTAGCCATAGAGGCCGACATGGCGCCAGACCGGGGAAAGCGGCTGGCTTTGGCGCAGGGCCTGCTCATCGCGGATGGCGGGGATGATGGTTTTCGAGAACCAGAGGGCACGGCCGTCGGGCGCGCGGGCGCAGGTGGTGCCGCTGAAGGGCGAGCGCGTCTTGTGATCGCGCAGGGCATCGAGCGCAGGCCAGTCGAGTGCGATGACCGGGGTGGCGACTGCTGCCCCCGCCTCCAGCGCGGCGATGACGGCGCGCAGCGCGCCTTCCGGCTGGAAGGGGCTGTCGCCCTGAAGATTGACGATGAAGCGGGGCGGCGTTTCGCACTGGCGGGCGGCGGCCAGGGCGCGGCCGGAGCCGGTGGCGATGGCGCTGTCCGTCAGGACGGCGTCGCAACCCGCGGCGCGGGCGTGGGCCGCGATTTCCTGGTCATCGGTGGCGACGAGCAATTGGGTGTCCGGAAGGTCAGCCGTGGCGGCCCGGGCCATGGCGATGGTCCGGTGCAACAGCGTGCGGCCGGCAATGAGGCGCAGCGGCTTGCGCGGCAGGCGGGACGAGCCGGCGCGGGCGGGAATGACGACAAGCGTGGAAATGGTCATCGGTTCAAATAGCTGGATCGGTTTCCAAAGGATCCGAGCCGATCCCTGGTCGAGAAGTTGGGGAAAAGCAGCAACCCGGAGCGGCGATCTGGTCCGATCGGACCGGAAGTCGCCCCGGCGCTTCGAGCAAGCCGGCGCACCCGCTTGAAGGCGAAACCAGGCCCTTGCCTGAGCGGGCACGCGGTCGTTTCCGGGGCACCGGTGCTGGTCAGGCGACGCCCGCGTGGAGCAGGTCGTGCATGTGGAGGGCGCCGACCAGACGGCCCTTTTCGCAGACGAAGAGCAGCGTGATATTATGGTCGTGCATCTGGCGGAGCGCTTCGGAAGCCAGTTCTTCCGGGCCGACCGAGACGGGCTGAACCGTCATGTAACGGCCCACCGGCTCATTCATGTGACGGGTGCCGGTGACGGTGCGGCGCAGGTCGCCATCGGTGAAGGCGCCGATCAGTTCGCCCTGGGCAGTGACGACCGCCGTGCCGCCCAGGCGGGCGCGGGTCATTTCGATGGTGGCGTCGAGCAGGGAGGCGTCCTCCTCCACCCGAGGCACGTTTTGCCCGGACGCCATGAGTTCGCGCACCTTCACAAGTTGCGCGCCGAGCCGGCCATTGGGGTGGAATTTATGGAAATCGTCCGCCGAGAAGCCGCGCATTTCCATGAGCGCGATGGCGAGCGCGTCGCCGAACGCCATCTGGATCGTGGTGGAGGTGGTGGGCGCCAGCGAATTGGGGCAGGCCTCCTTCACGTCGGGCATCAGCATGCAGATGTCCGACGACGCCGCAACGGTGCTGTGCGGACGCGCCGTCATGCCCAGCAGCGGGATCGCGAACCGCTTGCAATATTGGATGATCGGGCCGAGTTCGTTGGACTCGCCGGAATGGGACAGCATCAGCACGACATCGTCCGGCGTAACCATGCCAAGGTCGCCATGACCCGCATCGGCAGGATGCAGGAAGATGGCGGGCGTGCCGGTGGAGGTCAGCGTCGCGGTCATCTTGCGCGCGACGATGCCGCTCTTTCCCATGCCCGTGACGATCAGGCGGCCGCGCACGCTCATGATCACGCCGACCATTCGCAGGAAGGTCGCGGAAAATTCCCGGTCGTCGAACTGGTTTTCCAGGGCGCTCAGCCCTTCGGCAGCGATGGATAATGTACGGCGCGCTGTTTCAGCAATGCGCCCGCCTGAGCCAAATGGCACGATCTTCGTTACTGTCGACACGCGTAAGCCCTTTTTTCCGCCATCATCGCCGGCTTTTCCCGACTGACGACAGCGGTGACGATCCACCCTCCCAAGGTGTCCCGTCCTACCTCATTCGCGACCCGACCGATCCGGAATGACCGGTACCCGGCTGCGGGAATAGGCTCCTTCCCCTAATATTGGCAAACGATTTCGCAAGCGCGAATGATGATTTGCGCGCCATTAACTCCACAATGGATGGAAAAGCGACGAGTTGCCAAATTATTCGGTGGATGGAGGAACCTTTTGATCGGCAGGCAGTTATGGCGCGCCCTGCTGCATTGCGCCATGATCAGCCATGATAGGCGCGATACCAGTCGACGAAGCGGGGAACCCCCACTTCGATGCCGGTGGTCGGCGCAAAGCCGATGTCCTGCGCGATTGCGCTGATATCGGCGAAGGTCGCCGGAACATCGCCGGGCTGCATCGGCTGAAAATCAACCTCCGCCTTTCGTCCGCAGGCATCCTCCAGGACCGAGATGAGGTGCATCAGCTCCTCCGGCCGGTTGTTGCCGATATTGTAGAGCCGGTGCGGCGAGCGGCTTCCCCCCGCCTTGGCCGCGCCGTCATCCTCCGGCGCGTGGTCGAGGCAGCCGACCACGCCGCTGACGATGTCGTCGATATAGGTGAAGTCGCGCTGCATCCGGCCATGGTTGAAGACGGGAATCGGCTGGCCCGACAGGATCCTGGAGGTGAAGATCCACATCGCCATGTCGGGGCGGCCCCAGGGGCCGTAGACGGTGAAGAAGCGCAGGCCGGTCATGGGAATGCGGAAGAGATGGGCGTAGGTCTCGCTCATCAATTCATCCGCCCGCTTGGTCGCGGCATAGAGCGAGACGGGATGATCGGCCCGGTCCTCCACCCGGAAGGGCAGCGTGTCATTGCCGCCATAGACCGAGGAGGAGGAGGCGTAGACCAGGTGCCGCACCCGCCGTTCCCGCGCCACCTCCAGCATGTTGACATGGCCCGCCAGGTTGGAGCGGACATAGGCATGGGGGTTGATCAGCGAATAGCGCACGCCCGCCTGTGCGCCCAGATGGATGATCGCATCGACGGGATGGTCGTGCAGCGCGACCTGGAGCGCGTCCATGTCGGCAAAGTCCAGCTCCGCGAAGGTGAACAGGCGGCCGTGACGCTCCTGCAGGGCGGCGATCCGGTCACGCTTGAGCGAAACCGGATAATAGTCGTTCATATTGTCGATGCCGAAGACCGCCCGGCCCTGTGCGAGCAGACGGTCCGCAACGGCCATGCCGATGAAGCCGGCCGCGCCGGTCACGAGGATTGTCATGGGTTGCGGGTTCCTGTCCTTGCCTGGCGTCGGAGTCTTTCACAGACAATCCGGGAAGCGATGTAAAGGGCTTTCCCCATAAGGTTCGTGATAGTGGCTAAAATTGCTGGCCTGTGATGCTGGCCTGTGATGCAGGGCGGATTGCGGCCCCCTGGGGCGCGGGCCGGGAAGCGGGGCTGGGAACGGATGGAGTGCGGACGTCAGACAGCGCGGTCCTGGCCGGCCTGATGTCCGGTCGGTTCGCCGGCCATGCCCAGGAGCAGGTCGATCTTGTCGTGCAGGTTCGCGATCTGCGCTTCGGCGCGAATATTCGTCTCATAGTCCAGGCGCGCGTCGAGCCGGTCCTTCGCCGCCTGCCGGTTCTGGCTCATCATGATGATCGGCGCCTGCAATGCGGCGAGCATCGAGAGCATCAGGTTCAGGAAGATGAAGGGGAAGGGATCAAAGGCATGACCCACAAGGACGACCGTGTTCAATAGGGCCCACGCCACCAGGAACAGGCCGAAGCCGATGATGAAGCTCCAGGAGCCGCCGACGGCAGCCATGCGATCGGCGAGGCGCTCGCCAAAGGTCAGGCGCTCGTCAAAGACCTCGTTGACGTCGCGGACATGGTGCGCGCGGCGGAACGGCGCGGCGAGGAAGCGGATTGCTGCGTTCATGACTCACCTCTTGCGACCGTACCCTCTGAGCCGGCGCCGGTGAGCTGAAGTCGGTTCAGTTCGCCAGCTCCCCCAGAGGGACGGTCCTTCGACTATGGTCGTTGTCAGGCATTGGTCCCTCAAGGGAGGAGATTGCGGATCGGACGGCGCGAACGCCGCCTGACGATCAACTGATGCCGCGCGCCCGATTGTTCAAGTGAAAGCTTTTTAATGTTCGCTTGAGCGCGATCCGCCTCATGCAGCGGTCGTCCTTCCGGATTAGCCATTCCCTAATCATTGGCGGCTAAGGCCAGGGCATGGACATGGCTTCCCATCCTGCAATGGCGAACGCGCGCGTCGAGACGCTGGACCAGCGCGCGCGCTGGTCCGTGCTGGCGGACGCGGCGGCGGAGGCCAATGCCTTCTATATCCCCGACATGCTGTGCGCGGCGCTGGATCACCTGGCGGGCGGCGCGACCGTCCGCGTGCTGGAGGCGCAGCGGGACGGCGAACTGATCGGGCTGATGCCGGTGGCGATTTCGGCGCGGCACGGGCGCTTGCCGCTGCGCTGCGTCACCAACTGGATGCACGATCACTGCTTCTTCGGTGCGCCGTTGATCCGGCGGGGGGACGAAGTGGCGGCCTGGCGGGAATTGCTGGGGCAGTTGGACAGGGCGGCGTGGGCGCCGGCCTTCCTGCATCTGCGCGGGCTGGACGCGGCGGGGGCGAATGCGGCGGCGCTGGAGGCGCTGTGCGTGGAGCAGCGGCGCGGGCGGCGCGAGGTGCATCGTCATGACCGGGCGATGCTGCGGTCGGAACTGGATGCCGACGCCTATTGGGAAACCCATGTGCGGGCGAAGAAGCGCAAGGAATTGCGCCGCCTGCAGAAACGGCTGGCCGAGATGGGCCGGGTCGAGAGCCGGTTGCTGGGCGACGGGGCGGAGCTGGCCGCGTGGTGCGGGGAATTTCTGGCGCTGGAGGCTGCCGGCTGGAAGGGGGCCGAGGGATCGGCGCTCGCCTGCCGGGACGAGGATGCGGCCTTCTTCCGCGCGGCCTGCGCGGCGGCGTTCGAAAATGGGCGGCTGCATTTCCTGCGCATGGACCTGGATGGACGGGCGATCGCGATGCTGGTCAATTTCCGGCATGGCGAGGGGGCTTTTTCCTTCAAGATCGCCTTTGACGAGACGCTGGGGCGCTTTTCGCCGGGCGTGCTGATCGAGATCGCCAACCTGCAGGCGGTGCTGGGCGATCCGGGCATGGGATGGATGGATAGCTGCGCGGCGGCGGACCATCCGATGATCGACAGCCTGTGGGCCGAGCGGCGGACGATCGCGCAATATCGCATCGCGCTGCGCGGGCCGGGGCGGAGCATTGCCTTTGCGCTGGCGAACGGGGTCGAGGCGCTGGGGCGCCGCCTGAAGGGCCAGGATTGAGGAGCAGATATGAATGCGGTGAGCGCCATCGAGGCGGCGGTGTTTTCGGAAGATGCGCGGACGGCCTTTGCCGCTGCCTATCCCGACCGGGCGACGAAGCTGGGCCATGGGTTGGCGGGGCATGCGCTGCTGACGCTGGAGGCGCTGGCCGGGCTGGCGGAGCGCATGCCTGCCGACCGTGTGGAATATAATCTGGGCAAGCTGCCCCTGGGGGTGCGGCCGGAGGATACGCCCTCCAACGGGCTGACGCTGGGCGAGACCATCCGGACCATCGAGACCAACGGCAGTTGGGCGGTGCTGAAGAATGTCGAGCGCGATGCCGATTATGGCGCGCTGCTGGACCGGGCGCTGGCGGAGCTGGCGCCGATCGTGGAGCGGGAAACCGGGCCGATGCTGCATCGGGAGGCGTTCATATTCCTATCCTCGCCGGGAAGCGTGACGCCGTTCCACATGGACCCGGAGCATAATATCCTGCTCCAGATCCGGGGGGAGAAGACCATGACGGTCTTCCCGGCGGGGGACGAGGAACTGGTGCCGGCGGTGCAGAGCGAGGCCTTTCATGCCGGGGGGCATCGCAATCTGGACTGGCGGGACGCGTTTCGCGACCGGGGCATGGCGGTGACGCTGTTGCCGGGCGACGCGATCCATGTGCCGGTGAAGGCGCCGCATTTCGTGGAGAACGGACCGGCCGTGTCGGTCAGCCTGTCCGTCACCTGGCGGTCGGACCGGAGCGTGGCGGAGGGCGAGTTGCACAGCCTGAACGGCTTGTTGCGGCGGCGCAGGCTGCCGGTCGGGCGGATCGGGGCGCGGCCGGAGGCGCAGGGCATGCGGCGGATCGCCTATCGGATCATGCGCAAGCTGGGCGTCTGAGGATTTTCCGGAGGGCGGCTTCGGCCTCCAGACGGGGGCTGAAGCGGTCGACCTGCCACCATTCGAGCGCCTCCTCGCAGGTGGCGAGGCTTTGCTTGTACCGATCCTTGCCGGCGAGCAGGGAGTAAAGCGCAAGGCCGCGCGCGGCATAATGGTCGACGGCGGCGGCGTGGCAGAGCAGTCCGGGCTTGTCCTTCCCGCTGCGCGGGGCGGCGAAGGCGGACTGGTAGTTCATCGCCGTACCGTCGTGGAGGAAGTTCAGCAGCAGGCCGACCACCCCTTCGCCATCGGTGAAGCGGAGCAGTTCGACCGCTTCGCTTCGGGTTGCGAGCGCGGCGGCGAAGCGGCGGAAGGCGGGGTCGTCCCAGGCATTGTCGGCATGGCGGCCCGCGTTGAGGGCGCGCATTTCCTCCAGCCAGGGTTCGATGTCGGCTGGCATGGCCCGGGCGATGGCCGGGAGCGCGCCGCCATGATCCTTGAGGGCGCGGCGGATCTGGCCGCGGCTGTTGGCACTGAGCAGCGACAGATAATCGGCGGCGCGCACGGCTTCCAGGTCGACCTGATAGACCGGGGAGCGGTCGAGGCGGGTCCTGCGGCGGGCGGGGATTTTCAGGAGCGGCGCGTCGGGGGCGATGCCGCCGAGGCGGAGGGTGCGCCAGTCATTGCGGCCCTGCAGCGCCCGAAGGACAGCCTCGGTCGCCTCCCCTTCCCTGCCCGCTTCGATCAGCAGGCCGTTATATTCGATGAAGGGACGGTCGGCCGAGGCGTCGCCGGACTGGTTGAGCGACAGCGTGGCGCTGCGGCCCAGCAGGCGGGGCTGCATGCTGTGGCCGAACAGGGCGAGCGCGATATCCTGTCCCTGGCCGTCGGTGACGGCGAGCAGTTCGGGGCGGACGGCATAGCTTTCCAGCCAGGCGCCGGTCCAGGTCCAGCCAAGGAAGAAGCTGGCGGCGGCGCGCGATTCCAGCGCCTGCCAGCGGGGCGCGAGACTGGCCAGGTCGGGGAGGCCGGTGAATTGGCCAGTGAACTGGGCGGTGAGGGCCATTGCGAGGCCCCTTTTGGCAGAGCGGCGGTCGGGGTCAAGCGGCGAGGCTGGCCGGAGAGATTTGGCCGGAGAGATTTGGGCGGAGGGATCTGAACAGAGGGATCAGAGTTCGCGGCGCAAGGCGGGATCGATGGTGCCGTCGGGGCGGACGCCGGCACGCCTGAGGTCACGACCCATGTGACCGGTGAGGAAACGAAACCACATCGTGAAGTCGGCGCGCAGCGACCAGAGCGGATAGCGGAAGGTCGCCGGGCGATTATGTTCGATCAGGCTGTGACCGATCCAGGCAAAGCCATAGCCCGCCAGGGGCATGGCGGCGACCATCCACCATTTCCCGGCAACCGGCAGCGCGGCAAGCAGGGCCACGGTCAGGCTGGTGCCGGCATAGTGCATCGCCCGCGTGCCCGCATGGGCATGTTCCTGGAGATAATAGAGCCAAAAATCCCGGAAATCCGCCGCCTTTCCCTGCATCGTATCCCCTCCTGCCGGTGCCGAAGGGTAATGGGAAAAATGATGGAAGTTAAGATCGATGCGTCAGGCCGTGTGCCGATCGGGGGCAAACAGGAAATAATCATAGGCGGCCCGCGCCGCTTCGGCCATGATGCGGTCGCGCATCTCATGCCCCCTGTGATCCTTCATCACGAAGACGGTGATGACGAACATGCGCCCGTCCGGAAGGGTCACGATGCCCGTGTCGTTGCCGAGGCCGTTCAGCGTCCCGGTCTTGTGCGCGATGCGCGTGCCCGGCGGCAGCATGGCGCGCAGCCGCGCCTTGCCCGTCTTGCACCGTTCCATGATCGACAGCATCAGCGCGCTCGTCTGCGGCTGGAGCACCCGGCCCTGGCGGATCGCGCCCAGCAGGTCGTCCATCGCCCGCGGCGTGGCGGTGTCGCGGGGATCGGCGGCAAAACCGATATTGGGCATGTCCCGCGCGTCGCGCTGCGCGGAGGAAAGGCCCGATTCCATCGCGGCCTCATCACCAAAGCCGGTGCCGGGCACCTTGGCGCGGGCGAGCAGGTCACGCGTGTTGCTGTCGACGCGAAGCCCCTTGATCCCCGCGGCATGGACCCAGTCGTTCACCGCCTGCGGGCCGCCGGCGCGGGCGACCAGGGCGTCGGTCGCATCATTGTCGCTGAGCGTCAGGCTCATTTCCAGCAGGGTGCGCACCGCCACAGGCCGGCCGAGCCGGGGCAGTTGTTCCTCCAGGCTGAGGCTGCCGGCGTCCAGCAGCGAGAGGATCTTCGCCGCGACCGCCACCTTGTAGGTGCTGGCCATCGGGAACAACGTGTCGCCATTATAGGCGAGCGTCTCGCCCGTGCCGAGGTCGCGCACGGCGATGCCGACGGTGCCGTCGGTCAGCGTCGCGAAGCGGGCGAATTCGGCCATCAGCCGGGCTTCGGCGCTCTGCTGGACCGGATTGGGCCGGGGGCCGAAGGCGTCGGCGGTGGGCAGCGGGGCGAGGAACAGCCCCAGGAAGGCGATCAGCTTGGTACGAAGGCGCGGCATGCGCCCTCTTTTCCCGATTCGCGGGAGAAGGGCAAGTGCCAGGCGTTGACAGCGGTTCGCCCGCCGGTTCATCACGCCGGGCCATGAACGACACCATCAGGCTGGACGAGAGCTGGCGCGCGCCGCTGCTCGACGAATTCACGAGCCCCTATATGCAGGAGCTGAAGCGCTTTCTTCAGGAGGAGAAGGCGCAGGGCAAGCGCGTCTTTCCCAGGGGCAGCGAATATTTCCGGGCGCTGGACCTGACGCCGCTGGACAAGGTGAAGGTGGTGGTGCTGGGGCAGGACCCCTATCATGGCGAGGGGCAGGCGCATGGCCTGTGCTTTTCGGTGAGGCCGGGGGTGCGCACGCCGCCCTCCCTGGTCAACATCTACAAGGAATTGCAGAGCGACCTGGGCCTGTCGCCGCCGCACCACGGCTTTCTGGAACATTGGGCGCGGCAGGGCGTGCTGCTGCTGAACAGCGTGCTGACGGTGGAGATGGGCAAGGCGGCCTCGCACCAGAAGCGCGGCTGGGAACGGTTCACCGACGCGATCATCCGGCTGGTCAACCAGCAGGCGGAGCCGGTGGTGTTCCTGCTGTGGGGCGCCTATGCGCAGCGCAAGGCGGAGTTTGTCGACCGCAGCCGGCATCTGGTGCTGAAGGCGGCGCACCCCTCCCCCCTTTCCGCGCATAACGGCTTTCTGGGGTGCAGGCATTTTTCGCAGGCCAACGCCTTTCTGGAGGAGAAGGGACGCGGGGCGATCGACTGGGGCTTGCCGGAGGCGGTGGCATGAATTTCGATGATCAATTGCACCGCTATTTCGGAGTGCGCGAGGTGGAGGCGCTGACGCCCGATGCGCTGGCGGCGGGGATCGAGCATATGCGCGTCGATTTCGGGCTGGAGACCGACCAGCGGCGGCGCTTTGCCCTATGGTCGCTGATGTTCCTGCTGGGGGCTGCGCCCGATCTGGACGAGGCGTTCGAGGACCCGGCGGACCGGGATGCGGCGCGGGACTTCATGGAGATGATGGAGCGGGCCGAGGAGGATGACGGCTGAACGGCAGGTCGGGAAAGCTGGGCCGGCGGCGGGACCGGGTTCCTGCCTGCGCAGGAACGCGGTATCCTGTGGGGCATGCGAATCTTCACCATCGGCTATGAGGGCGCGACGCAGGACGAGGTGATCGCGGCCCTGCGCGCGGCGGGGGTCACGATGCTGGCCGACGTGCGGGCGGTTCCCCTGTCGCGGCGTCCGGGTTTTTCGAAGAATATCCTTGCCGCCGGGCTGCGGGAGGCGGGGATCGATTATGTCGGGTTGAAGGCGCTGGGAACGCCCGCCGCCGGGCGGGAAGCGGCGCGCAAGGGGCAGCATCAGCGGCTGGCGGAAATCTATGCCGGGCAATTGGAACTGCCCGAAGCGATGGTGCAGGCGGCGCAACTGGCGGAGATGGCGGCCGAGCAGCCGGTCGCCGTGCTGTGCTTCGAGCGGGATGCGGCAGCCTGTCATCGCTCGCTCCTGCTGGACGCGGTGTTGCCGGATGCCGAGCGGATCGACCTTGTTCCCTAGAGCGATCCGGCCGATCCTGTCCGGTGAGGTCGAAAGCCGCCCCAGAATCTGCGCTGTCGAAACGATTCCATATTGCATTGCAGCAGGGGGTGGCGTTTCATCGCCTTCATGCTGAAGGCCGCGCTCCACCACCTGACATCCTACCGCTACAGCCGGCCGATCCGGCTCGGGCCGCAGGTGATCCGCTTGCGGCCCGCGCCCCACAGCCGAACGAAAATCCCCAACTATGCGTTGAAGATCGAGCCTTCCGGGCATTTCCTCAACTGGCAGCAGGACCCGCATGGCAACTGGCTGGCGCGGATCGTCTTTCCCGATCCGATCGATCATTTCTCGGTCGAGGTCGACCTGCTGGCCGATCTCGACATCATCAATCCCTTCGATTTCTTCGTGGAGCCTTATGCGGAGGACTATCCCTTCGCCTATGACGAGCAGTTGAAGACCGACCTGGCCGCCTATTTCGACCTGGAGGACCAGGGGCCGCTGTTCGATGCGCTGGTGGAGAGCCACAGGGGCTATGAGGGGCGGACCATCGACTTTCTGGTCGAGGTGAACCGGCGGCTCCAGAGCCAGGTGGGCTATGTGATCCGGATGGAGGCCGGGGTGCAATCGCCCGAGGAAACGCTGGAGATCGGCACCGGATCGTGCCGGGATTCGGCCTGGCTGCTGGTGCAACTGCTGCGACGTCTGGGTTTTGCGGCGCGCTTCGTGTCGGGCTATTCGATCCAGCTGGTGGCCGATGTCGAGCCGCTGGAGGGGCCGAAGGGGGTTTCGCAGGACGTGGTCGACCTGCATGCCTGGGCCGAGGCCTATGTGCCGGGCGCGGGCTGGGTGGCGCTGGATGCGACGTCGGGGATGTTCGCGGGCGAAGGGCATATTCCGCTGTGCGCGACGCCGCATTACCGCTCCGCCGCGCCGATCACCGGCATGGCCGAGCCGGCGGAGGTCGATTTCCATTTCTCCATGGGGGTGAGTCGCATTGCCGAGGCGGTGCGGATCACCAAGCCCTTCACCGACGCGCGCTGGGACGCGGTGATGGCTTTGGGCGCGCAGGTCGATGCCGACTTGCAAGCGCAGGACGTGCGGCTGACGACCGGGGGCGAGCCGACCTTCGTCGCCGAAGATGGTGGCGATGCGGGCGAGTGGAACGGCGACGCCGTGGGACCGACCAAGGCGGGCTATGCCGACCGGCTGATCCGGGGATTGCGGGAGGCGTTCGCGCCGGGCGGGATGCTGCATCATGGGCAGGGCAAATGGTATCCGGGCGAGAGCCTGCCGCGCTGGGCCTATGCGGTGTACTGGCGGCAGGACGGGGTGCCGATCTGGCGCGATGCCGGGCTGATCGCGGATGAGGTCGCGCCGGAGGGTGCGCGAACCGTGACGGCAGCGGATGCAGAGGCCTTCATCGCGCAGATGGCAGGCGCGATGGGCTTTTCGCCGGAGCATGTGCAGCCGGTCTTCGAGGATCCGGCGGTGTGGGCGGTCAAGGAAGCCGACCTGCCGGTCAATACGTCGCCGGACGATCCGAAGATCGCCGATCCGGAGGCGCGGGCGCGGATGGTGCGGGCATTCGAGCGCGGACTCGACCAGCCGGTGGGCTATGTGCTGCCGGTGCAGCGGTGGCAGAGCCAGGCTCAGGCGCCGCGCTGGCAGAGCGAGATATGGCAATTGCGGCGGGGGCGCCTGTTCGCGGTGCCGGGGGATTCGGCGCTCGGCTATCGCCTGCCGCTGGGATCCTTGCCGCATGTGCCGGAGGCGGCCTATCCGTATATCCATCCCCGCGATCCGAGCGAGCCGCGGGGGCCCCTGCCCGATTTCAGGGCGACGGTGGATGAGGTGCTGGCCCAGCCGGTGCAGCGGGTGCCCGACGCACCGGGCGGCGCGGCCGCGCAGGAGCGGGTCGAGCAGTTCCATATCGAGGGGGCGGTGCGCACCGCCGTGACGGTGGAACCGAAGGGGCATTTCCTGTCGATCTTCCTGCCGCCGGTCGAGACGCTGGAGGATTATCTGGAGCTGATCGCGCAGGTGGAGGGCGCGGCGGAGGCGACGCGGATTCCAGTGCGGATCGAGGGCTATGCGCCGCCGCCCGATCCGCGGCTGCAGGTGTTGAAGGCGACGCCCGATCCCGGCGTGATCGAGGTGAACATCCAGCCTTCGTCGACATGGGACGAGACGGTGGAGATCACCGAGCGGCTCTATGCGCTGGCGCGGACATATGCGTTGACCGCCGACAAGTTCATGGTCGACGGGCGGTCGGTGGGGACCGGGGGGGGCAATCATATCGTGCTGGGCGGGCCGAGCCTGAATGACTCGCCCTTCATCCGGCGGCCCGACCTGCTGAAGAGTTTCGTGCTTTATTGGCAGCGGCACCCTGCCCTCTCCTATCTGTTTTCGGGGCTGTGCATCGGGCCGACCAGCCAGGCGCCGCGCATCGACGAGGCGCGGCATGACGGGCTGTACGAGCTGGAGATCGCGCTGGCGCAGGTTCCTGCGCCGGGTGAGGGCGACGCGCCGCCGCCCTGGCTGGTGGACCGGCTGTTCCGCAACCTGCTGGTCGATGTGACGGGCAATACCCATCGCACGGAGATCTGCATCGACAAGATGTTCTCGCCCGACGGGCCGACCGGGCGGCTGGGGTTGCTGGAGTTCAGGGGCTTTGAAATGCCGCCGGAGCCGAAGATGAGCCTGGCGCAGCAATTGCTGCTGCGGGCGCTGACGGCGTGGTTCTGGCGGCAGCCGCAACAGGGCGGCCTGGTGCGCTGGGGGACGGCCTTGCACGACCGCTTCATGCTGCCGCATTTCGTCTGGGCGGATTTCCTGGAGGTGCTGGGCGACCTGCGCGGGGCGGGATACGCGTTCGATCCCAACTGGTTCGAGGCGCAGCGGCAGTTCCGTTTCCCCATCCATGGCGCGGTCGATGCGGGCGGCGTTGGGCTGGAGATTGCCCACGCGCTGGAACCGTGGAACGTGCTGGGCGAGACGGGGGCGATCGGGGGTACGGTGCGCTATGTCGACAGTTCGACCGAGCGGTTGCAGGTGCGCGCGACCGGCCTGGTCGCCGGACGGCATGTCGTCGCCTGCAACGGGCGGCGCGTGCCGATGACGCCGACGGCAGTGCCGGGCGAGGCGGTGGGCGGCGTGCGGTACAAGGCGTGGGCGCCCGCCGCCTGCCTGCACCCCGCCCTGCCGGTCAACGCGCCGTTGACCTTCGACGTGCTGGATAGCTGGAGCGGGCGGTCGCTGGGCGGGTGCGTCTATCATGTCGCGCATCCGGGCGGGCGCAATTACGACACGCTGCCGGTCAACGCCTATGAAGCGGAAGCGCGGCGCAAGGCGCGGTTCCAGGACCATGGCCATACGCCGGGGCCGGTCGACATGCCGCCCGGCGAAACCCCGAGCGAATTTCCGATGACGCTGGACCTGCGTTTCCGGCATCCATGAGCGTAACGGACGCCCCTGTCATGGAAGCAGCCGGTTGGGCCGATGCCTATCTGGCGCGGGCGCCGGAGGGCGACCTGTTCGCCGGGGCGGGCGCGGAGATGGCGGGGCACTGGCGGGCGATGCTGGAACGGCTGTCGGCGCAGGCGCAGGGCGATCCGGCGGTGCTGGCCGGCAATGTCGAGCGGCAGGCGGTCGACCTGGGCCTGGCCTTCCGCCTGACCGGGGACCAGCAGGAACGGCCCTGGCCGCTCAGTCCCATTCCGTTGCTGATCGGGGCGCGGGAATGGACGCAGATCGAGCAGGGGCTGGTCCAGCGGGCCCAGTTGCTGGAGCGGGTGATCAGCGACATCTACAGCACGCAGTCGCTGGTGCGCGACGGCAAGCTGCCCGCGAGCGTGATCACCGGCAGCCCGCATCATTGGCGGGTGATGACCGGTGCGCCACCGCCCCATGGGCATTTCATCCATTTCTACGCCGCCGATCTGGCGCGCGGGCCGGACGGCGAATGGCGCGTGCTGGCCGACCGGGTGCGGACGCCGGTGGGCGTCGGCTATGCGCTGGAGAACCGGCTGGCCCTGTCGCGAGCGACCGGAGACCTGCTGGGCGCGCTCAATGTGCGGCGGCTGGCGCCGTTCCTCAGCGACCTGCGGCGGGGGCTGGCGGCGGATTGCGAACGGAGCGATCCGCGCATCGGGCTGCTGTCGCCGGGGCGGTTCAACCAGAGCTATGCCGAACAGGCGCATCTGGCGCGCTATCTGGGGCTGTTGCTGGTCGAGGGCGACGACCTGATCGTGTCGGACGGGCAATTGTTCGTGCGGACCATCCAGGGGCTGAAGCGGGTCGACGGGCTGTGGCGGTGGATGGACAGCCGCTTCCTCGACCCGCTCGCCTTCGACGCGGAATCGCGCATCGGCGTGCCCGACCTGTTCGACGCCTGCGTCAAGGGCGGGCTGATGTTGGCGAACTGGCCGGGCGTGGGCGTGATCGAATCGCGGGCGATGGCTGCATTCCTACCGGGACTGGCGCGGGAAGTGCTGGGCGCGGACCTCATCCTGCCCAATATCGCGACATGGTGGTGCGGACAGACGGCCGAGCGGGCGCATGTCGCGCAGGCGCTGGACGAGCTGGTGGTGGGGTCCGCCTTTGGCCGGGAGGTGGCGGAACTGGACGGAACCCGGTTCCTGCCCGGATCGGGGATGGGCGCGGGACAGCGGGCGGCGCTGCTGGCGGCGATGGCGCGGCGGCCGATGGACTATGTCGGGCAGGAAGTGGTGCGGCTGTCGACCACCCCCGCCATCGTCGAGGGCAAGCTGACTCCCCTGCCCTTCACCCTGCGCGTGTTCGTGGCGCGGGACGAGCTGGGGCAATGGCGGATCATGCCGGGCGCCTTTGCGCGACTGGCGGCGCATGGCGACATCCGCGCCGCGCTGATGGGCGAAGGGGATCTGTCCGCGGACATGGGCGTGGTCGATGCGCGGCCGGTGCCGGAGGATCGGCTGGCGACGGCCGCGGCGGCTCCGGCGATCCGGCGGGTCGGCGGCATGCTGCCCGCCAAGGCGGCGGACAATCTCTATTGGCTGGGCCGCTATATCGAGCGCATGGAGATGACGGCGCGGGTCATCCGGGCGATCGTCGGCGGATCGATCGAGGCCGATCTGGGCCCCGCGGTCGGATCACCCACCATGGACCGGCTGCTGGGGCAGCTTGCGCTGTGGGGCGCGATCCCATGGGCCGGCGGGGCGGTGGGGCCGCTTTGCGCGCAGGCCCTGGGCGACGGCGCGCAGCCGGGCAGCGTGCGGGCATTGCTGACGGCCGTGGCGGGCATCGGCGAAGGGCTGCGCGATCGGCTGGCGGTGGATTATTGGCGGCTGGTGCGGCTGCCCCTGCCCGATTTCGACGGGGGGGTGACGGAAACCCTGCTGAAGGCATCGTCCCGGATGATCGAGCGGATCTCCGCGCTGTCGGGATTGGCGGCGGAGAATATGGGACGGAGCGAGGGCTGGCGGTTCCATGACATGGGGCGGCGGATGGAGCGGGCGATCAACGGCTGCCGCCTGGCCATGCTGCTGGCGGGCGACGGCGCGTCGGCGGATGACCTGACCGTGCTGCTGGACCTCAACGACAGCCAGATCAGCTATCGCAACCGTTATCTCGCCGGGCCTGCGCTGGCGCCGGTACGCGATCTGGTGGCGCTGGAGCCGCATAATCCGCGTTCCATCGTCTATCAGGCGCAAAGGCTGGCCGAGCATGTCACGGCGCTGCCCACATTGCATGGCGACGGCATGCCGGAGGCGCCGCAGCGGCTGGCCGCGATGCTGGCGGCGCGGCTGGCGCCATTGACGGGCGACATATTGGGCATGGCCGACCTGGCGGATGCGGAGAGCCGGTTGCTGGACCTGTCGGACGCGATCGGCCAGCGCTATTTCCTGCAGCGGCGCAAGGAAAGGAGCGAGGGCGTCAGCCTGCTGTCATGATCTATCGCATCCGGCACCAGACCATCGTGCATTATGATGCGCCAGTGCAGCTTGCGCGCCTGAACCTGCGGCTGCGGCCCGCGCCGTGGCCGGGTCAGTGGACGTCCGACTATCATCTGGCGGTCGATCCCGCGCCCTCCTCCATCGAATCGCGGCCGGGGGCATGGCCAGTGAATGTCGCGCGGCTGGAGATCGACAGCCCGCTCCATCGGATCAGCATCGACAGCAGCTTCCGCGCCGGGGTGCAGGGCGGGCCGCCGGCCGGACCGCAGCAGGGCGACCCGAGCGTCGGCGCGGTGGCGGAAGCGGCGCTGGCATCGCGGGACATGGGGCCGGCGGGACCGGCCCATTATCTCCATGCCTCGCCGCGCGTTCCGCTGGTGCGAAAGATCGGGGAATGGGCGGGCGATCTGCTCGTTTCCGACCGGCCGGCGGTGGCGGCCGGGCTGGAGCTGGCGCAGCGGATCAGGGGCGAATTCGCCTATGTCAGCGGGGCGACCGACGCGGGCACGCCGGTCGAGGCCGCCTTTGCGGCGCGGCACGGCGTGTGCCAGGATTTTGCCCATGTGATGGTCGCCGCGCTGCGCTGGTTCGGGCTGCCCGCCGCCTATGTCAGCGGCTATCTGCGCACCGATCCGCCGCCGGGTATGGCGCGACTGGTCGGCGCGGACGCCATGCATGCCTGGGCGATGCTGTGGTGCGGGCCGCAGCGGGGGTGGATCGGCCTTGACCCCACCAATGGCGTGATCGCGGGCGAGGGGCATCTGTTCGTCGCCATGGGGCGGGACTATGCAGATGTCGCGCCGATGGACGGGCTGTTCGTCGGCGGTGCCGGGCAGAATGTGCAGGTGATGGTCGATGTCATGCCGGAGGACGACCGGGGCATGGGATGACAATCCTGCCCGTGATCGATGGGGGGACCACGGGCAGGACGGCGCAGCCGATCACATGCCGATCACATGCGGATCGCGTTGCGGAACATGACGAAGGCGATGATCACCAGATAGACGCCGAAGATCTTCTTGAGCGGGGCGGCGGGCATGGCGTGCGCGACGGCCACGCCCAGCGGCGCCGTCAGCACGGACATGGAGGCGATGGCCAGCGTCGCGGGAACATTGACATAGCCCAGCGAACCCCAGGGCAGGCCGCCTTCCCTGAGGCCGATCAGCGCGAAGCCGATGGCGCTGGGGATGGCGATCAGCGTGCCGATGCCCGACGCGGTGGCGATGGCGCGGTGGATCGATCGGCCGCAAAGCGTCATCACCATGATGGCGATGGTGCCGCCGCCAATGCCGAGCAGCGCGGAAAAGGTGCCCAGGCCCCCGGCGATGCCGACGCGGGCGATGCCGGAGGGCATGGTGTCGCTGATCACCTTGCCGCCGACCTTGGGCAGCAGGAAATTGAGCGACATCAGGAAGACGCCGACCGCGAAGATCATGGTCAATATGCGTCCGTCGACATGGCCGGCCAACAGCACGCCGACGCCGTCGCCCAGGATGATCCACGGCGCCCAGCTCTTGAGCACCTCGAACTCCACGGCGCCGCGCTTGGCATGGGCGAGCAGCGAGCGGATCGACGTGACGATGATCGTCGCCGCCGACGTGCCGATGGCGACATGGGCGACGGCGTTATGCGTTCCCCCCAGCAGCGGCAACACCACGAACAGCGCCGGCACCACCACGAAGCCGCCGCCAATGCCGAAGATTCCCGCCGCGAAACCGGCGAACAGGCCCGCGCCCAGCATCGCGACCAGCGGCACCAGCCAGCTCATCATGTCACCCTGCATCAGCGCCGCTCCCCAGCCGGTGCCCTGCTGGCGGCGTTATCGGGGAAGGAGCCCTTCTGCATCGGGGCGGTGGAAGCTGTGCAATCGACCATGATGGAACCCATGCCTCTCTTCGGCGGAATGTCGGTGGCAGGGGCAATCAACCGCCCCGCACCCTTCCAAGACGAACGAAGGTGGGGAACCCGCAAAGGGGGGAGCAATATTGTGATGAATATGAGGGTGAAGAGCGGACGCCGATGGTCGCGCTGAGGCACATGGTGCTCCTGCGACGGCGGGAGCATGGGTGCGTTCAATGGCTAAATGATCAAAAGGCCGCCAGCGCCCTATCCCACAGCCTGTTCCGCCGGAGTGTAGGGGAGGTCCAGCGCATCGGCCACCGCGCGATAGGTGATCTGCCCGTTCCACACGTTCAGCCCGTCGAGCAGATGCGGGTCCGCGCGCAATGCGTCCTTCCACCCCAGGTCCGCGATCCGCAGCGCATGGGGCAGGGTGACATTGTTGAGCGCATAGGTGCTGGTCCGCGCCACCGCGCCGGGCATGTTGGCGACGCAATAATGGACGATACCCTCGACCACATAGGTGGGGTCGTCATGGGTGGTGGGGTGGCTGGTTTCGAAGCAGCCGCCCTGGTCGATCGCCACGTCCACCAGCACGGCGCCCTTCTTCATGCTCTTCAGCATGTCGGCCGACACCAGCTTTGGCGCGGCGGCGCCGGGGATCAGCACCGCGCCGATCACCAGGTCGGCTTCCGCAACGCATTCCGCCAGATTGGCCCGGTTGGAGAAGCGTGTCTTTGCCCGCGCCTCGAAATGGATGCCCAGCCGCTCCAACACTTCCGGGCTGCGGTCCAGGATGGTGACGTCCGCGCCCAGCCCCGCCGCCATCTGCGCCGCGTTGAAGCCGACCACGCCGCCGCCAATCACCGCGACCTTCGCGGGAAGGACGCCGGGCACGCCGCCCAGCAGCACCCCCCGCCCGCCATGCGCCTTTTCCAGCGCGGTCGCGCCGGCCTGGATCGCCATGCGGCCGGCGACCTGACTCATGGGCTTCAGCAGCGGCAGGCCGCCATGGGCGTCCGTCACGGTTTCATAGGCGATGCCGATCGCGCCCGACGCCATCAGCGCACGCGCCTGATCGGGATCGGGCGCGAGGTGCAGATAGGTGTAGAGGATCTGGCCGGGGCGCAGCATGGCCCGCTCCTCCGGCTGCGGCTCCTTGACCTTCACGATCATCTCCGCCGCTGCGAAGATGGCGGCGGGATTATCGACGACCTCCGCCCCGGCGCGGGCGTAGAGGGCGTCATGGGCGCCGATCCCCTCCCCCGCGCCGCTTTCCACCAGCACGCGATGGCCATGCGCGGTCAGTTCATGCACGCTCTCCGGCGTGAGGCCGACGCGATATTCGTGATTCTTGATCTCTCTGACGGTGCCTACGATCATGACCATCTTCTCCATCATTGCCGACGGGAGGCTATATTATAGTCCAGATAGGCATCGTTCCGGCATTTTACCCGTTTCGGCGCGACGACGCGTTCAGGGCGCCGGCCGTACCGGCACGGGCGCGTTGCAGAGATCGACGCCGCCCGCGGGCCGATCGTAGAAATCATCCTTCCGGTTCGCGCGCAGGCGGAGATAATCGGCAAAGCTCTGCGACGTGACGTCCATCACCTGATAATGCGGCCGCTGCGCCTCCGGCAGGTCGCTGGCCAGACGGACCGACAGGATCGGCAGGCGCCTTTCGCCCGCGGCGTAGAAGCCCAGCTCTCCCGAACCGCGCGGCAGGCTGGCGAGCAGGGCGATCCCCTCGATCACCCGTCCGACCAGCGCGATGTTGCGGTCGAGCTGGCGCGGGGCCTGGCCGATCACGGCATAGAGTTCGGCTCCGGTCCCCGCGTCTGGCGACAGGTTCCGCGCCACGCCGACCATGGCGTAGCAATGGGGGAGCCAGGCCGACGTCTGATCCATCGCCACCGGCCAGCCATCGATGAAGCCGGTGCGGGGGGCATAAGCGTCCGGATAGGGCAAGGGGAGCGGCGCGGACTTGAGCGTCGCGAGCGGGCGGACATAATCGGCCTTGATATCCGTGGCGATGCCGGCCGGCAGGGCCTTCTTCTCTGTCGCGTCGCCCCATTGGGCGACATAATTGTCCTGCACGCGGTAGACGCTTTCCCCATCCCACCAGCCCGCGCGGGCAAGTGCGCGGATATTGGCGACATGGGCCGGCGCGAAGTCGGGCGCGAGCTGTATGACGACGCGCTTGCCGCCCTCGACCGTCATGACCAGCAGCGTATCGGGCGCGATGCTCCGCCACGCGCTGGCGGGCGCCTGCGCCACGACGGCGGAGGGGGTGGCCAGCGGATCGGCGGCAAGTGCCGGCGAAGACAGGCAAAGCGTGGCCAGCAAGGGCGAAAATCGGATGTGCATGGCGCAATCAGGCACCCATGAGACAGGAAAGTAAAGCATCCCCTTGCCTAGCGCGCCGACGCACGATAGGGAGCCGCCTCCAGTGCAATGCGGAGCGGTGGCCGAGTGGTCGAAGGCGCTCGCCTGGAAAGTGAGTATACGTCAAAAGCGTATCGAGGGTTCGAATCCCTCCCGCTCCGCCACCCAGTCTCAAATCATTGAGGATATTCGAGAACCCGCCGGAACACGGGCGCAGTTCCGCGCGCTTTCGCCTTCCGTCGGTAGTGCGGAGAGCCCGATGCGCACGAAAGATACGCGATCTGCCCCAGATTCTCTGATGCTGTGGGCAGCACTACCGAATGCACGCGCGTAACAGTCAGGCTTCACTCGCCATTTGCAAAAGAAGTTCTTGATGTCGACCTTGCCAACCCCGGAGCATAAGCCGTGAAATCACAGGCCTTCCGTCAGCCGGGGCGCCTCATCCTGAACAGCCGGTCCTGGGTGATCTCAAAATAATCTGCCGGCCCGCCGCCGCGGGTAATAGGGTGTGGACGCGCCGTTTGATAAATCCCATCCTCGAGCATTGCCATGTCAATATGAATGCCGACCGCCTCCCCAATAACGAGCCACTGATCCAGATCGAGACCGTCCTTGGTTTTGAGTTGAATGAGTTGGGTCAAACGGCATTCGAAATGGACCGGGCTGCCCGCGACGCGAGGTGGTTTAACGAGCACAGAGGGTAGCGCGCTCAGTCCGGCGAGATCGAACTCGTCGACGTCGGGATCCACGGCTGCCGAGCTTGCGTTCATCTGCTCCGCCTGAGCCATTGTTGCGAGGTTCCAGACGAAGTCGCCCGTTGCCTGAACATTCGCCACTGAATCCTTCCAACCCACCGACGAGAAGGCGACAAGCGGGGGACGATAATTGACCAGGTTGAAGAAGCTGTATGGCGCCAGATTGCGCACCCCATTCTCGCTTATTGTCGAGATCCACCCGATCGGCCGCGGGGCAACGATCGCATTGAGGGGATCATGTGGTAACCGATGCCCCTCTCTGGGCTCGTAGAAATGAAATTTGGTCATTGCGTACGGTAGCAGACGGTCGGCAGCTGAGGAGCACAAATTCACCGCCGAACGTCGACTGAGGTCGACGGCTGACCGGCAGCTGTTGCTGCTCGCGACTGATCGTCAACCTCGAAAGAGGACCGGCAGCTATCGCCCACCGGCCGACGGAAGCCCGATATTCCTAAATCGGCCAATTGTTCAGCGGTTGGTCGGAGCCGGGTAACTTCACCTGTTCCGCAATGGTGATGGACCGAACCGGATCCCATCCAGCGCCCGACTTCCTGCAACTGACGCAGGCAGAAACCGCTCGATTTCACGGGCAAGTCGAGCGAACCAGCCTCATCGTTGAATCGCGGCGCTGGCTCGCCGCGCGCCGTACCCCGATCTGCTGAAGATCGCTCAGCGAAGTGGCCCGCGCCATCACCGGTACCCGCTGGTCGGGGCCCGCCTTTTTCGGGCTCAGACAGAAGGCTGGCGCGTGAAGGCGGTCCGGTGCGCCATCTACACGAGGAAATCGAGAGAAGACGGGCTGGAGCAGGATTTCAATTCCCTGGATGCCCAGAGGGAAGCCTGCTCGGCCTACATTCTCTCACAAGCGGGTGAAGGGTGGACGCAGTTGCCTGGGCGATATGACGATGGCGGACTGTCGGACGGCACACTCGAACGGCCGGGCCTTCGCCGCCTCCTGGACGATGTCGCCAGCGGGTGCATCGACATCATCGTCGTCTACAAGGTTGATCGCCTTACCCGCTCGCTGCTCGACTTCGCGAAGCTGGTGGAAGCCTTTGACGGTGCGAACGTCTCCTTTGTTTCGGTTACCCAGGCATTCAACACCACAACAAGCATGGGTCGGCTTACACTCAACATGCTGCTCTCATTTGCGCAGTTCGAGCGGGAAGTCACAGCCGAACGCATCCGCGACAAGATCGCAGCGTCCAAGGCAAAAGGCATGTGGATGGGAGGCATCCCGCCGCTCGGCTATCGGCCCAATGGGCGCAGCCTTTCCATCATTCCTGAACATGCTGAACTCGTCCGGGAGATATGCGCTATGCCGACCTCGGGAACGTGCGGCTGCTTGCTGAAACTCTGGAACGCGAGGGAATACTCGCGCCGGAGCGGCGGACGACGACTGGCCGAAAGATCGGAGGGCGGCCGTTCACCCGAGGGCAGCTTTATCTTATGCTCGCCTGCCGCACATATATCACTGCTCCAGCGATGTTTTTGTAGCGGTGACCTGACAGGATCTGCAATTGTGTACCACCCACCTATTTGAAGACGATGGTTCCAGAAAATTGAACGATGGATGATCTTATAACAGGCGGCCCTTGACCGAACGTGGCTTTTTGGCCCTGTCCCAGTTCAGCCACCGGCCAGAATGAGAGATCCGGCATTTCATCGGCCGGGGTTAACCCGGCCGATGAAGCAAATTCGGCAGGCGTCACGGGCCCCAGGGACGTGTGAGCTCGGTTCTCGTTGAAGTCCGTCCGCCGGGTCGCGAGGTCGCCGTCACATGCAAAGCTGGCGTGATATCCTCATGTCAGTCATGCCCCATGGCTTCGAGGTTCCGTGCTATGCGCCGTAAGCCCGGCAGAAAACGGGATCGCATATCGGGCAATGAGACCCTGGCAGCCTGCGTCCCCATGTTGACGGCCGCCATCGCACCGGCTTTGCCGTGGACAGCCACGGCCACCGAACGCAGCCCCAACTCGAGCTCTTCATCCACGATCGCATATCCCTCCTCTGCGACATGCTCGAGAATCGCGAGCAGCCTGGACGGGTTGATTTCGGTCTTGGGCGTACATTGCCTCAGCTGCGTGCGACGCAGATAGGCTTCCTGATCGCCACGCGGCTGGGCCGCAAGGAGAACACGCCCCATCGACGTGCAATAGAGCGGCAGCCTGCTTCCGACCCTCAAAGCAATCGACATGATCCGTGATACCTCGGCCCTGGCGACATAATAGACTTCATCCTCTTCGATCACGCCCAGAGAGCAGGATTCGTGGAGGTCGTCGCGCAGCTGATCGAGCAACGGCTGCGCCCGCATCGCGAGTGTACTGGAGGACATGTAGGCATAGCCAAGCGCCAGAACCTTGGGACGAAGCGCATATTGCACGCCGTCCTGCGCGGCGTAGCCCGTTCGGACCAATGTGTGCAGGCAGCGCTTGACCGCAGGCCTGCTCAACCCCGTCAGTCGGCTGGCCTGCGCAATCGTCATGGGCCGCTGCTCGTTTGCAAAACAGCGAAGCACGGCGAGGCCGCGTGCCAGCGATTGCATGAACTCAGGATCCCCATTCGCCTCAAGGTCACTGTTCTCGATCATATCGCCATCCAAATCAAACGATAAACGGACAATATCACGTTTACCGATTGACGCAATATTCCGACCTAATCAGATGGTCTGCAACGGACCCTTATGGAGACTCGGATGAGCGACAAGGCGGTGGCCAGCGCCGAAGCGGCGGTGGCAGAAATTCAAGACGGCGCATCGGTCATGATCGGCGGCTTCGGCACGGCGGGGATGCCCGACCAGTTGATCGACGCGCTGATCGCGCGCGGCGTGGGCGACCTCACCATCATCAACAACAACGCCGGCAACGGCGAAGCGGGCGTCGCGGCGCTGATCCGCGAGGGCCGGGTGAAGAAGATCATCTGCTCCTTCCCGCGCCAGTCGGACTCGCATCATTTCGACGCGGCCTATCGCGCCGGAAAGATCGAGCTGGAACTGGTGGCGCAGGGCAATCTGGCAGCGCGCATCCAGGCAGCGGGCGCGGGCCTTGGCGCCATCTTCACGCCGACCGGCTATGGCACGCTGCTCGCCGAGGGCAAGGAAACGCGCGAGATCAACGGCGTCCACCATGTGCTGGAATATCCGATCCATGCCGACTTCGCGCTCATCAAGGCGCACAAGGGCGACCGCTGGGGCAACCTTGTCTACCGCAAGACCGCCCGTAATTTCGGTCCGATCATGGCGATGGCGGCCAGGACCACCATCGCGCAGGTCGGCGAGATCGTGGAGCTGGGAGCGCTCGACCCGGAGGTCGTGGTGACGCCGGGCATCTTCGTCCAGCGCGTCGTCCAGATCGCGTCCGCCACCAACCACGCACTTGCCGCCTGAGCCGGGAGACACGTACCATGAACCGCATGACCCGCGACCAGATGGCCGCCCGCGTCGCCCGCGACATTCCCGAAGGCGCCTATGTGAACCTTGGCATCGGCCTGCCGACCAAGGTCGCGAACTATCTGCCGCAAGAGCGCGAAATCTTCCTCCAGAGCGAAAACGGCCTGCTCGGCATGGGACCGGCCCCGGCGGCGGGCGAAGAGGATTGGGAACTGATCAACGCGGGCAAGCAGGCGGTGACGCTGCTGACCGGCGGCTGCTTCTTCCATCATGCCGACAGCTTCGCGATGATGCGTGGCGGCCATCTGGACATCTGCGTGTTGGGCGCGTTTCAGGTGGCGGTGAACGGCGATCTCGCCAACTGGCACACGGGCGAGCCGGGCGCGATCCCCGCCGTGGGCGGTGCGATGGACCTGGCCATCGGCGCAAAGAAGACCTTCGTGATGATGGACTTGCTGACCAAGCAGGGGGAGAGCAAGCTGGTGGACGCCTGCACCTATCCGCTGACCGGCCTCGCCTGCGTGTCGCGCGTCTACACCGATCTGGGCGTATTCGATGTCGGGCCGCAGGGCGCGCAGGTGCTGGAGATCGTCGAGGGGCTGACGCTCGATGAACTGCGCAGGCTGACCGGCGTGAAGCTGGAAATGGCCGTACAGTCGCAAGCCGCCTGAAGCCGTATAATATCGAGAGGATTTTCGATGACCGATGCTTTTATCTGCGACGCCGTTCGTACCCCCATAGGCCGCTATGCCGGCGGCCTTTCCAAGGTTCGCGCCGACGATCTGGGAGCGCTGCCCATGAAGGCGCTGCTGGAACGCAACGCCGGCCTTGATCCCGCTGCGGTCGAGGAAGTCTTCTACGGCTGCGCCAACCAGTCGGGCGAGGATAATCGCAACGTCGCGCGCATGAGCCTGCTGCTGGCGGGCGTGCCGCACACGGTGCCGGGCGTCACGCTAAACCGGCTCTGTGCATCAGGTCTGGAGGCCGTGGGTGCGGCGGCGCGGGCGATCCGGTCCGACGAGATGGCGCTTGCCATCGCCGGCGGCGTGGAAAGCATGACCCGCGCGCCTTTCGTGATGGGCAAGTCGGACGGCGCGTTCGGCCGCAACCAGAAGATCGAGGACACGACCATGGGCTGGCGCTTCGTCAACCCTGCGCTCGACGCGCTCTACGGCACGGAGACCATGCCGCGCACGGGCGAGAATGTGGCCGTCGACTATGGCGTCAGCCGCGAGGATCAGGACGCCTTCGCCCTGCGCAGCCAGCAGCGCGCCGCCGCCGCCCAGGAAAGCGGCTTCTTCGCGGAGGAGATCATCCCCGTCACTGTGCCGGGCAAGAAACGTGGCGAGACGATGGAGATCAGCGTTGACGAACATCCACGCGCCGACACCACGATCGAGACGCTGGCTAAGCTCAAGCCCCTGTTCGGGCCCGACGGCACTGTAACGGCGGGAAATGCGTCGGGCATCAATGACGGCGCGGCCGCGATGATCATCGCCAGCGAGGCGGCGGCGAATGCCAACGGCCTGACCCCGCGCGCGCGCATCCTGGGCATGGCGTCGATCGGCGTTGAGCCGCGCGTGATGGGCATCGGCCCCCTGCCCGCCACGCAAAAGCTGCTGACGCGCCTCGGCTTGACCATCGATGATTTCGACGCGATCGAACTCAACGAAGCCTTTGCCAGCCAGGGCATCGCCGTGATGCGGGGCCTCGGCCTGCCCGACGACGCTGCGCATGTGAACCCCAATGGCGGAGCGATCGCACTCGGCCACCCGCTCGGCATGTCGGGCGCGCGCATCGCCATGACTCTAGTGCATCAACTGGAAAAGACCGGCGGCAAGCGCGGCATCGCCACTTTGTGCATTGGTGTCGGCATGGGTCTGGCGTTGGCGGTGGAGCGTGTCTGAGCTAAGTCATTCACACCAAATCGCTCGCGCGGGATTTGCGATAATCGACAATCGATATCAAGTTGTCCTCGATCCAATCCGCCAGTGATCGAACTTTTCCGGCTGCTTGAACGGTGCTGTCAAAGCAAACCGGGGTTCGGTAAATGGTGGGTCATGACCAAGCCCGCCATTAGTCCGTTTCGGTATTTCAACTCCTCCCCGGAGGTGATCCGGTTGGTGGTGATGATGTATGTCCGTTTCCCGCTGTCGCTGCAGCAGGAAATGGGGCAGTGGCTGAACAATCGGGTTGAAAACAGCCATCTCTCCTTCCGACGACGGGAGCGGGCTATGCTCAGGTTCCGACCGATGCGATCCCTGCAGAAATTCGCATCCGTCCACGCCCACTTTCACAATCACTTCGCCCTGGAGCGCCATCTCGTCGATCGAGAGATTTACAAGCAAAGACGCTCGGCCGCCTTGGCCCAGTGGCAGTCTCTCGCGAGCTGAGTTTCTCCGTTCTAAGCCCGAAGTGCATCGTGTGGAGAGCGGTTCGCCTTTGTCTGACAGCACCGTTCCCACTTTTCGAGAAGTGCTCTTGAAATCGCATCGTCTCGCTCGCGAGCCGGACGACTCCTCCGTCGTTCGCACTCTCTGCCCCGCCGGATCAGTCCGGCAGCGCGCCCTTGGGAACATTCTGGGTGTAGGTCGCTTCCTCGACGCGCGACTTGATTCGCCAGCCCGCAGGCGTGCGCACATATTCGTCGATGTAGAAGAGGCCGAAGACCATGACGGGACGGGTTCCGCTCTCATCGAGGCTTTCCATCGGATTGAAGCACATCACCCGCCCGGTCGCGTGGTCGCCCTCGATCACGAAGCGGTGATTGGTGACCATGTGGTGGGATCCGCCGAATGCATTCATGCCTGTCTTCAGCCAGTCCCGCACATAGGGAAAATCGCCCGCCGGGGCACCGAACGCGCTGTAGTCGACGAAGGCGTCGGGCGTGAACACATCGTTGAGGAGATCAAAATCCCGGGTGTCGATGGCATGGGAATAATCATGGGTGAGCTTTTCGAGCTCAAGCCGGTCGGAAATCTCCTGCAGTGTCATCATCGCCTCGGGTCCTATCCTCTTCGCTTGTCATATCATGCGGCACAGCTCCGCGAACGCTGCATCTGTGCCGCAACAGTACCATCGCGCGCTTCGAAGCGATACCAGCGCTCATAATCAATCGGACGACACCCTGGATGACAGGCAAGAGGCGATCGGCGAGGTCCTCACCCCAAGCAGCGCAATCCCGATGGCGCGGATCGTGCGCGAGACCCGTCGCGCGGCTGCCCTGACTTCAGGCGGCGACCGTCGTGCGCGCCTGGTGCATCGCCTCGGCCCGGCGCTTTAGCGCCCGCGCGGTGTCGTCGAACGCGCGCTTCACCCAGCCCTGCGTGAAGTTCATCACATGGATCGCGTTCTCGCCGAAAAAGGCGTCGGTGGACAGATAGCGGCAACAATAGGGACCGAGCGGAGTGATGACCTGATCCCGCCGGGCCTCATAAGGGAATTCGGGGGTACCGGGCAGCTCCCAGGACAGCAGGCGCTCGGGCTCGAACGCGCAGAGATATTCGCACCAGGGAATGAGCGAGCCGGAGCCGGTATAGTCGACCAGCATCATGTTCACCGGCGCGCCCATTTCCAGCGTCGATTCGGCGCGCACGCAATAGGGGTTCCATTCGCCGTAGCGCGGCAGGTCGGTCAGGATCTCCCAAACGATGGCGGCCGGCGCATCGATCTCGACGGGGTCGGAAGCCACGAGCGTGCGGCGGTCATATTGCGTGAAGGGATCAAACGTCATGGCTCACTCTCCTGCTAGCGGATCGCTCCCAATATAACGCCGACAGTAGCAGGCGCCGCGCGCTTATCAATCGGGTGGCACGGGGCGCGATCAGGCGAGCGTCAGAACGCTGGTCAGGATCGACCGCACTAGGTCGGCCTGACCGCGCACGCCCATCTTCGCATAGATTCTCTTGGAATAGCTCCGCGCCGTCTCCAGCGTGATCGCCAGCTTGTCGGCCGCTTCCGCCAGCGATGCGCCCTGGCTGATGAGCAGGGCCAGCCGCGCCTCGCTGGGGAGCAGGCCGAACAATTCGGCGATCTGTTCGTGCCTGCGCGCGCCGAATCGCGTTTCGCCCTGCAGGAAAGCGATCATGACCGACGTCCTGTCGGGCGATGCCGGCACGCCAGCAAAGGGCGTCAGCATCATGTTGAGCCAGGGATCGTCCGACACACAGATCGCCTGAGGCCGGGCCGATCCCTCGGCCGAGATGGCGGCGATGGCCGATTGTAGCACCCCGTTCGCCGAGGAGCGCATCGCGACCAGCCGACCGTCCTTTCCGATCTTGAGCGCGGCGCTGTGGTCGAGGATCGCGGAGGCATGCGCGCTTGTCTGGACGACGGTGCCGGTCGCATCGAGAGTCAGCCAGCCGATGTTCAGCCGAGCAATGATGCTGTCCGCTGCGCGGGCGTGGAGCAGTTCGCCTTCGAGCGCGATATGGTTGCGCAGCGAGCGCCGGAAATGCGCCGAAAGCCGCGCGAGCAACTCCGCATCACGCTGGTGGAACGGCTTGTCCCGGCGCGCGATGAACATCCAGCCGGTGACGCCGCTCGGTTCGGTGACGCGCACCACCTTCATGTGCCGGACGCCACGCGGCTCCAGTATCTGTTGGCGATATTTCCGGTGATAGTCGTTCGTCTCGTCAAAAACGTCGTTCAGGTCGTAGACCTGCCCTTCGCGCAGGGTCCCGCCCATGACGGGGTCGGAGCGGTAGAAGCTTTCGCGATAGAATTGATGGACCTCCACCGGTGCGTCGTCGCCTGCGAACAGCTCCACCACGCCGCCCGGCCCACGATCCGGCGGCTTAAAGATGATACCGGAATAGTCGGCGTCCAGCTCCGCGCGCAGCAGCTCCAGGAACGTCGTCCAGGGCGGCGTTTCGAAGGGGCCGTCGTGCAACGCTGCGATCAACCGGTCCGCGACATCATTCATAACGCGATGAACCTCCCATATGGGGACACCGCTGTCCAGACGATTCGCTATCGTCTCGCCATCCGGCATCGCCGCCGCACCGAATGCGGGCATCGGCGCGCGAGCAAGAGAGAGTGGAGAGCGATGGCAGACAATACTCCCGGCAGCGCCGATTCATACGAACATGTGTGGAACGAGCACACCAAGGTTCTGGCCGACATCCGCGCCCAATGGTTCGCCTCGGGATGGGCAGACACGCCCGAGGAGCAGGATCGGGCGATGTTCCACGTCATGTCGATCGAGCACACCGGCTTCAACGTCTTCGTCGCGCCAAGGCAGGATTACCCCTTCTTCAGCAAGACGCACGCCTTCCATCACCCGATGACCTTCACCTGGGGCCTGTGCTGCCCCGATTTCCACTATCAGTTCGCCTTTGCCGACGGCGCGGGCACCTACCGGATCACGGGCAAGACCGGCACCACCCGCTGGAGCGAGCTCCACGTGCAGAGCGAGTTCTGGGGCGATCCCAAGTTCCGCCAGGTCGCCATCCTGGAGTTCGGCAAGATGCATGTCGAGGCGGACGGCAGTTTCGAGATCATCCTCTCGCCCGACCAGCATGACGGCAACTGGATCAAGACTGACCCGAGCGAGAACCAGTTGCTTCTTGTTATTCGCGACGCGATGTACGACTGGACGAACGACGTACCCGCAGTGGTCCAGATCGAGCGTCTTGACGGCCTCGACAAGCCCCGCCTCCAGATCAGCAACCGCGACCTTGCCACCCGCATCCGCAAGCTGACGAACTTCGCCCGTGAATCGGCGCGGCACTGGATCGGACGCAACGACGAGATCGTCGGCGACGTGGGCGTCAACGTCTTCTGGACCGGCAAGGAGCAGAACCTGGGTGGGATCCAGCACGCCGCCTATCATTTCATGGTGTTCGACATTGCCGAGGACGAGGGGCTGGTATTTGAGTTCGACCCGCCGAAGACCTCGACGTTCTGGGCATTCCAGCTCGCCAACCTGCAATATGACACGGTCGATTATCTCAATAACCAGTCATCGCTGAACGCCATGCAGACAAGGGTCGATCCGGACGGCAAGATCCGCATCGTCGTCTCTGCCCGCGACCCGGGAATCGCGAACTGGATGGATACGGTCGGTCATCTGCGGGGCGTCTGCGCATCGCGCTGGGTCTGGTGCGATCCGGTGCCCGAGCCAGTCGTCACCAGGGTCAAGCTCGCAGATCTGCCGAACCGTCTCCACGTCGGCTCGCCCACGGTCTCGCCCGAGGAGCGGTGCGCCATCGTGACCGCGCGAGGCGCGGGCATTCGCCGCATGTACGGCATTTGAAAGGGGGCGATCCATGTCCTTGCCAAGCGCAGCGGAGCTGATGCGCGCCGCCGAAATCGAAACCGCGCTCGATGACTGGGCGCTCGACCATGTCGGCACGCCCGAGCGCCTGCTGACCACTTTCGTCAATGATCTCAACCAGCCCTCGAACCTGCATCCGCGCGGGGAGGTGCGGTTCTACCGTTTCCTGATGGATATCCTGACCTCACGCCTCAAATATGTCGCCGATCGCAAGCGCCATCCGGGATGGCGCGACGAGACGGTCAAGGCGCCGATCTTCATCCTGGGCCTGCCGCGTTCGGGCACGACCTTCCTCCATAACTTGCTGGGGTCCGACCCCCTGAACCGCGCGCCGCGTCTGTTCGAGATGCACTATCCCTCTCCGCGCGCCGACGATGCTTTCACCCGTGGTCTGCGTGAGACCAAGTGTCAGGAACGGCTCGGCGACCTCGGCCTGCTCGACGACGACTGGCTGGGCGTCCACCCCATGGGTGCCGACCGCGCGGAGGAATGCCTGTTCTTCTGGGAGCTGCTTCTGGCCTCGGCGACGTTCACCGCCCTTGCCGAACTGCCGACCTATCAGGAGATCCTGTTCCAGCAGGACTTCCGCGCGATCTATCGTGAACAGCGCGATTTCCTCAAATATCTGCAGCATGGGCTGCCGCCGCGCCGGTGGGTGCTGAAGACACCGCTGCACGTGCGCTTCCTCGAAGAGATTGTCGAGGTCTTCCCCGACGCCATGTTCATTCATTGTCATCGCGACACGGCCAAGATCTATCCGTCGATCGCCAACATGGCGACCGTGCTGCACAGCAAGTTCGCCGCCGCGGCGCCGGGCGAAAAGAGCATCGTCGGCGATTATGACGACACCTGGGAAAAAGCGCTCGAGTTCCGGCAACGGCCCGGCATGGCGGAGCGGTTCGTCGACGTGCGCTTCCTGGATTTCCGGGCCGATCCGATCGGCACTGTGCGATCCATCTATTCGCGGCTCGGCCTCGAGTTCAGCGAAGACCGCGCGGCGGCGATGGAAGCCTGGCTCGCCAATGATTCGAGCGAGCGATCCGGGCGCGCGCATCATCAGTATTCACTGGCGGACATCGGCATGACCGAGGCCGACATCGACCGGATCAGCGGCGATTATCTGAAGGCTTTCGACGTTCCGCTGGAGCGCTGATCCTGATTTTCAACTGGCCCGGAGCAGGCGGGTCGTCCAGTCTGGCAAGAAATAGAAAGAGGATTTGAAATGGCAAAGCTGAAGGACGGCGTCGCGCTCGTCACCGGTGGCGGGCAGGGCATGGGTCATGGCATCGCTCTCCGCTTCGCGCGCGACGGCGCCAAGGTCGTCGTGGTGGGCCGGACGCAGAGCAAGATCGACCGCACCGTCGCCGAGATCCAGGCGGCCGGGGGAACGGCGCTCGCCTGCCTCGCCGACGTCTCGGTCGAGGAGGATACGCGCCGGATGGTCGAGACGGCGGTCTCCGCCTACGGCCGGCTCGATTTCGCCGCCAATGTGGCTGGCGTCGCACACATGCCCAATTACATGCACAAGCTGACGCTGCAGGAATATGAGGACGATTTCGCGGTAAACGCCCGCGGCGTGTTCCTGTCGATGAAGTATCAGATCCAGGCGATGCTGGAGAATGGCGGCGGCTCGATCGTCAACGTGACGTCGGGATCGGCGATCAACGGCTTCGCGTTCTTCAGTGCCTATTCGGCGGCAAAGCACGCGGCGGTCGGCCTGACGCGGGCGGCGGCGCTGGAATATGCAGACAAGGGCATTCGCGTGAACAGCGTGGCCCCCGGGGCGATCGCCACGCCGATGCTGACCAACAACGACGAATCGGTGCTGAGCCCGATGCGCGAAGCAATCGCCATGAAACGTTTCGGCAGGGAGGAGGAGATCGCGGCCGCCACCGTCTGGCTGTGCTCTGATGAATCGAGCTACGTCACCGGGTCGGTCCTCCCCGTCGAGGGCGGCTTTACCGCATCATGCATCAGCATTGTCTCGGCCGTGTCCTACCCGTCTGTGGGCTGAACCGGCCGAAGGTCTAAGTGGGAGAGGACGGATGAACAGGTTCGACGGAAAGGTCGTGCTGGTCACGGGCGCAAGCTCCGGCATCGGCAAGGCCGCGGCGATCATGCTTGGCGACCGGGGTGCGCACGTCCTGGTCGCCGCGCGCCGGGCGGCGCAGTCCGAGGGCACCGTCGATCATATCCGCAGCGCGGGCGGTGAGGCTACGTTCGTCCAGATGGATGTCGCCGACGCCGCCAGCGTCGCCGCCGGCTTCGACCGTATCCAGTCGTCGTTCGGAAGGCTGGATGCGGCCTTCAACAACGCCGGCATCACCAACGACTTCAAGGCGTTGAGCGACACGACCGATGCGGAGGTCCGCTCGCTGATCGAGACCAACCTCTATGGCACGGTCGAATGCATGCGGCACGAGCTGCGCCTCATGCGGCCGGCCCGCAAGGGCGTAATCTTGAACACCGGCTCCACCGCCAGCATCGCGGGGTCGGGCTATCTCGCGGTCTACGCGGCGACCAAGCATGCGATCGTCGGTCTGACCAAGTCGGCGGCGCTCGAATATGCGAGGGAGGGCATCCGGATAAACTGCCTGTGCCCTGGCGGCGTGAAAACCGAGATCGCCGCCGTCGCCATCGAGCGCGATCCCTCGCTGGAATCCTTCATCACCAAGAAGGTGCCGTTGCAGCGGATGGCTGACCCGAGCGAAATCGCGGAGGTCGCCTGCTTCCTGCTGTCGGATGCGGCCAGCTTCATGACCGGTTCGGTCGTGCTCGCGGACGGCGGGCAGACAGTGGGGTTCAGCGTCGCGCCCGAAGAATGACGCAGAGGACGATGGAGGGAAGTTGATGAGCAGCGCAGCAAGGTTCGTGGACAAGGTGGCGATCGTCACCGGCGCCGCCACCGGCATCGGACGGGCGACGCTCGCCCGGCTGGCGAGCGAGGGCGCGACCCTCCTCGCGGTGGACGTCAACGTGGACGCGCTGGCCGAATCAGCCGATCAGGCACGTAGCGCGGCGGGTCAGGCAGGCCGGGTGGAGACCGTAGTGGCATCGATCACCGACGAGGCGGCGATCAAAAGCGCTTTCGCCGGGTTCGCGGAACGCCAGGGCAAGCTCGACGTGCTGATCAATGTCGCCGGCGTGCTGCGCGCGGTGCACAGCGTGGAGGAGACGTTGGAGGACTTCGTCCGCATCCTCCAGATCAATCTGGTCGGCACCTTTCTGTGCTGCCGCGAGGCGCTACCCTATCTCCTCGAATCGAAGGGCAACATCGTGAATACCGCTTCCACCTCGGCTTATTTCGGCCATCCCTACATGGCGGCCTATGCCGCCAGCAAGGGCGGGGTGGCCGCGCTGACTCACACGTTGGGCTGGGAGTATATCAAGCGCGGCGTGCGCGTAAACGCGGTCGCGCCCGGCGGGATCGCCACCCCGATGACCGACGCCATGGGAGCCGGCGGGTTTCCGGAGGGCGCGGACATGTCGCTCTTCGCGCATCTGTCGCGGCCGGATGGGATCTATGGTTCGCCGGAGAATATCGCCAGCATCATCGCGATGATCGCGTCCGAGGACGGCGCGTATATGAACGCGGAGGTCGTGCGGGTTGACGGAGGCTATCATGGCTGACGACGGATCGCCGCGGGAACGGCTTTCGCTCGCGAGTATAGCGGATGCCTGAAATCCTCATCATCGGTGCATCGGGTCTGGCCGGTTCGGCGGCGCTCAAGCATTTTGCCGCCAAGCCCGGCTGGAAGGTCACGGCCGTTTCGCGGCGGCGGCCGCTATTCTGTCCCGACCATGTCGAGCATATCCCGCTCGACCTGCTGGACGGTGAGAAATGCGCCGAGATCTTCGCCGCGATGCCGGGCGTGACCCATATCGCTTATTGTGCCGTCAACGAGCAGCAAGGGAACATGATCGCCGGATGGCGCGACCCCGAGCAGTACGCCAGGAACATGGCGATGCTGCGCAACGTGGTCGATCCGATCCTGTCCACCGCGCACGGCTTTCGCCACATCGGGCTCGTCCATGGCTTCAAGGCCTATGGCTCGCATCTCATCGAGCGCACGCCGCCCATGCCCTACAAGGAATCACTCCCGCGCATAGACCAAGAAAATTTCTATCATCAACATGAGGACTATATCCGGGCGAAGCAGCGGGGCGCGTCCTGGGCGTGGACGATTATCCGGCCGGGCATGATCGTCGGTGAGGCGGTGGGCGCGAACATGAACACCTTCCTGGTGCTCGCCCTGTTCGCGGCGCTCCGCAAGGAGGCGGGGCTGCCCCTCCTCGTGCCGGATGGGGCCAGCATGATAACCGATATCGCCGACGCCGACCTTCTCGCGCAGGGGCTCGACTGGGCGGCCGGGGCGGAGAATGCGCGCAACGAGGCGTTCAACCTCGTCAACGGCGACGTCTTTTCGCTGCACGACGCATTTCCCATCGTGGCGGAGGAACTGGCCATGGAGCTGGCCGCGCCCCAGCCGTTCGACATTGCGGAGGAGGTTCGCGCCCTGGCGCATCTCTGGCCCGGCATGGTGCGCAAATACGGGTTGAAAGCGCCTGAGGATCTGGACGCGTTGCTGGGCGAATCGCTTGCGGTGGGGGGCGGCTGGTCCTATCCGCTCGATCCCGCCCATGTCGTCCGTTACGGCCTCTCCAGCACTATCAAGATCCGTCAGGCGGGCTTTCACGACTGCATGGATACGGCGGAGATGTTCCGGAAATATACGCGCCGGTTCCAGCAGCTCAAGATCATCCCGGCCGTCGCCTGACGCGGGATCATGCTGATACGTACCAATATTATGGTCCATCCGGCCCATCTGCCGCCCAATGGGCTGGTAGCCGACGACATTGCGCTGTTTCAACGTGGTTTGGACGAGGTCAGGCGCTTCGTGGCCGTGCGGCTGGGGCTTCGTTAGGAACGGAGAGCCGCATATGGATTTCGAATCGATCCGCGGCATGAGCGGCCTGATGTTTCCAGACGGACCGCGCTGGCGCGATAGGCTCTTCTGGTTCTCGGACATATTGGCAGGGCGAGTCCACGCGATTACGCCGGAGGGCTCTGTCAGAGCAAAATGGCGCGTTGCTCTGGGCGCTGCTAAAGTAGGGCATGAGCCGCTCCAAGCCTGACAATCCGTCCGCTACTTCAACTCGTCGCGCGAGGTGATGCGGCTGGCGGTGATGATGTACGTGCGCTTCCCGCTCAGCCTCAGGAACGTGGAAGACCTGCTCTTCGAGCGCGGTATCGACATCAGCCACGAGACGGTGCGCTACTGATGGAACAGGTTCTGCCCGCTGTTCGCAGGCGACATTCGCCGGCAGCGGATCAGCCGCATGCGGGGATTTCGCCACTGGCGCTGGCACCTCGACGAAATGTACGTCAAGGTGAATGGCGAAATGGTTTATCTATGGCACGCCGTCGATCAGGAAGGCGAGATCCTGGAGAGCTATGCTGCGCTTCCGACAAATCAGGTCGTTACAGAAATTCGCATCCGTACACGCCAACGTCCACAACCACTTCGCACTGGAACGCCACCTCGTCGATCGCCAGACCTATAAGGAAAGACGCTCAGCTGCCTTTGCTGAGTGGTATTCTCTCATGAGCTGATCCCCTACCCTCGCGATCCAAAGTGCATCGCGTGGAGAGCAGTTCGCCTTTGTCTGACAGCACCCCGCTGATAGATTTCTCCAAGAAAATCATCAACTTAGTAGAAAAGGAGTTGGCGGAGAGGGAGGGATTAATAACCGTCATCGAAACAGTATAAATTCCAGCCTTCTGCACACTTCAACTGCAACTTTACCACATCCGTTCCCACGGACTCCTCTGCTGGTCATAAAACCACCAGCTTAATAGCATGGTGACGGATGATCTTGGATCTGTCCAGATACTATTGTTCGACTGGAATTGGCCGATTTGAGACGGTCCGGTTATTGGCGGACATAAGCAGAAAGCTGCCCTTCCGCTGTCATGGCCCGGCACTATGGTAGGCGGGCAATAGCCGCCGGTCGGCCGTCGACCAGTTGTGGACATACCGCCGTTTGGGCATTGCTATCCTAAGCTGACGTTTCAATCGCCCGGAGCATCGCAGGCATGAGACTGCCGATACGAAATTATCTCTCTAGGCCGCTGACTGAACCGCCCCGGGATTGCCGGAGGCCATTTGGCTTAAATTATGCTGCCATGGGTGTGTCGTCCAGCATGGCGTAGTAGAGCTCCTCGGCTTCGGCAGGCGGGATGTTGCCGATGGGTGCGAGCAAG
>NZ_JBEGHU010000003.1:0-134625 GCF_040676415.1 Sphingobium sp. LSP13-1-1.1 | reverse complement strand
AATCGGCGCTTCAAATCCTGGGGGGCATGCCCCCCAGGATTTGATCACCCAAATGGCGGCATAAAACGACATCCGCGATGAGCTTAACTTAGCCGCCAACCTGTCCAAGAAGGCGAGGCCACCTCAGGATAGTCTCCAAGGATCGGGGCGGGAGCTGTCGCCCGAAAGACGCGCCGTTCAAGACTGTCACGCCCAGGAGGTTGGGTACATTGGACACGGTTATGAGCTCGGACTGTTCGACGAGTTTGTCATCAAGCACGATCTTAGATGATCTCAGCGCGGTATCCAGTCGTGGCAGGCGCTTTATTCCAGTATCGACCACTCCGTTCCAGCCAAACTGCAGCCTTACCTGCGACATCTCTTCGCGGCTACGTCACACCCTCTCCGAGAAGCTGAACCTGGAAGCGCTGTTAGCGCCTGGTTCCAAACCCTGCCGATCGGCTTGCCTGGGGCCGCCACAAATTCGGGATGCTATTCATTCACGAAAACGGCTTTAGGATCGCTGTGTGAGACGTGGTATACTGGCGCATCCCGGCTTCGACTCCGTCCATGGCCGCCGTGACTGAGAGACTATCGCGCTCCCGCCCGACGAGGAGAGTGACATGTCCACCTCACCACGCACACCGTTCCAATTGCCATACTCCAAGCGTTTCGACAATGCTTCGGTTCAGCGCCGGTCTCTTCCGTGATGATACCTTAGCCCGCGCGGTGATCATGAACGCATCACTTATTCTGATTGCCGCGACCATCCTCGTATTGATCTACAATTAAGGCTGGAAAAGTGGAAGTCGTTCAAGAAACCAACAAATGTCCAACCGCAAATAGCCTGGATTTCGCCGCGACGATCATCAATGCCCAGTCTCGCCTCGAAAGGCTGCCCAACAGAACTCAAACGCGTCTGCAGATTCTTGAAGGTCTTCTCACCAGCGCGCGTGACCAGGTGGCCCGCGGCGAACTTCTGACTCATGCTGAAATACGCCGGCTCAATAAGGCTTTCGATGACTTGACGCACCGTAACAACCTCTGACGCGGGATCCACCTGGATCACCTCTTTCGCAAACGAAACTTGGATCCAGGCCGCCCGGTTTCAAAATCGCAACTATCCTCAAATGGAGGTAGAACATGTCTGATACGCAAGGAAAGCGAAGGCGCTTCAGCGCGTTTCGGTCGGCAGCAGAAGAAGTAGGAATGGCTGACAAACGAAACGCGGCAGCAGAAGGCCGTGTGAAATACGTGCTTCAGCAGAAAGCCGCATCACCAAGCGATTCCCAAAAGCGTGAACAGAGGAATGTCTCAGCAATGAATATTGAAAACACGGATTTGGAACGCCGGGTTCTGGCCCATGAACGCATATTACGGGCCTTAATCCGTCATATCGCAGAAGAGCAGCCCGACATTCTGATGCGCCTCAAACAAACGTTCAGTCTAGGTCACGTCTTGGGAGAGGATGAACAGGATTATGTGTCCACGCAGCAATATGGTGATCAATTCATCAGGGCGATTGAACTGGCGATAGCGCGACAGGCCGATACAGTATAAAGCCGCGAGAGCCCGCACTAAAGTTCACGCTTTACCGAACATACGGCGGCGCGGGCTCTTCGCTCCACCTACCTCGAGATGCCACCGCCCTCGTTCTCCCATTCATCGAGGGCAGTGGCGAGTTCATCTCTCCTCCCCCGGCTCCACCAAGGCTGACCGTGCAACTCATTGTCAGCAGCCTCTGCAAGCGAACGCCCATGGCGTTCTGCCAGCCAAATCCGGGCAGCGACGATTTTCTCATAGCCGAAGATCGATCCGGCGCTGGCTATTCCAGCAGCAGCGCGGATGACATAATCTGCCCATTCGGCAGGTCCGGCCTTGTTTTTAGTATCAGTAATCATGATAAACTCCGCGTCAGCAAGCGGGAGCGCTCGAGTCTCTCAGTCACGGGATGCTTGCGACTAGAACCGGGTGATGTTTCACCTTATCACAATTGAGCGAACCCGAAGAGCCCTGTATGACCCGCATTACGTAGAGCGGGGATAGGGCACATTAGGGCGATGATAGTAAATTGTCGCGTCACGGCACGGCATTTTCTGATCGTGTCTCTGCCAATGACAAGTTTCGGCGAAACCCGTCATTCAAGGTTGCGCCCGGGAATGGCAGAATTGTCCCACGTTCGGTCGAACCGTTTCTTTTCAGAATTGCATGGTCAAGCGTCGACATCGCGCAACGCGAGGTTGGCATCATGGCGAATCTCGCAGCCATGTTGCAAAGGTGGCAGGCGGAGAATCCGGTCGTTTCCGGGTCAAATCCGCCGATGGCCTGCTTCCGTCAACCGCGCGGCAGGCCCTGACGATCTGCACGGACTGTCGGTCGCTGTGGCCGCGCCAGCGATCGTCACCGCAAGGCTGAGACCCGGCTTGGCCGGGGCTCGGTGGTGCAGGCGTCGGTGCGCTGGCGCAACGAACGCCGAGCCATAGAGCGCGGTCGTGCCGGTTGGCGCAGCGCCCGGCGCGAGGCGCCCCGTCTGGACGTCCTCGCCGACGTACAACCACCGCCCCACCTCATCGGTACCGCCGCCGCATCAGATCGCGATACCCGCCCAACGCCAGGGTCTTCGCTTCGCGCGCCAGCCGCCGGACACGCGAACGCAGCGAGTCGGATCGGTCGTTCCAGTCTTCGGCCACGCGCGCCTCGCCGAACAGAACGGCCCCGATTTCGCGCTGGGTCGCGCCGTCGGCCAGCGCGTCATGGACGCGCAGCAACTGGATGCCGCGTTCGATCCAGGGGTCGCGCGGGTACAGCGAGCGGGCAAAGCGGCGATGGTGCTGGAGATGGAGGAGGCGGCGCAGCGGCAGGATGCCCGCCTCGGCGCTGCTAAGCCCATGCAACCGATAGTGGAGATGCACCAAGGTCTCACCGGCAAGCCGGCCTTGCGCCACATCGAGCCGGATATGGTGGCGACCGTCCGAGAGAACGGCATGGTCATAGCCGTCCGGATCGGTGACGACGGTCAGCCAAGCGGCGACACGCTCCAGATCAAGACCATCGGGATCGGCGCGATCGGTGGAAATCGCTATAACGGACAGGGTTGCGGGATCGAGATCGGCATGCCAGATGATCCGTGCCTCGGGTGCCGACCGGGCCGGATCTTCAGCGAAAGTGCAGCCCCCACGCGCGCGGATCGACGCGGCCGCGGGTAACGCTGCTCGCCCGGGCATGCCAGGCGATATAATCAGGATTGCGACGCAGCCACTCCCACATGATCCCGGCGCGATCGATACAGCGCAGCCGTGCGTAAGCGGTGCTCTCACGCCACGCCTGCAGCAGCGTCACGGGCCGAAACCCGCGAACAGCGCGGGGGCATATATGCTGCATCGCACAAGACAACTTCTGCGCGCCTGCACAACATGATATGACGCTTCCATGACAGGAGTCGCCCGGCGACGGCTTGAGGCCCCGCCGCCTGGCCCACAGGACCAAGGAAGGGCGACCGCCGGGATCCAGGCCGCACGAGACGCCGCCGACGGTCGCGACAGGATCAGATGCCTTATTCGGGCATGGCGATGCAGCTTGCGCGCATCGTCGAAACGGTCGGCAACGCGGACGAGCTTGCGGCGGCCATGGCTGCCATCAGCGTGCAACTGGGTTTCCAGTATTTCGCGCTCAGCCATCATGTCGATGTGGCCACGGCCGGTGACGCGGCGATCCGGCTGCATAATTATCCGCGGCGCTGGGCGGACTATTATGACCAGAACGCTCTGGGCGTGAGCGACCCGGTGCACCGCGCCAGCCATGTCACCAGCATCGGCTTCCCCTGGTCGCAAATGGCGGCGATGATCCCGCTGACGCCGGGCGATCTTCGGATCCTGGCGCTCGGCCGCGCACAGGGCATCGGCGACGGCTTCACCGTCCCGGCGCATGTTCCAGGCGAGGCGCGCGGCTCCTGCTCCTTTGCGAGCGAAGCGGACCGGCCGCTCCCGCAGGCCATGCTGCCGCTGGCGCAACTCGCCGGCAATTTCGCGTTCGAAGCGGCGCGCCGATTGTGGACGGGACGCGGCGGGCTCTTGCCGCGTCCGGGGCCTGCACTGACCGACCGGCAGCGCGACTGCGTCCTGTGGGTCGCGCGCGGCAAGGGCGACTGGGAGATCAGCCGCATCCTCGGGATCAGCGAAGAGACGGTGGCCCGGCATATCAAGCAGGCCTGCGAACGCTACGGCGTGAACAAGCGGACATTGCTGGTGATCCGGACGCTGTTCGACGGAACCCTCACCTTCTCGGATATCTTCCGCCGTCGCTATGCCCCTTTTCGGGCATAGCGCTGCGACCGGCATCTCGCCGACCCTCGACCGATCAGGGCCAAGGGAGCAAGAGCCATGCTGCATATCCTGCAATCCGCCCCGCCGTCCGCGTCGGACGCGGCGCTGCGCGCGATGTTCGCCGCGCGCAAGTCGGTCTTCGTCGACCTGCTCAAATGGGACGTCCCGGTCCTCGAAGGTCGCTATGAAGTCGACCAGTTCGACGATCTCAACGCCATCTATCTGATTCTCGCCGAACCCGACGGGGCGCATCTGGGCTCGGCGCGCCTGCTGCCGACCATGCGACCGCACATTCTCGACAGCCTCTATCCAGGCCTGTGCGAAGACGCGCTGCCGCGCGCCCCGGACATTTTCGAGATCACCCGCTTCTGCCTCGACCGCCGGCTGCGCGCGGCCGAGCGCCGCGCGGTGCGCGATACGCTGGTGACCGCGCTCGTCGATCATGCGCTGGATCACGGCATCACCGGCTACAGCGCGATCGCCGAAATGGGCTGGTTCCAGCAGATCCTCGCGTTCGGCTGGCGCTGCCGTCCGCTCGGACTGCCGCAAGTCGTCGATGGCGCGATGCTGGCTGCGCTGCGCATCGATATCGCCCCCGACACGCCCGGCCTGCTCGCGGCGGCGGGCATCCAGGCGGCGCCGGCCATCCGGGACAGCCGGCGCATCGCGGCCTGAAACAAGGAGAACGACGATGATCGGCAGGATCGACGACGAGATCGCCCGCAGCGCGCGCGACCTTCTCGATCATGGCTGGTGTATCCTTCCCGATGCGCTGCCGCCCGCGCAGGTCCACGCGCTCGATGATGAATTGATGGGTGATTTCGCGGCGACGCCGTTCGGCCAGGGTGGTTTCTACGGCAGCACCACCAAGCGGTTCGGCCGCCTGCTCACGCGCGCGGCCGGCGCTGCGGCGCTGGTCCAGCACCCGCGCATTCTCCGTATCGTCCAGGCGGTGCTCTCATCCTGGTGCGAGTGCATCCAGCTCAATACGACCCAGGCGATCGCGGTTCATCCCGGCGCCCCGGCGCAATTGCCGCACCGCGACCAGGACATGTGGCGCGGCCCTGTCGGCGAGATTGAGTATCTCGTCAATGTGATGTGGCCGCTGAACGATTTTACGGAGGAAAACGGCGCCACGCGGATCTGGCCGGAGAGCCATGGCGCGAACGCACTGGCCGAGCCGGACGGCGCGCCTCTCGCCGCCGAGATGGCTCCCGGCGCGGCGCTTCTGTTTCTCGGCTCGACGCTCCACGGCGCGGGTGCAAACCGCACGCGGGAGGTGCGACGCGGGATCGTGATCGGCTATGCACTGGGCTGGCTCAAGCCCTATGAAAACCAATGGCTCGCCTATCCGCCCGAGGTCGCGCGAGCGTTCCCGCCCGATCTGGCGGCGCTGGTCGGCTATCGCCAGCATCGGCCCAATCTCGGCAATTTCGAGGGGCAATGCCCTTCGGTACTGCTCGACGGTCGCGCGGACCGGCCACTCGGCGCCGTCGATGCGCTGCGACCCGACCAGCAGGCGCTGGTCGATGCCTATGCGCAGGAACAGCGAGAAGCGCAGTGAACGCCGGGGCAACCGCCGAACGGGTCCATCAGGCGCTGCGCCTCCGGATCATGAGCCGCGAATTCCGGCCAGGCGACCGGCTCGATCCGGCGGCGCTGGCCGCGCCGCTTGCCGCGAGCGTGACGCCCGTACGCGACGCGCTCCACAGGCTGACCGGCGAGGGCCTAGTGGAGACACGTACCGCCGGCGGCTTCCATGTCCCTGCGCTCGATGAACCGGGCCTTGCGGATATCTACGACTGGTCGGCCGAGCTCGTCCTGCTTGCCATCAACGCATGGCGACGCCCGGCCGCACTTCCGCCCCTTGGCGACCTCGCGGACGATACGGCCCTGGCCGACCGGACCGCGGCGACGTTTCTGGCCGTTGCCCGCCATTCCGCCAATCGCGAGCATGCGCTCGCGCTTGACCGGCTCAACGCCCGCCTCCACGCCGTCCGGACTGTCGAAGAGCATGTGCTAGAAGGCACCGGCGCTGAACTGGAGGCGCTGTGGCAGGCCGTCAGCACCGCCGAACGCAAGCACCTGAAAATCCTGTGCCGCAGCTATCATCGCCGCCGCCGCCGCGCTGCCGCCGACATCGTGCGGGCCGTCTACCGCGCGGGCTGACGCCCGCCGCCCTGCCAAACAAAATCGATATAGAATCCGTATAAAGTTCGGATAGCCGACCGCCCTCCATAGTCTGCCATGGCTGCATTTCGCAGCAGGACGAAGGAGTGCATCATGGAACGTGAAGACGAAGTGATCGACCTCGGCACCGCAAGCATCGAAACCAAGGGCGGCGCCGGCCTGGTCATCGATGCCAAGAACGGCCAGCAGCTCTTCGGCATTGCCGACGACTGACGGCGTCGGCGCGCGGTCCGATGGGATCGCGCGCCGATCTGGGCTTCGATCCTGGGCGTTCGATCATGGGCTTCACCCTTCGCAATGGCATCTCCTTCTGCCGCGTCGGCGACCGGATCATCTTTCTCGATATCGTGGCAGACCGCTATTTCTGCCTGTCGCGAAGCGCCGAGCACAGCTTCCTGGCGCTGGCGGAAGGCGCGACCCCACCGCCAGACGATGCGCACGTCCAGGGACTGCTGGCGCGCGGCCTGCTAATGGCATCGGCGTCTCCTCAGGCACCGGCCGCCTGCCGTCCGATCGTGATGCCGCAGACCAGTCTTCTCGATCTGGACCTTCCGCGGCCCGCCCTCGCCGGGACGACCAGCGCTCTGTGCTGCCTTGCCGCCACGCGCGTACGATTGAAGATGGCGGGTCTCGGTCGGACCCTTTCCTGGCTGTCGACCCGCAAATCGCGCTTGCCGACATCCCGTGCCCTGCCGGAAGGGCAGGTAGAAGGGATCATGGCCGGGTTCGTTTCAGCGGCGCACCTTGCCAGCCAGATCGACCTGTGTCTTGCAAACTCCATCGCGGTGGCATCGCGCATGATCGCGAAGGGAATACGGCCCGATGTCGTGCTGGGGGTGCAACTCGGGCCATTTTCCGCCCACTGCTGGGTCCAGCACGAGGACCGGCTCGTCAACGACCGCATCGACATGGTGCGGACCTTCACCCCGATCCTGGTCTTATGATGAGGCGCCGCTTTCTCGCGCTGATCGCGACCAGCGCCGAGCCGCTTCCTCCGGGGCGGATCGACAGGGCGCGCAAGGCCTCGGTGTCGTTCGTGCCGCTGATCGAAACCGACCGCTTCATGCTGTGGAGCGACCACCGGTACGGGATCGCACAGGTTGGCGGCCATGCGATAGTCGGCGAACTGTTCGATCGTGGCAGCACGCGCCCGGAAACCACGCTTGACGATGCGGCATGGACGGCGATCGCCCGGTCGCGTGGGCAAAAGCTGATCGAACGCTACTGGGGCAGCTATGTCGCCTTCACGACCAGCGATACCGCCGCCGCCATCATACGGGCGCCCATGGGCGATCAGGGATGTTACCACGCCCGGGTAGGCGGCGTGCTCCTGGTCGCGTCCGATCTCGCCCTGCTGCGGGACCTCGGATGCCGCTTCAGCGTCGATCCCGATGCCCTGGCGCGTCACATCGCCTATCCCGAATGGCGGCGCAGCGAGACCTGCCTCGACGGCGTGGAGGAACTGCGCGGCGGCGATCGCCTGCTCGTCTCGGCGAATGGGGTAGTATACGAGACATTATGGTCGCTCTGGGCCTTCGTCGCTCGGGATCGGATGATCGACGATTCCGGGGAAGCGGCTCGCGCCGTGCGCAACGCCGTGCATCTTACCGCGCGTGCCCGCACCGCCAGCCATGATCGCGCCCTCTTGCTCCTTTCCGGCGGGCTCGATTCGGCGATCGTGGCCGCCAGCCTGAAGGCGACCGGCACCGATGTGATCGGCCTCAACCTCGTCGGCGACGACGCGGCAAGCGACGAAAGGCGCTATGCCGGGATGGTCGCCCGGTCTGCCGGCATCGAACTGCTGACGCGGACATTCGACCTTGACCGCGTCGATGTCCGCCGCTCGGGTGCGGCCCATATGCCCTATCCAGTGCATCGCTGCTTCACGCAGGCGCAGGACGCGGTCGCGGCCGAAACCGCCGAGCTATGCGGAGCCGATATCCTCATCGATGGCGGCGGTGGCGACAATGTCTTCTTCGCTTCGCGCACCGTGTCGATCCTCGCCGACTGCCTCGCCACCGGCGGTCTGGACAAGCGCTTTTGGAGCGCCGCACGGGCACTCGGCGACCTGGGCCAGACCGGGACATGGGCCCTGACCTGGCGCGCGGTGCATCGCGCCTGGCTGCGCTCGCCAGCCCCGCGCCAGCCGCCAGCGATCGACTTCCTGTCTGACGCAGCAAGGGCGATCGTCGAGGACGCTCCTGCCCATCCCTGGTTCACGCCACCCGACGGCGTCCTGCCCGGTCGGGCCAGCCATGTGGCCCTGCTCGCCCCGGCACAGAATATGGTCGAGGCCATCAATGCCCAGGCCCAACAGCGCGCGGTATCGCCACTGGTTTCCCAGCCCGTCGTTGAGGCCTGCCTGCGTGTCCCGAGCTGGAACTGGCTTGCACCCGATCGGGACCGGGCGATCGCACGCAGCGCCTTCGCGCCCGATCTTCCCAAGGCCATCGTGTCGCGTCGATCGAAGGGCACGCCCACCGGGTTCGTCGCGACCATCTTCGACCGGCATCGGCAGACCATTCGCGACATGCTGCTTGGCGGCAAGCTGGCTGACCTTCGTCTCATCGACGAAAGAAAGATTTCACAGCTACTCTTTATGCTTGGTCCGGTTCGAGACCTGCGCTTCGTGCGCATCATGGAACTGGTCGATGCTGAAGCGTGGGCTGCATCCCAAAGCTAGAGGCGGCAATCTCAGACGGTACGTCCATCCAGCAATGCCGAGAGGGGACAAAGGATGGGAGCTACCATGTGCCAGCGTGAAGTCACATTCCGAACTGCGGGCCGTGGTTGGAAGGCGTTGGCGATTGGGCAGCATGTGATCGACCGGTTCAGGCAGCGCTGCGTTTCGAACGGCTTGCCGTATGGCGATTCTCCGGCTCGGGCAGGCCCAGATGCGCGCGAAAGGTTGCGCCCTCATAATCGGTTCGGAACAAGCCGCGCGCCTGCAGAATGGGAACTACCTTGTCGACGAACAGGTCGAGTTGCCCCGGCAGCGGCTCGAAAATGACGAAGCCGTCCGCCGCGCCTTCCTCGAACCAACGCTCGAGGCGATCGGCGACCGTCTCAGGTGATCCGACGAACGCCCCGCGCGGTGTCGCCAGCCGTTCGACCACCTGCCGCAGCGTTAGGTTCTCTGCCCGCACCTCGGCGAGGATACGCAGCGTGGCGCTCTGCTGGCTGTCAAACCCGATATGCGCCACGTCCGGGAAGGGCGCGTCGAGATCATATTGACGGAAGTCATGGTCGTTGAAGGTGCGCGACAGGAAGCCAAGGCCCGTGTCGATCGATTCCAGCGCCGCCAATTCGCGATAGCGGGCCTCCGCTTCCTCTTCCGTATCGCCGATGATCGGCGCGATGCCCGGCAGCACGAACAACAGGTCGGGATCGCGGCCGAAGCCCTTGGCCCGCGCCTTCACATCGGCGAGATAGGCCTGGCCGTCCTCTTTGGTCGGCGCATGGGTGAAGATCACTTCGGCATGGCGCGCGGCGAAGCTGCGTCCGTCGTCGGACGCGCCGGCCTGGAAGATGACAGGCTGACCCTGCGGCGTGCGCTTGATGTTGAGCGGCCCGCGCACCTGAAAATACTCGCCCTTGTGTTCCAGCCGATGCAGCTTGTTAGGATCGACGAACTGGCCGCTCTCCTTATCGGCGACATGCGCACCCTTCTCCCAGCTGTCCCATAGCCCCTTCACCACGTCGAGATATTCAGCGGCGATCTTGTAGCGGGTTGCATGGGCGGGATGCTCGGTCCTGCTGAAATTGGCCGCCGTATCCCCAAGCCAGGACGTGACGACATTCCAGCCGGCGCGTCCGCCACTCAGATGATCGAGCGAGGCGAACTGGCGGGCGACGTTGAACGGCTCGGAATAGCTGACTGTCAGCGTCGCGACGAGGCCGATGCGCGATGTCGTGGCGGCAAGCGCCGACAATATGGTGATCGGCTCGAACCGATTGAGATAATGGGGGCTGGATTTCTCGGTGATCGACAGGCTGTCGGCGACGAAGAGGAAATCGAACTTGCCGCGTTCCGCCGTCGCGGCCTGCTTTTGATAATAGGACAAGCTGGTGCTGGCGTTCACTTCGCGGTCGGGGTGCCGCCAATCGTTCCAGGTGCGGCCGACGCCGTGCAGGATGAAGCCGAGTTTGATGTGCGGGGATTTGGCCATGGCCGGTCCTTGATGCAGGAAAAGAGGAGGATGAGCCGACCCCATCTAGGCCAGCGCTTGGTCGGCAACCAACGCAATGTCCTCATGCGCATATGAATTGAGCAAATACCCCTTGATGTTGTTTCTGCCGCGCTGATGTTGGCCTGCGGCATCCCGCATGAGGAGACAGAATGACAACGTCCGCTCGCACCCCGGCGCATCCGATTGAGCCCTTGTTCACCAAGCGCTGGTCGCCGCGCGCCTATGACGGCTCGTCGATTCCCCAAGCTGCCCTGGACAGCATATTCGAGGCAGCACGCTGGGCGCCGTCCGCCTTCAATTATCAGCCTTGGCGGTTCGTCTACGCCCATCGGGGCAGACCCGATTGGCAGCGCTTTATGGACCCGCTGCTTCCTTTCAACCAGAGCTGGGCTAAGAATGCCGCCGTGCTGCTGTATCTTCTGTCCGATACGCTGATGGAACAGGGTCCGGGGTCGGATCCCAAGGCGTCATACAGCCACAGCTTCGATGTCGGCGCGGCCTGGGCTCTGATCGCGTTGCAGGCGACGAGATTGGGCTATCATGCTCATGGCATGACCGGCGTCGATTTCGACGCGGCGCGGATCGCGCTGAATGCGCCGGAGCGGTTTCGGATCGAGGCGGCAGTGGCGATCGGACGACAAGGCGACAAGGCCAGCCTACCCGAGGCCCTGCGAGAGCGGGAAGTCCCCAGCGGTCGCAAGCCGATCGAGGCGTTCACGTTCGCTGGCGCGTTCCCGGGCTGACCCGTCCCGCGCCGCCGGGCGAGGGCGCGGCTGGCCTACAGACCGGCGGCTTCAACCCAATGGGCGTTGCTGATGTCCCGGGCGAGCGTCCAGACCTGCCGCCTGATGTCTGGCACGGCGACGATTTCCCAATGCGCGCCGCGCGTCATTGGGCCGACGACACGGAGGCGATCCCGTGCCTCGCCACCCGCGCCGATCGCCCGGCACTGGCGATCCACGTCAATGCCGATCGCCAAGGAATCAGGCCGGATCGCGCTCTGGCTCGCCAGCGCGCGAAGCAGTTGGTCACGCGTGCGGCCGAGGTCGCCGAGCGGACCTGTGCAATTGACCACACGCGCGAAATGCCGCCAAGCCACCGCATCGCTGCCCCGAGAGCGCAACGCAACCGCGATTCGCGCCCCGTCCGGTCTTGCTTCCATGACCTTTGCGGCGGCGATCTCCAGACGCCCGGCGGCCCGCATCCCCGCCAGCCTGTCCGCTACCGCAGGCGCGATGCGATGTCGGTGCACATCCCAATAGGGACGCAGATGGCGCAGGAAGCGCGCACGGTCGGAGGCATCGGCGGCACGCCACATATCCTGAGTAAAGGGCCGCAATTCGTCCACCGCCGCGCGCCAGCCAACCGCGTCCGCGCGCGCACGCACACGCCGCACCAGCGCCGAGGCGGAGCCGTTCGGCCGCTCCGACAGGCCGGGCGCCGCCTGCGCCGGTGCATGGGCGCGGGGCAGCAGCCCGCGCCGTGACACCGCCACGATCGGCCCCGCAAAGCCAGCCGTGTCGAAGCTGAGCGCGCAATCCACCGCTGTCAGGCCGGTGCCCAACAGCAGCACCTGATCCTCCGGCCCCAATCCATCGGCCAGCCCCAGCGCCCAGGGATCATCGGCATAGGCGGGATGGGCAATGCCGGCAAAGGCGGGCAGGGCGTGCGGCGGCAGGTTGCCCGGTGCTAACACTGCGATGTCCGCCTTCACTTGCGCACCGGTGGCGAGGCGCACTGTCGCTGCCCCGTCCGACACCCTGAGATCGACGGCTTCCGCCTCCACCAGCCGCAGCCGTGCCCCGGCAGCAGCCTTGGCGGCCTCCAGCAGGTCGCGAAGGTAGAGGCCGTAAGTTTGCCGCGTGGCGAAGCTCGCATCCTGTCCTGCGGCCCGCGTCCTCAGCCAGTCGGCGAAGTGGCCAGGTTCGTCAGGCAGCGCGCTCATATTGGCGGCGCGGACGTTGAGAATATGGTCGTGCTGCGCGGCGCCATAAGCGAGCCCGCGCCCGAAGCGGTCGCCTCGCCGTTCGATCAACGTGACGCGCACTGCGCCATGGCGCAGCAGATTGATCGCCAGCAGCGTGCCGGAAAAGCCGCCGCCAACGATGGCGACATGATTGGCGCTCAGCATGGATCAAGCATTTCTAATGGTTTGGGCAGCATTGCTTGTGGGACATATCTCTACTTACTCAATAGATAAATAGCCTCAATTCGATTTTCTGGAGCTGCGTTGTCATGACCCCTCTACAACCCCTGATCGCCGGATGGCGGCGCTGGAAGGCGGCGGCGGCGCGCGAGTTTCTGCGCGATCCCAACGTCATCCTGTTCGACCGCGCGCCCGAATCCGCGCCGGCCGCGACAAGCGCCCGTGGCGGCTGAGGGTCTTTCCCGCCGGTTGATGCTGGGCGGCGGCGCAGCCTCCTGCCTGCTGCTCGCCGCCTGCGGATCGGGCAAGGCGGGCCGCCCCACGCTGCGCGTGTCCATCACCGGCAAGGGCGATGGCGATTCGCGGCTGCTCTTCAAATCCGCCAGCATAAAGCCCGAAGGCTTCGACATCGCCTATAACGAGTTCCAGTCGGGCCATCTCGTGGTCGAGGCGCTGAATGGCGGCTCGCTCGACTATGGCGGGATGAGCGAGATCCCGCCGATCTTCGCCGCCGCTTCGACCATCCAGAGCTTCCGCCAGATCGCGGTCGCGCATGGCGACGTCAACAATCAGGTCGTGCTGGTGCCGCAGGGTTCGACCGCCAGGAGCATCGCCGACCTCAAGGGCAAGCGCGTCGGCTATGTCCGCGCCACCACCTCGCAATATTTCCTCATCCGGATGCTGGAGGAGGTTGGCCTGGGCTGGGACGATATCAAGCCGGTGGCGATGGGCGTGACCGACGGCGCGGCGGCCTTTTCCCAGGGCGCCCTCGACGCCTGGGCGATCTACGGCTTTCCGATCCAGCGCGCGATCGCGACCGAAGGCGCGCGCATTCTGCGCACCGCCTACGGCATCCTTTCGGGCAATTATCTGGTGGCCGCGCATGTCGACGCGCTCGCCGATCCCGACAAGGCGAAACTGATCGCCGACTATCTCGGCCTTGCCCAGAAAGCTTATGCCTGGGCCGCGGCGCATCAGGATGAGTGGGCGGTCATCGTGTCCAGGGATATCGGCGTGCCGCTCGCCTATGTGCAGGATCAGTTCAAGCGCAAGAGCGACGTGTACGAACTGCGCCCGGTCACGCCTGAGGCCATCGCGTCGCAGCAGAAAGTCGCCGACCTCTTCTACGCCCAGAAGCTGCTGCCCAAGCCGGTCGATGTCCGCCCGCTCTGGGACGACCGCTTCAATTCCGCTATTCCGAAAAGAGGCTGACCATCATGGCAACCCGTCTCGCCACGCCCGACAGCGCCCCGTCTACGATCACCGCCGACTATCTCGACTGGCTGACGCGCGAACTCGCGTCGCACGCCGAAGCCTATGACCGCAGCGGCGAATTTCCCCGCGCGCCCTTCGACCTGCTGGCGCACGAGGGACTGATCGGCCTCACCGTCCGGCCGGAACTGGGCGGGCGCGGCGCGAACCTTTCGGAAGCCCTGCGCGTGCTCGCCGCCGTGGCGAAGGGCGAGCCCTCTACCGCGCTCATCCTCTTCATGACCTATCATTATCACGCCAACCCGCTCCGCGCGCAGGGCTGGCCCGCCGCGATCTACGAGCGGCTGGCGGCCGATGCGGTCGCGGGCCGGGGCCTCATCGGCGGGCTGCGCGTCGAACCCGAACTCGGCACCCCTGTTCGAGGCGGCCTGCCGGCAACGATCGCGCGGCGCACGGCTGACGGCTGGGCGATCAGCGGCACCAAAATCTATTCGACCGGATCGACCGGGCTGGACTGGTATTCGGTCTGGGCTAAGACCGACGAGGAAAATCCGCGTGTCGGCAATTTCCTGGTGAAGGCCGGCAGCCCCGGCGTGACGATCGAACCCGCCTGGGATCATCTGGGGATGCGCGCGACCGTCAGTCACGCCGTCCATTTCGCCGACACGCCGACCCCGCTCGACCATGCGGTGGACGTGCGCCTGCCGGAACAATGGGCGGCAGCTGCGGGCGACCCCAGCCTCGCCATCTGGAATGCGCTCGCCATCTCGACCATCTATGATGGCGTGGCGCGCGCGGCCCGCGATTGGCTGGCGACCTATCTCAACGATCGCGTACCGTCCAATCTCGGCGCGTCGCTCGCCACCCTGCCGCGCGTGCAGGAGAAATTCGGCAAGATCGAAGTGCTGCTTCAGGTCAACGCGACGCTGATCCGCGACGCCGCCGCGCGCTACGACGCTGGCGATCAGCCGGGCGCGGCCGCGGTCAACAGCATCAAATATGTCGCGACCGCCAACGCGATCCGCGCGGTCGAGATCGGCCTGGAACTTACTGGCAATCCCGGCCTCAGCCGCCACAACCCGCTCGAACGCCATTATCGCGACGTGCTGTGCAGCCGCATCCATTCGCCTCAGACCGACACGATCCTTGTCGCGGCCGGCCGCGCGGCTTTGGGACAATAGCCATGTCGCTCGTCATCGCCAGCCAGCTCGACGCCGATTTCAACAAGGGGCTCGGCCAACATCCCATCGCCCCGGTCGTGATCGACGTAGCGGAGGATGAGCCCTGGACCGCCGCTGCGGAAGCCGACCTGCTGCTGGTCCGCCCGACGCCCGCATGGCGGCAGCCCCCGGCGGCGCGCCCCTCGCTCTGGCCGGGCCGCTTGAAATGGGTCTACAGCGCGTCCGCCGGCGTCGATTTCTATCCCGAATGGCTGCTGGACGCGCCGCTCGTCACCTGCGGGCGCGGCGTCGCGTCGGACGAGATCGCCGACTATGTTATCGCCGCCCTCTACGCCCATGCCAAGAATCTGGAGGCGGTGACGGTGCGGTCTCGCGCCGACTGGAAGCAGGCGCCGTTGGGGCGCGTCTCTGGCACGACCGTCGGCATTGTCGGGCTGGGCGCGATCGGGCAGGCGGTGGCGCGGCGGGTTCTGGCGCTCGGCGCCCAGGTAGTGGCGCTGCGCCGATCGGGCGCGCAGGCCGGGATCAACGGGGTCGAGCTGCTCAACGACCTGCCCGCCCTGGTCGCCCGCGCCGACCATGTCGTCATCGCCGTGCCCGGCACGCCCCAGACCCGCCATCTCTTCGACGACCGTCTGCTCTCGCAGGTTAAGCCCGGCGCGCACATCATCAACGTCGCGCGCGGCTCGGTGCTGGATCAGGATGCGCTGATCCGCGCGCTCGACCGGGCGGACGGGCCGGGTTTCGCCACGCTCGATGTCACCGATCCCGAGCCTTTGCCCGAAGGCCATCCGCTCTACACCCATCCCAAGGTTCGCCTGACGCCGCATATCTCCAGCAACTATACGCTAGTGCGGCACCGGCTGCTGGAAAAGGTCCGCGACGACATCAGCCGCTTCGTGCGCGGCGAGACGCCGTCCGACGTGGTCGATCCCGCGCGCGGCTATTGATGCGGCAGGCGCATCACAGCGCCTGCACCGTCTCCCGCGCCAGTTCCGCGAGCCGCTGCGCCGCGCTGTCCAGCTTGTCGCCCGCGCGCAGGATCGCGGCGACGCGCGGCAATTCGGGCAAGCGCTCATGCGTCAGCGTCGATTCCTCGCCAATGAAGAGGTGCGTGCGGCAGGTGATGCCGAGCCCCGCGCCGACTGCGGCCTTGAGCGTCGCGAGATTGGGCGTCTCCACCGCGATCCGCCATTGCAGGCCCGCATCCTCCAGCCCCCGTATCGCCGCCTCGCGGAAGCGGCAGGGCTCCTCCAGTACGGCGAGGGGAATGATGCTGCGATCGGCCAGCGCCGGCTCTCCATACCAGGCCATCGGCGCGACCGTCACCGCATGGGCGTCATTGGGCGCGGCGAAACCCAGCAATATGTCCAGCTCGCGCCGGTCGAGCAGCGCCTGCAACTCCGCCGTCCCGGCCACCCGTGCATAGATTTGCGCGTCGGGGTGCAGCTCCGAAAAGCGCGAGAGCAGCCCCGACAGCAACGTATCGGCGAAATCCTGCACCATCCCGATCCGCGCCGGCCCGGCAAAGCGCCCGGCGCTCACCGCCGCGACAGCCTCGTCATGCAGCAGCAACACGCGCCGCGCATAATCGAGCATCACCTCGCCCGCCGGCGTCAGGTTGAGCCTCCGCCCTTCGCGCAGGAACAGGGTCTGCTGCACCAGCTCCTCCAGCCGCTTGATCTGGAGGCTGAGCGCCGACTGCGTGACGAACACCTGCTCCGACGCATTCAGCATCGAACCGGTATCGACGATCGCGACGAAGCTGCGCAGCAAATTGGTGGGCAGGTTGACCGGCACGGTGGGCCTTTCAGCTGGAAATGCGGGGAAGGGCCGACCCATCGCAGGGAACGGGCGTTCCTTATCGCCGACGCTTATATATCAATCAAAATAGTAGAGATTGAAAGGGCCCAACTAAATCTTGCGGGATGCCAGTCCCGACCGGCAACCGGCGGTTTTCTGCGCCATGGCGAGCCAATCGAGCGGCCAGCCCCCGCTTATGATCGCTACTCATAGATGACAGCAGAAAAACTTAATTGAATTGGTAGAGAATACATGTTGGGCTTCCCGTGACCTAAACAAGGACCGGATATGGCAGGCCTGGCGATCGGACGTTCATTTGGCGCAGAGCGCACACGGCAGCCCTTTTCGCTGTCGCGCTTCGGCGGGCGCTGGCTTTCGCCGGTGCTGCTGCTCTTGCTCTGGGAGCTGGGCTCGCGCAGCGGCCTGATCCCCGAACGCACGCTCGCCGCGCCCTCGGCGGTCATCGGCACGCTGATCGAGATGGTGATCTCGGGCGAGCTGCCCTCCAATCTCCTTGTCTCCTTCGCCCGAGTCGCCGCCGGGCTGCTGATCGGGGTCGGCCTCGGCCTTGCGCTCGGCCTCGTCGCCGGTCTTTCCCGCGCCGGCGAACTGGCGGTCGACCCGCTCATGCAGATCAAGCGCACCATTCCCGCGCTCGCGCTGACCCCGCTCTTCATCGTCTGGTTCGGCATCGGCGAAACGCCCAAGGTCGCGCTGATCGCGTTCGCCACCATCTTCCCGGTCTATTTGAACCTCTACAGCGGTATCCGCGGCGTCGACCTGCGCCTGCTCGATGCGGCCAAGAGCTTCGGTCTCAGCCGGGCGGAGCAGATTTGGCATGTCGTCCTGCCCTCGGCGCTACCCTCGCTGCTGGTCGGCCTGCGCTACGCCCTTTCGGTCTCGATCCTGGTCCTGGTCGTCGCGGAACAGATCAATGCCTCGGCGGGCCTTGGCTATCTCATCAACAACGCCCGTGATTTCATGCGGACCGACATCATCGTCGTCTGCCTGATGGTCTATGCCATCCTCGGCCTCGGCGCCGACTGGCTGGTCCGCACCATCGAAGCCCGCGCCCTCATCTGGCGCCCCAGCATAGTGGAGCAATAAGCATGGACGCTCGCCTCGGCTTTAACGTGCTCAACAGCGCGCAGCATCTTCCCCATCCCGAACCCGTCGTGCGCTTGCGCGGCTTCACCCGCCGCTTTGGGCCCAACACCATCATCGACGGGCTGGACCTCGACATCGCGCCGGGCGAGTTCATCGCGCTGCTTGGCCGCTCGGGCTCGGGCAAGACCACATTGCTGCGCACTCTTGCCGGCCTGGACGAAGTGCGGGGGCAGGACGTGGAAGTCCCCGACAGCCGCGCCGTCGTCTTTCAGGACGCGCGCCTCCTCCCCTGGAAACCTGTCTGGAAGAATGTCGGCCTGGGCCTCAAGGGCGATATCCGCCCCCGCGCTGAAGCCGCGCTCAAGGAAATGGGCCTGGGCCATCGCATCGACGCCTGGCCGCTCACCCTCTCGGGCGGCGAAGCACAGCGCGCCGCGCTCGCCCGTGCGCTGGTGCGCGAGCCGCAACTGCTGCTGCTCGACGAACCCTTCGCCGCGCTGGACGCGCTGACCCGCTACCGGATGCACGACCTCGTCCTGTCGCTGTGGCGCGCGCATCGCCCGGCCGTGCTGATCGTCACCCATGATGTCGAAGAAGCGATCGCGCTCGCCGACCGGGTGCTGGTGCTCGACAAGGGCCGCATCGTCGCCGAAGAACGCATCACCGCCCCGCGCGGCGAGCGCGCCAGCTTCTCCGCCCGCCTGCGCGAAAAGCTGCTTTCCACCCTGGGGGGCGACGATCATGGCGTCGTCCCGTTCGCGCCGACGCTGGAAGCCGCCGAATGACGGCAGCCGCCATCCTCGACCGGCCGATCGACACGACCCGCCTGCGCGGCTTCGTCACCGCATTCGCGGACCTGCTCGCCGCGACCCGCGACGAACAGGCAATCCTCGACAGCGGGAGCGCCTTGCTCTCCCGGCTGATCGCTACCGACGACTGGCTGCCGGAAGAGTTCGCCCAACCCAATCCCGACCGCTACCAGCAATATCTCCTCCATTGCGACAGCCGCGAACGCTTCAGCGTCGTCAGCTTCGTCTGGGGGCCGGGCCAGTCCACCCCGATCCACGACCACAGCGTCTGGGGCCTCGTCGGCGTCCTGCGCGGCGTCGAGAGGGTGGAGCGCTTCGGCCGCCTGCCTTCAGGCGCGCTGGTGGAGGAAGGCGAGGAACTGCTCCACGCCGGTGAGGTCGATGCCGTCTCCCCCCGCATCGGCGACATCCACCGCGTCACCAACGGCCTCGCCGACCGGCCCTCGGTCAGCATCCACGTCTATGGCGCGAACATCGGCGCGGTCGAGCGCGCCACCTACACCCCCGACGGCACGGCCAAGAGCTTCATCTCGGGATACGCCAATCGCGTCATCCCCAACCTCTGGGACAGATCGAGAAATTAATGACCACCGACACGCTTTACCGCCTCCAGACCTCCACCCCGCAGGATATCCGCCGCGCACTGCTGATCGGCAGCGAAATCGCGCTGATCGACGTGCGCGAGGAGCATGAGTTCGCGCAGGGCCATCCGCTCTTCGCCGCCCAGATCCCGCTCCGCCGCATCGACGAGGAAGCGCGCTGGCGCATCCCCCGGCTCGATACGCCCATCGTGGTCTATGACAATGGCGAAGGGCTAAGCCGCAAGGCGGCCGTGCGTCTCGAAGCGCTCGGCTATACCGATGTGCGCGAACTGGAAGGCGGCCTCACCGCCTGGCGCGACGCCGGCTATGAACTGTTCGAGGACGTGAACAGCTACAGCAAGGCGTTCGGCGAACTGGTCGAGCATCGCCGCCACACCCCCAGCCTTCCCGCCGAAGAAGTGCAGGCGCTGATCCGCGAAAAGGCCGACATCCGCATCCTCGATGCCCGCCGTTACGACGAATATAACACGATGAGCATTCCGACCGGCACCAGCGTGCCCGGCGCGGAACTGGTGCTGCGCGTGCAGACGGTCGCGCCTGATCCCGACACCACGATCATCGTCAACTGCGCCGGCCGCACGCGATCGATCATCGGAGCCCAGTCGCTGGTCAATGCCGGCATCCCGAACAAGGTCTATGCCCTTCGCAACGGTACGATCGGCTGGACGCTCGCGGGGCAAGAGCTGGAAACCGGGCAAACCCGCGCCGCGCCCGAAGTGGACGACGCGGCAACGGACGAAGCGCGCGCCCACGCCCGCGATGTCGCCTATCGCGCCGGCGTCAAGCGGATCGGCTGGCAGGAACTGGAGGCGCTCCAGGCGGAGACGGGCCGGACCCTTTATCTCTACGACGTGCGCCAGCCCCGCGAATATGAAAGCGGACACCTCCCCGGCTTCCGCAACGCGCAGGGTGGTCAGCTGGTGCAGGAAACCGACCATAACGCCCCGGTGCGCGGCGCACGCATCGTTGTCACCGACCCCACCGGCGTCCGCGCCGACATGACCGCCTCCTGGCTCGCCCAGCTTGGGTGGGAGGTCTATGTCCTCGACATCGACTGGTCCGCCGCCACGCTGGAGCGCGGCCCCGACAGCGCGCCACCGCCGCGTGGCCCGGAGGGTCGCTACAAGCGCCCCTATGAAGGCACCGACAACAAGGCCGCCGCGATGCAGGCCTATCTCGACTGGGAATATGGCCTCGTCGCCCAGCTGGAGCGCGACGGCACCCACGGCTTCTACGTCATCTAATTTTTTGCAGGAGGACGCATCATGAGCGTCAAGTTCATCGGCTATATCGGCTTCAACAACGGCTCCGAAACACAATCCGCGGTGCGCAGCCGTGCGCTCGACACCGACTATGTCGATGCCGCGGCGAAGGCGCAGGAGGAAGGCGGCTTCGATCGCGTGCTCATTCCCTTCGGTTCCAACAGCCCGGAAAGCCAGATCGTCGCGGCCCATGCCGCCGCGCGCACCACACGCCTCGGCTTCCTCGTCGCGCATCGCCCCGGCTTCACCCAGCCCACCGTGGCGGCGCGCCAGTTGGCGACGCTGGACCAACTGTCGGGCGGGCGTGTCGCCGTCCACATCATCACCGGCGGCGCGGACGATGAAATGGCGCGCGACGGCGACACGAAGACGGTCAAGGCGGAACGCTACGCCCGCACCGACGAATATCTAACCATCCTGCGGCAGGAATGGACCGCCGCCAAACCCTTCGACCATCAAGGCAAATATTACGACATCCGCCAGGCATATAGCGCGATCAAGCCTGACAATCTCCCAGTCTTCTTCGGCGGATCGTCGGACGAGGCGATCGAGGTCGCCGGCCGGCATGCCGATGTCTATGCGCTCTGGGGCGAAACCCTTGCCGCCGTGCAGGACACCGTTCGTGCTGTCCGCAAGTCCGCCGCCCGCTACGGCCGCAGCCCCGGCTTCTCGCTCTCGCTCCGCCCGGTGATCGCCGACACCGAGGAAGCGGCGTGGAAGCGTGCTGCCGAGATCGAGGAGCAGGTGCGCGAGAACCGCGTCGCCGCAGGCCTTCCGCTGACCGGCCATCGCCCGCCCAATGCCGGTTCGCTGCGCCTGCTCGATACCGCAAGCAGCAACCGGCAGGACAAGCGCCTGTGGACCGGAGTCGCGGCGCTGACCGGCGCGGCGGGCAACAGCACGGGTCTGGTCGGCGCGCCCGAGCAGGTCGCCGACGCTATGCTGGACTATTACGACATCGGCATCGACCATTTCCTGATCCGGGGCTTCGATCCGCTGGGAGACTCCATCCTCTACGGCCGCGAGCTGCTGCCGCTGGTCCGCGCCAAGGTGGCGGAGCGCGAAGTGGCCGGTCTCGCGCTGGCGGGCTGATCCATGCCGAAAAAGAAGACTGTCGTCCTCCTGTCGACGGCCCTCGTCGCGGTGGCGGGCCTCGGGCTCGCCGCCGCGACCTTTTCGCGAAATGACGACAATGTCCTGCGCGTCGCCAACCAGAAGGGGCAGGTGAAGGCGATGATGCTCGCCTCGGACGCCCTTGAAGGCGCGCCCTACACGGTCGAATGGTCGGAATTTCCCGCAGCCCAGCCTCTACTCGAAGCGGTCGGCGGCGGCGCGGCGGATCTGGGCCTGGCGGCGGACGCGCCCTTCATCTTTGCCTATCAAAGCGGCAGCCCGGTCAAGGCGATCGCGGTGCAGGCCCCGGCCAATCAGGCGCGCGAAGCGCTCGCTATCCTAGTGAAGGCGGGCTCCCCGGTTCGGGGCGCACAGGACTTGGCCGGCGAATCGGTCGCCACGACGCGCGGCTCGATTGGCCACCATCTTCTGCTTCAGGCGCTCGAGCGGGCCAACATCCCGGCGGACAAGGTGCGCGTCACCTTCCTGCCTCCAGGCGACGCAAAGGCCGCATTCGACAGCGGCGCGATCGACGCCTGGGCGACCTGGACGCCCTATACCAATGTCGCGATCAAGGAAGGCGCGCGCGCCGTGGTGGACGCCAAAGATTATGGCCTGCCGCTCTATATCGACATCGCCAACGAAGACTCGATCGAACCCAAGCGCGCGCTGCTCGCGGATTTCCTGAAAAGGGAAGCCAAGGCCGTTGCCTGGGCGCGGCTGCATCCTGACCAGTTCGCGCAGGTGCTCTCGAAAGAAACCGGGCTGCCGCTCGATATCGCGCGCGCCAGCTTCGAACGGAGCAACCGCGTGGCGCGCCCGATCGACGACGGCATCGTCGCGCATGAACAGGCGATCACCGCCCGTTTTCAGAAAGCCGGTCTTATCAATAGCCCGCGCGATGTGCGGCTGGCTTTCGACGGCAGCTTCGACGGCCGCAAAGAATAAGTTTTTCGCGAACAAAACAATCTTCAGTTTAGCTGAAGTCATCGGTGGATGATCGAACTCATTTATCAATTAAATTCGTAGAGAATAGACCGCCCTCAACATCTCGTGGGGGACCCATTACAATGAACAAATGCTGTCTTCTCCTTGTCTCGACAGCGCTTTCGGCTGTTTCTTTCACTGTCTCGCCAGCCGGCGCGCAGGGCGTCGTCGCGCCGGAGCAGCCCGCCGAGGACGCCGCTGCTGACGCAGGCACGATCATCGTCACCGGCGTTCGCGGCGCGCCCCGCACCGTCGCGGAAAGCCCCGCTCCAATCGACGTAGTGGGCGCGGAAAAGCTGCAAGCGACCGGATCGGCCGAGTTCGGGGAGGCGCTGTCCAAGCTGCTCCCGTCGCTCAACTTCGGCGCGACCCATGCCGGGGTCTTTTCGATCGGTCGCCCCGTCACTAATCGCGGCCTGGCGCCTGCCTATACGCTCGTGCTGGTGAACGGCAAAAGGCGGCATAACGGCGCTTTCCTCAACAATTCGACCGCTGATACATCCGGCGCGAACCCGGTCGACATCGACCTCATCCCGACCAGCGCGATCGACCGGATCGAGGTGCTGAAGGACAGCGCCGCCGCCCAATATGGCACCGACGCGATCGCGGGCGTCATCAACATCCAGCTTGCGCAAAAGGAGGGGCTCTCCGGCGACTTCACCTACGGCACGCTCTACGACGCCAATGGCAAGCCCGACAGCTGGAAGGGCACCATCCGTTACGGCACGAAGATCGGACCCGATGGCGGCTTCCTGACCCTGTCAGGCGACATCCGCAAGCGCGGCGGCGCCTGGTGGAACCTGCCCGCGACCGACATCAACATCTACGGCCTGCCCGCCGGCCGCACGATCGACCAGGTGGTGGCATCGAGCGGCCTCACCCGCGCCCAGGTAGAGGCGAACGTCGCCGACGCCAACGCCCGCAACGCCCAGTGGAACCGCGACGGCGCGCATAATGGCGACCCGCAGATCGAGGCGTTCAACCTGAGCTACAATGCCGAGTTGCCGGTCACGGAGAATGTCAGCCTCTACAGCTTCGGCACCTATGGCGAGCGCGACGCCCAGATCGGCAACAATTTTCGCCGCCCCAACAGCACCGCCAATTTCACCGCCCTCTTCCCGGACGGCTATTACCCCCTCAACAATATCGAGGAGAACGACTTTCAGGTCGTCGCGGGGCTGAAGGGCACGCTTGTCGGCTGGGACTATGACGTCTCCTCCTCCTTCGGCCGCAACTACAGCCATCAATTCTCGAAGCTCTCGGTCCGCCCGTCACTCGGGCCGACGGGCCCCACGGAGTGGCCGAACCTCGCCAATTTCGAGTTCCGCCAATGGACCCACAATGTCGATCTGCACCGCAGCATCGATATCGGCTTCGCCAAGCCGCTCGAAATCTCGATCGGCGGCGAATATCGGCTCGACCGCTTCCGCACCTTCGCCGGCGACCCGCTCGCTTACCAGCCCGCGACCTACACCTTCAAACCCGGCGACCAGCAATATGACTGGAATGTCGGCCGCATTGCCTCCCCGGTGGTGCAGGGCGGGATTGTGCTGTCGCCCGATGACGAGGCCGACATCAGCCGCAAAGTCTATGCCGGCTATATCGACCTTGGCCTCTATCCCACCGACGCCTGGTATATCGGCGCGGCGATCCGGGCGGAACATTATGACGACGGATCGGGCAGCCCGGTGGGCCTCAAGCTCAACAGCCGCTATGAGGTCACGCCGACGCTGGCGATCCGCGGCACGGTCGGCACCGGCTTCCGCGCGCCCTCGCTGACCCAGATCGGCTACGCCCAGACCGACGGGCGGACCTCCTCCTTCTTCAACGCCGCGACCGGCCAGACCGAATTGCGCCCCACCGTCGCCAAGCTGGTGACGGCGGATTCCACCGTGGGCCAGCTGCTGGGCGCCAAGCCGCTCAAGGCGGAAAAGACGTGGAACGCGGGCCTCGGCCTCGTCTTCACCCCCGCGCCGTCGCTGTCGATCACGCTCGATGGCTATTATATCCGCATCAAGAACCGGGTGGAGCGGACCGGCCGCCTGTTCGGCCCCGGCATCTCGGCGATCCTCGCCGCCAACGGCCTGTCGGACATCGAACAGGCGGAATATTTCATCAACGCCGCCGACACCGAGACCAAGGGCTTCGACCTCGTCGCCGACTATAGCCGCACTCTCGGCGACCTCGGCAAGATCGGCGTGACGCTGGCCTTCAACTATTCCAAGACGAAGGTCACCGATGTCGTCGCCACCCCGTCGCAACTGTTCGCCGCCAGCGGCGCGTCGCTGCTCGGCGCGGGCTCGGTCTTCTTCGGCGGCGACAAGATCGGCGAGCTGGAAGTGCTTCAGCCCCGCACCAAGCTGGTCAGCACCGTCAACTGGCAGAAGGGCATTTTCGGTCTCAGCGTCACCGCCACCCGCTACGGCAAATATACGCAGCGCACGGCAGCGGGCGACGATCGCTATTTTGGCGCGAAGATCATCACCGACGCCAGCCTCAGTGCGAAAGTCACCGACTTCGCGACTCTCTCGGTCGGCGCGACCAATCTCTTCGACGTGCGGCCCGAAACCAACGGGCCGGGCAATCCCCAGACAGGGCAGGGCTATTATGGCCCGTCGCCCTTCAATCCCGCAGGCGGCTATTATTATGGAAGGATCGCTCTTGCCTTCTGATCGGCGCACCTTCCTCGCCGGTGCAGCCGCTCTCGCCCTCGCCGGTTGCGGTGAAGGCGCGAAGGGCGGCCGTACCAGGCTGGTGCTGGGCGATCAGGTCCATCTGCTCCAGTCGAAGGCAGAAGCGGCGCACGCGCTCGGCAACCTGCCCTATGACATAGAATGGGCCAATTTCGCCGGCGCCGCGCCCCTGCTCGAAGCGCTCAACGCAGGGGCGGTCGATACCGTGCCGGCGGGCGACCTGCCGGTGGTGCTGGCGGCAGCGGCCAAGGCGCCGCTCAAGATCGTCGCCGGAACAGGTTTCTCGACCCGCGACATCGGCATCATCGTGCCCCAAGGTTCCCCCGTCCGTCGCGTTACCGATCTCGCCGGCCGCCGCGTCATCGTCTCCAGCGCGCGGGGCAGCATTTCCCACTATCTCCTGCTCGAAGCGCTCAAGGAGGCACATGTCGACCGCAAGGCGGTGGATATCGGCTTCATGCTGCCCAATGACGCAGCCGCTGCCTTCAACGCGGGAAGGATCGACATATGGGCGACCTTCGGCACCTATCAGATCGCGGCGGAACTGGCCGGCGCGCGGCTGATACGCGACGGCGAGGGAATCAATAGTCCCTTCGCCCTGATCGCCGCGTCGCAGGCGGCGCTGGACGATCCGGCCAAGCGCGCCGCGCTGCGTGACGTTCTTGGCCGTCTTCAGAAGGCTGCGCTCTGGTCGGCGGACCATCCGGCCGCTTATGCCGCTATCTTGGTCGAGCAGACGAAGGTGGACCCAAGGGTCGCCGACATCATGGCCAACCGGCAGCGCGGGATACTCGTTGCCCCCGACGACGCCGTCATCACGCCGCTCCAGCGCGTGGTCGATCGCTTCCATGCCGACGGCGAACTGCCCGCCCATGTCGATGTCGCCGCGATCGTCGACCCAGGCATCTTCCCAGCATGAGCGGCGCTTCGCGACCCTTCATAAATCCTCATTGGGCGGCCGCCTGCCGTCCTCTTACTATCGCGCCCAAAGGAGCATCGCCATGGCTACAGTGTTGAAGGACGACCGATTCCGCCACAGCGGCATCAGCGAAGCCGAATGGAAGGTCCGCGTCGATCTCGCCGCCTTCTATCGTCTCTCGGCTCTCTACGGCTGGGACGATTTCATCTACACCCACATCTCCGCCCGCGTGCCGGGGCCCGACCATCATTTCCTCATCAACCCCTTCGGCCTGATGTTCGACGAGATCACGGCATCCAGCCTGGTCAAGGTCGATCTCGACGGCAACGTCATCGGGAACAGCGACTATGGCATCAACTATGCCGGCTATGTGATCCACTCGGCGATCCATGGCGCGCGCGAGGACGCCCATTATATCGCGCATTTCCATAGCGCCGATGGCATGGCGGTCTCCGCCCACGCCGACGGATTGCTGCCCTTGAACCAGCGCGCGCTCGCGTTGATTCCCCGCCTGTCTTACCATGACTATGAAGGCGTCGCGCTCAACCTTGACGAGCGCGAACGGCTGGTCGCGGACCTTGGCGATACCAAGGTCATGCTGCTCCGCAACCATGGCACGCTGGCACTGGGATCATCGCCGGGCGAAGCGTTCAGCGGCATCTATCATCTGGAGGAGGCCTGCAAGGCGCAGGTCCGCACCCTCGCTGTCGGCCGCGACAACATCCTTATCGCCCCCGAAGCCGCGCAGGAGGAAGTGCGCCGCCAGATGAGCCGGGAGCGCCTGCCCGTGGAGGGCGCCAAGTCCCATTACGATCTCGTCTGGGAAGCCGCGCTTCGCAAAGCGCAGCGCCGGTCGCCCGGCTTCGACGCCTGAGGGATCACGCCATGACCAAAAGACAACTCAAACTCGGCCTTGTCCCCACCGGCGTCGGCGGTCCCGGCGACAGCAACCGCTGGCTCGATCCCGACATTCCGGAGGACGCCAGCGTCAATATCGCCTGGACCATCGACATAGTGCGCCAGGCCGAGGCAGCGAAGTTCGACCTCGTCTTCATCGTCGACAGCCAGTTCATCACGCCCCACTCGCCACCCCATTATCTCAACCGGCTGGAACCGCTCACCCTCCTGTCGGCGCTGGCGGTGGCGACGAAACAGATCGGCCTCGTCGGCACCTTCACCACCTCCTACAACGACCCCTTCGGTCTCGCCCGTCGCCTCGCCTCGCTCGACCTCATCAGCAAGGGGCGGGCCGGCTGGAATGTCGTCACCAGCGGGGACGCGGGAACGGCGAGCAACTTCAGCCTGCCCGAACATTTCGACTATGACACCCGTTACCGCCGCGCGGTCGAGTTCCTGGATGTCGCACGCGGCCTCTGGTCGAGCTGGGAGGAAGGCGCACTGGTCCGCGACCGCACGACCGGTCAGTTCCTCGATCCCGCCCGGCTCCACCGCCTTGACCATCACGGCGAGTTCTTCCAGGTCGCGGGGCCGCTCAACATCCAGCGCTCGCCACAAGGGGAACCGGTCATCTTCCAGGCAGGCGACAGCGATCAGGGCCGCGATCTGGGCGCGAACATAGCCGACGCCATCTTCACCCATGCCGCCACGATCGAACAGGGCCAGGCTTTCTACGCCGACCTCAAGGGCCGCGCCGCCCGCCTTGGCCGTAATCCGGACGAGATTGTGATCCTCCCGGGCTTCTTCATCTATGTCGGCGATACCGACGCAGAGGCGCAGGAGATTCAGCGCCGCTACCGCGAGCAAGACCAGAGCTTCGACCAGGCGCTGGCCGAATTCGGTCGCCCGTTCGGCTGGCATGATTTCCGCCGCTATGATCCCGAGGCGCCCTTCCCGGTCGCAGCGCTCGATCATGCCAGGAGCAGCTTCTACACCCAGGCCAAGCGCATCACCGACGAAGCGATGGCGCAGGGCTGGACGCTGCGGCAGGCGGTAGAGAAAGCGCGCGCCAGTCGCGGCAGTCCCTTCGTCGGTTCACCCGAAACGGTAGCGAACGAAATCCAGCGCTGGTTTGAGGAGCGCGCGCTCGACGGACTCAACGTCCATCTCGGCCACCCTGAACAGCTCACCCGTTTCACCGAGGAGGTGGTGCCGATCCTCCAATCGCGTGGCCTGTTCCGCACCGACTATGAAGGCGACACGCTGCGCGCCAATCTCGGCCTCCCCATCCTGCCGAGCCGCCACCAGCGCGCTCCCGCGCGGCGGGACGCGGCCTGAACCTATGACAAATCATCGCCGCAGCGCCATCAACTCTCATTGGCGGCGCAGCGCGTCGGCGGCCATCATCACGTCAATGCAAGGAGACGATGATGGCGACTATCCTTACTCAGCCCCTCAAGACCCGCTATGCCGCCCTTCAGGCCGAGCGCGAACGCAACTGGTCCGCCGCGCAGCTTGAAGCCAATGCTCGCCAGCGCCGTCTGTTGATCGAGCGTTTCGATCCCGCCGCCATCGCCCAGCCCGGCGACCTGCTGCCCGACTTCGTCTTCGCGGAAGTGGACGGCGGGGAACTGACGCTGAGCGGCCTGACGAAAGGCGGATCGGCGCTCTTCATCTTCTTCCGCTTCGCCGGTTGCCCGGCGTGCAACATCGCGCTCCCTTATTATGCCGAGGCGCTCTACCCCGAACTGCGTCAGCGTGATATCCTGCTGGTCGCCCTCAGCCCGCAGCAGCCCGACCGGCTGCGGGAAATCAAGGATCGGCATCAGCTGCCCTTCCTAGTGGCCACGGATGCGGATAATAGCCTCGCCCGACATATCGGTATCGCGTTTGAGCCTGATGACAGATCTTCGCCGCCACCCGCCGGCTGGATTGGCGAGGTTACGGGGACGGGCACTTGGGAACTGCCCCAGCCAGCGGTCCTGCACCTGGGTGCAAACCGGGCCGTGAGGTCGTTGCAGGTCAGCCCCGACTGGCTGCAAAGACCCGAAGCGGAAGAGATATTGCAGAAAATTGCCTAAAGCCCGCGAAATTCGCGCGTTACGCCAGTAGCAGCGGGGTTGAAGTGGTGGCAGGCCGATAAAGGGCCGTTAGATGGCGGCCTTTGATATTGGGCAGCGACCGGACACCGGCCGCACGATAGCGTTGGAAAATGGCGCGCGGCCCATCGATCGGCCGAGCGTCGATTGGCACGACCGTCCGAGCACAGAACCGGCGGAGAAGCGGGCGGCCTTGAACGGGGTGCCGGTCTTTGCCGAAAAGGTCCAGGCGTAGTGGTCAGGATGCGCATGCCCCCAGGCGCGGGCGAGGCGCGCGGTGAAATCGGCCACCAGCGCCGTTTCCGCGATCGCGGTGTCGCTGGCTGCAAGGAAGGCGAGGCTGGTCGGAACGCCGCTGCCATCAGCCAGAACATGATCGCCATTTTCCAGTACGGCTATGCCAATATAGCTGCCCCGGGTCGACTAGGCGTCGATCGCTCCGCTGGCGAGAACCGACTTCGCTTCGCCATTGGCGAGATGGATCCATTGCACGTCTGTCGGCTCGAGCCCCGCCTTTTCCAGCGGTTTGAGGGCCAAATCCTGCCCGGCGGACCCCTTTATCGTCGCCAGCCGCTTGCCCTTGAGGTCGGCGAGCGTGCCGATCGGCGATGGTTTCGGCTGGCGCTGTTGCCATGGTGCATTCCTTTCCTGCCAGTGCGACTCCCCTGACGGTAGCGACGCACCGATGGGTAAGTCAGCCAAGCCCGGCATTTCCCATGAATAATTTTGGGCCCTGATGACCAACGGGCCGAGCAACGCTTTTACGTCCCTTTGCGTCGACCTATTGGCATCGCTCGCGGACGATCAAGAAGTTTCAGAGAATCACGGGCCCAAGCCAGCAATTCCATTGAACAAATTCAGCGGTGATTGAGCAGCACTCATTATCTTCCCTCGCGTCAGCGGCCTAGCCTTCGCGCCAAATCGGCAGGAGGAACAAGCATGGGTCACGGGACCGAACGGCAATTGCATCTGGGCGCGATATTGGAAGGCGTGGGCGCCGACCATCATAGCTGGCTCGACCCGGAGCTACCCGGCAACGCCAGCATCGACATTAGCTGGTATATCGAGAATGCGCGGCTGGCGGAGGCGGCGAAGTTCGATTTGGTCTTCATCATCGACTCGCCCTACATCACCCCGGACACCGCGCCGCATTTCCTGAACCGGCTGGAGCCGCTGACTTTGCTGTCGGCGGTGGCGGCGAGCACGTCGAGCATCGGCCTCGTGGGGACGCTCACTACATCCTATTGGGAGCCCTATAATGTCGCGCGGCAGTTCGGCTCGCTCGACCACATCAGCAGGGGCCGCGCGGGGTGGAACGTCGTCACCACCGGCCTCGAGGGCGCGGCGCACAATTACGGGCGCGACGTGCATTTCGAGCATGGCGTGCGTTATGCCCGCGCGCGTGAGTTCGTCGAGGTGGTGCAGGGCCTGTGGGACAGTTATGAGGAGGACGCCTTCCCGCGCGACCGGGCGGCGGGTGTCTTTTTCGACAAGAGCAAGCAGCACCGCCTTGACCACAAGGGCGGGCATTTCTCGGTCGCCGGGCCGTTGGCGCTCAGCCGTTCGCCGCAGGGGCAGCCGGTGATCTTCCAGGCCGGCGACAGCGGCGAAGGACGCGCGCTGGGCGCGGCCATTGCTGAGGGCACCTTCGCTGCGTCCCAGGATTTCGAGAACGGGCGCGCTTATTATGCCGACCTCAAGGCGCGGGCGGCGGCGATCGGGCGAAACCCGGACCTCATCAAGGTGATGCCGGGTCTCGTCCCCACCATCGCCGAGACGGATGAAGAAGCGCAGGCGCTTGCGACGGCGCAGCAGGGCAGCCTCAGCATCGACAAGCTGCTGACGCAGGTCGGACGGGCGTTCAACTATCATGATTTCTCGGGCTACGATCTCGATGCGCCGTTCCCGGACCTGACCGGCGTGACGCTCAACAGCTACAAGGGGCAGGCCGAGCGGATCATCCGCGTGGCGGCAGAGGAGAAGCTGACGCTGCGCCAAGCGGCCTATCGCTTCGGCCAGTGGAAGTCAGACTTCGTGGGATCACCCGAAACGATCGCCAACGAGATCGAGCGCTGGTTCACCGGGCGCGCGGCAGACGGCTTCATCCTGCGGGTGACGAGGCCAGGCGACTTCGCACTGTTCCGCGAGAAGGTGGTGCCTATCCTCCAGACGCGGGGCCTGTTCCGCACCGAATACGCCCATGACACGTTGCGCGGCCATCTGGGTCTGCCTGTCCCTGAGCATCGGCACGCCCAGGTGCCGGTCGCCATCGCCGCGGAGTGAGCGACATCCTGACACAGCGGTGCGACGTGCTCATCATCGGCGGCGGGATGGCAGCAGCCTGGGCCGCCATCGCCGCCGCAAAGGCGGGCGCGGCCACCATCCTGGTCGACAAGGGCTATGTCGGCACCAGCGGCGTGACCGCGACGGCCGGGCCCAACCACTGGTGGATACCGCCCGATCCGGCGCGCCGACGCGAGGCGATCGAGCAGAAACTCGCCGCCGGACTTGGGCTGGGCGATCCGGCGTGGATGGAGCGGGTGATCGACACCACCTGGCGAATCCTGCCCGACCTGTCGCCCTATTACCGATTCGGGTCGGACGGGAGGGGCGGCACCTATTATAGCGGCGTGCGCGGACCGGAGTATATGCGCGCGCTGCGTGCCTATGCGGTGGCGGCGGGCGCGCGGATTCTGGACCATCATCCCGCGCTGCAGTTGCTGACCGACGCGGAAGGGGCCGTAGTTGGGGCGCGGGGGCATGCGCGACTGGCAGGCACGGACTGGGAGATACACGCACGCGCCGTCGTGATGGCGACGGGCGGCTGCGCCTTCCGCTCCGGCCTCATCGGCAGCCATGGCAATACCGGCGACGGCTATCTGATGGCGGCGGAGGCGGGCGCGGAGCTTTCCGGCATGGAATTCTCCATCCAATATACGGTATCGCCCGCCTGGGCATCGACGCGAACGCTGCCCTATAGTGCTGCCCGCTATTATGATGCGGAAGGCGCCGAGATCGTCACGCCGCCGCGCGGCCATGCACATTATCAGGCGCTGGGCGCGGCGCTGCTGAAAGGGCCGGTATATGCCGACCTGATCGACGCGCCTGCGGAATTGCCGCCGATCCTGAAGGATATCCAGCCCTTCACCCCGCCGCCCTTCGTTCGCAAGGGCGTGGACCTGTTCCGCGATCGCTGGCCGATCAAGCTGTTCGGCGAAGGCACGATCCGGGGCAATGGCGGGCTGCGCATCCTGGATGAGAATTGTGGGACCAATGTCGCTGGGCTTTATGCCGCCGGCGACGCCGCGACGCGTGAACTGGCGACGGGGGCGGTCAGCGGCGGTGGGGCGGTCAACAGCGCCTGGGCGCTGACATCGGGTCAGATCGCCGGCGCCGCGGCGGCACGGCGGAGCCTGGCGTTGCGCGACAAAATGGTAGGCGCGGCGCGGGCAGTGGGATCGGCAGGGATAGCGCCTGCGTCCGACGAGCGAAGCATCGACCGCAAGGCGATCGAAGCAGATGTCGATCATCATATGAACAGCTACCAACATTCCCTGTGGCGGAGCCGTACGCAGCTCGGCGATACGCTTGCTTTGCTCGATACCCACTGGCGCATGATCGGCGATCATGGCTGGGCGCAGGGGTCGCGGCTCGTCGCGCTGCGCGAGACGGCGGCGCTGACCGCCACGGCGCGCTGGTGCACGGCGGCGGCGCTCGCCCGCAACGAGAGCCGTGGCATCCACGTCCGCGTCGATGCCCCCGCGCTAGATCCGGCGTGCGGCGTGCGGCTGCTCACCGGTGGACTCGACCGGGTGTGGACCCGCCCCGAACGCCGCGCCTATGCGGAGGCGGCGGAATGATCGCCCATATTTTCGAGGATCTGTGCAACGGCTGCCACCGCTGCGTGGCCGTCTGCCCCACGCATGTGCTGGATGTGGGCGACGGCACGCCGGTGATCGCTCGTCTCGACCAGTGCCAGACCTGCTATATGTGTGAACTTTATTGCGAGGCCGACGCCCTCTATGTCGGGCCTGACGCGCACGTCGCCGAAAGCGTCGATCCGCAAGCGATCCGGGCATCGGGGCACCTCGGCCGCATCCGCCGCGACCATGGCTGGGACCGGCCGGACGAGGCCGGGCATCTGGACCGATACCTGCTGCTCGGCCCCCTGTTGCAGGAGGGTGGGGAGACTGCCGCACGACGCTACCGCACCCTGGCCGCGGGCGGAACGGACACCGCCGATTGAGATAGTTTTCCAGCCTTATTGGGGATCGTCATGCCTCAGGCGACGCCGCGCCTGATAGACGTCGCATCTTCGGAAAAATGGTGGTCCATGCCCATGATGCTGTCCCGTCGCCACACTCTCGGCCTTCTGGCCGGCTCGCTTCTCACCGCCTGCGCGGGCGATGGCGCGGCCCGCAAGGGCAAGCTGTTCGTCGGCGACCAGCGCGGCGGATCGCGCGTGGTGTTGCAGGGGGCGAAGCGGCTGGACGATGTGCCATATGAGATTATCTGGTCGCAATTTCCCAATGCGGCGCCGCTGCTGGAGGCGCTGAACGCCGGCGCGATCGACAGTGGCATCGGCGGGGATTCGGCGTTCATCTTCGCCGCCGGCACCGACGCGAAGATCAAGGCGATCGGCGCGCAGGCGACGCGCGGCATGGGGCCGGTAGTGCTGGTGCGGCGGGACTCGCCGATCCGGTCGCTTGCGGATCTCGCCGGGCACAAGGTCGCGACCCCGCGCGGGTCGATCAGCCACAATCATGTGCTCGCCGTGCTGGAAGCCTATGACCAGCCCTACGACACGGTCAACTTCGCCTTTCTCTCGCCCTCGGACGGGCGCGCGGCGTTGCAGAGCGGTGCGGTCGACGCCTGGGCGATCTGGGACCCCAACGCCGCCATGGCTGAGCAGGACGGCGCGCGCATCCTGCCCGGCAAGCAACATCTTGTGCCCGGCTATGGTCTGATGTTCGGGCGCGAAGGCGCGATCGCCGACAAGCGCGCCTTGCTTCAGGATTATCATGACCGGCTCTATGCCGGCTGGAGGTGGGCGGCGCGCAACCGCGACGCCTACGTCGCGCTGATGCACAAGGATACGGGCCTTGCGCTCGACATACTGCGCATTATGCAGCGCCGTGCGGACCGCTTCCCCGCCAAGGTCGACGATGCGCTGATCGCCCAGCAGCAGGCGACCGCCGACCGCTATTTCCGCGCCAAGGTGATCGATCGCAAGCTGGACGTGCGGCCACTGTTCAACACCAGCTTTTCATGAGCCGCTACTCGGCCGCCCATTGGGGCGTCTATGAGGTCGAGGCCAATCCGGGCGGCGGTGCCCCCCACCTGTCGCCGCTGGGAATGGACCCCGATCCCAATCCGATCGGTCTCGATCAGCTCGACGACAGCGTCACCGGGTTGCGCGTCGCCCGTCCGGCGATCCGCAAGGGCTGGCTGGTGGGACGGAACCGCGAAGGACGAGGCGAGGAGCCTTTCATCGACCTCCCTTGGGATGAGGCGCTCGACATCGCCGCCTCCGAGATCGAGCGGGTGCGCCGCAACCATGGCAACGACGCGATCTTCGGCGGCTCCTATGGCTGGTCGAGCGCCGGCCGCTTCCATCATGCGCAAAGCCAGCTCCACCGCTTTTACAATATGCTGGGCGGCTATGTGCGCAGCGTCGACAGCTACAGCCTGGGTGCCGGGCGGGTGCTGATGCCGCACATCGCGACCAGCATGGACGAGAGCAACGCCTCGCACACGAGCTGAGACGTGCTGGAGGCGCATTGTACCCTGTTCGTCAGCTTCGGCGGCGTGCCGCTCAAGAACACCCGCGTCTCCTCCAGCGGCGCCGGCCGGCATCGCGCCCGTTCCGGTCTGAAACGTCTGCGCGAAGCCGGCGCGCAGATCGTCAATATCGGCCCGGTCGGCGACAATCTGGGCGATAATGATGCGAGCGAATGGATCGCCATCCGTCCCAATACGGACACGGCGATGATGCTGGCGCTGGCCTGGGTGGTGCTGCACGATCCGCTGTTCGACCGCGGCTTCCTCGACAGTCATACGGTCGGCTTCGACATATTCCGCGCCTATCTGCTGGGGGAAGCGGACGGGGCGCCCAAGACGCCCGGATGGGCCGCCGCGATCACCGGCGTTCCCGCCGCCCGGATTGCCGCGCTTGGCCATGACCTGCTGCGCCACCGCACGATGCTCAACTGCGCCTGGGCGTTGCAGCGCGCCGCGCATGGCGAGCAGCCCTTCTGGGCGCTGGTGACGCTCGCCGCGATGGTCGGGCAGATCGGTCTGCCGGGGTGCGGCTACGGCCTTGGCTATGGCGCGATGAACGTGATGGGCAGCCCGCATCCGCGCCTGCCCGGCCCATTCCTGCCGCAGGGGCGCAACGGCGTTTCGGCCTTCATCCCCTGCGCGCGCATCGCCGACATGCTGCTGCGTGCCGGAGAGCGCTTCACCTATAATGGCGGGGTCCATCGCTATCCCGACATAAGGCTTGTCCACTGGGCGGGGGGTAACCCGTTCCACCACCATCAGGACCTCAATCGGCTGAGACAGGGCTGGGCGCGGCCCGACACGATCATCGTGCAGGAACAATATTGGACCCCGGTTGCGCGGCAGGCCGACATCGTCCTGCCCGCCACCCTCTCGCTGGAGCGCGACGACATCGGTTTCGCCACGCGCGAAGGACTGTTCGTCGCCATGCGCCAGGCCGTCCCACCACAGGGCGAGGCGCGCGACGATCACGCCATCTTCGCTGCGCTAAGCCGCCGGCTCGGGACGGAGCAAGCCTTTACCGAACGGCTCGACACAATGGGCTGGCTTCGGCGCCTCTATCGCGAAAGCGCGGAGAAGATCGCCACCACCGGGATCAACCTTCCCGAGTTCGACCAGTTTTGGGAAAACGGCCTGATCGACCTGTCCGCACATGATGCGCCGTATGTCATGCACGCAGATTTCCGCCGCGATCTGCGAGCGTACCCGCTGCCGACGCCATCAGACAGGATAGAGATTTTTTCCGAGCGGATCGCGCGTTTCGATCTTGCCGACTGCCCCGGTCATCCGGTCTGGCGCGAGCCGTTCGAGTGGCTCGGCCATGAGAAGGCCAAAGTCTATCCGCTCCACCTCCTCTCCGACCAGCCGGAACGACGGCTGCACAGCCAGCTCGACGCAAGCCCCTATAGCCGTGCGGGCAAGGTGGCAGGACGCGAGCCGGTCTATCTCAATCGCGGCGATGCGGCGGCGCGCGGCATCGCCGATGGTGATCTGGTCGAACTGTTCAATGATCGCGGCCGGTGCCTGGCGGGTGCGATCCTGAGTGATGCGATCATGCCGGGGGTGGCGCGACTTGCGACCGGGGCTTGGTTCGATCCCGGCCCGAACCTCGAACGCCATGGCAATCCCAATGTGCTGACGCTCGATCGCGGCGCTTCCGGCCTGTCGCAGGGCTGCGTCGCCCAGACCTGCCTGATCGAAGCGCGGCGGTTCGAGGGCGAACCGCCCCGCGTTACTATATTCGATCCGCCTCAGATCTTGCCGCGCAGCGTCAGCCCATAGAGGCGCGGCTCGCCGATCGCCGCCATCGCCACGCCATAGGTCGCGTTGACGCTGATCGTGTTGTAATAATCCTTGTCGAACAGGTTGCGGACCCAGACCGACACGTCCCACCTGCCGTCGGAGCGACGCAGCCCCGCATGGGCGCCGAACAGGGCGGAGCCCGGCACGCGCGAGAAGGGATCGAGATTGACCGACGCGAAATAGCTGGAGCGGTAGCTGCCGTCTGCGCCGACATAAAACTCCTTCTCGCCGCCCGCCGGATGGACATATTCAACCGTACCGCCGAGCGACCATTTGGGCGCGCCCGACGCCTGCCGGCCCGACAGGTCGATCGAGGTCCGGTAGCTGTTCAGATAGTCGGGAACCGCGTTCGTATACCGCGTATATTTGGCATCATTATAGGTCGCGGCGAAGGTCGCGCTCAGCCCCTCGACCGGTGCGAAGCGGGCGTCGAGCTCAACACCGCGCGACCGCAGCGTGCCGACATTGGCGATATAATAGGCCGCCGGGCTGACCTGCGTATTGGCGTAGTTGGCCTGATAATTCTGGTCTTTTGTCCAGAACAGCGCCCCGTTCAGCTCGACCGCGCCTTCCGCAAGCCGGGATTTGACACCCAGTTCGAAAGCATCGACCTTTTCGGGCTTCACGAAGACATCGACGCCCAAAGTCTGGCGGACGAGGTTGATGCCGGGCGACTTATAGCCGCGCGAATAGCTGTAATAGGCGTGGACATCGTCCGACACATCATAGGCCGCGATCAGCGTGCCCGACAGATTGTTGCTGTTATTCTTGACATAATAGCTCGCTACAGGCGCGTATGCGGCGCGCAAAGCGATGGCTGTCGCTTGGACCGCTGCGGGCAGCGCGCTGATCGGCGTCACATCACCCCTTGCCTCGGCGTCGTACAGGCCGGTCTTGTGCTCATAGGTGTAGCGCAGCCCGCCCGTCACGCGGAAGCGCGGCGAGACGTTCCATGTCGCCTGCCCATAGGCGGCATAGCTATGGGTCGCGGGCACGACATGGGCGAACGCCTCCAGCCCGTCGAGGATCGCCGAGGGCAGCGGAGAGACAGTCGCGGTGGGGGTGTTGGCTGTGCGGAGCCAGCCGACTGCGTCGCGGCCATAGACCGTCCGCTGCTTGTCGTCCGCCTCCTGCCAGAAGAAATAGAGGCCGGCGCTGAAATCGATCGTGCGTTCGCCGGTGGATGCCAGGCGGAATTCCTGGCTCACCTGCTGCTGGTCGGTATCTACGACGCCCAGCGTCGAGATCTCCGCACCGATCTGGTCCCCGTCATAATTGGGGATCCACTTCCAGTTGCGATAGGCGCTGATCGACGTGAGCGTCACGCCTGGCAGATCGACGTCGAGCTGCGCTTGGAAGCCGTAGCTCGGCATCTTGTCATATTGGCTGCTGTCGAGATCGACCTGCCTGTCGAAAGCGTTCACGCTGCCCGGCGCATAGCCCACATCGGCGGCGCGGCGGTAGAAGCCGCGCACCTGCATGCCGTTGTTCAGGGTGGTGGGCAGGACGCGGGCGATGCTTTGGAAGCCCACATCGCCCTTCTGGATCGAATAATCGGCGATGAAGCGCAGCCGGACATTGTCCGCCGGCTTGTAGAGCAGGTCGAAGCGCGCCGAATGATTGTCCAGATTGTCCCAATCTTCATTGTAGACGATGTTGCGAATGAGGCCGCTGCGCGAGGTCCGCAGATAGGACAGGCGCACCGCCAGCGTGTCGCTGAGCGCTGCGTTGAGGCTAAGATATCCGCGAGCATAGTCGTAATTGCCGTAACTGGCTTCTGCCCTCGCTTCATTGGTGAAGCTTGGCGCGCGGGTCTTCACGTCGATCGCGCCGGCGACGGTGTTCTTGCCCAACAGCGTGCCCTGCGGGCCGCGCAGCAACTGGATGCTCTCTACATCGATGAGGTCGGTGATGACCGATCCGGTGCGCGGCCGATAAACGCCGTCGACATAGAGGCCGACGCCCTGTTCCAGCCCGTCGTTGGTGCCGCCCGAATTGGTGCCGATGCCGCGGATCGTGATCGTCTGGTTGCGGCCGCTGAAGCCCTGGATGTTTAGGCTTGGCAGTTGCTGGATCGACTGCTTGAGGTTGAACGCGCCCTGCGCCGCGATCCTATCTCCGCTGATCGCGCTGATGGCGATCGGCACTTTCTGGGCGTCTTCCTTCCGGTAACGGGCGGTGACGACGATGTCCTGCACCGCCGCCTCGCCGGCTTCGCCCTCCGGCTCGGGGCTCTGGGCGAAACTGGTCGCGGGCAGCGACAGCGCGGCAGCGCTGCCCAACAGGGCCAGGATGATATGGGCTGGACGACGATGCATGTTCTTCCCCTCGATAAATCGGGGACCGCATAGGGAAGGACAGCCCGATGCATCCAATGCGCATCGCGCGGCGTCCTATTGCGAATGCGAAAGCATTGAGCGCTGCTCAACGATGAATGCGTCATGCCGTATATATCCGGCTGGGTAACGCGCTGTCTGCGCTCGTTTCCTCGATCCGGCCGCCCTCGGTTAACGCCGCTCATACAAACGTGAAAAATTCTCAACCCGCGTTTCGGACCATTTGCCAGCGGCCTCTTTCGGCTAAGGCGGCGTCGGCGACAGGAGACATCTTCATGAAGTATCGGACATTGGGACGGACGGATATCAAGGTCAGCCTCATCTGCCTCGGCACCATGACCTGGGGATCGCAGAATAGCGAGGCGGAGGCGCACGCCCAGCTCGACTATGCGATCGGACAAGGAATCAATTTCATCGACACGGCCGAAGGTTACCCGGTCACGCCTGTCAGCCGAGAGACGCAGGGGAAAACCGAGGAATTTATCGGGAGCTGGCTCGCTAGGCGCGGCAAGCGCGACGACATCATCGTTGCGACGAAGGTCGCAGGCCCCTCGCGCGATCCCGTACGGGAATTTCGCGGCGGCAACAACCGGCTGGACCGGCGCAATATCGAGCAGGCGATCGACGACAGCCTCAAGCGCCTGCGGACCGACTATGTCGATCTCTATCAGGTCCATTGGCCCGACCGCCCTGTGCCGTCCTTCGGCGCGCGCGGCCTCGCGCAGATCGACGACATGCCGGAGATAGTGCCGATCGAGGAGACGCTCGACGCGCTCGCCGGCCTGGTCAGGGCCGGCAAAGTGCGGCATGTCGGTGTCTCCAACGAGACGCCTTGGGGCGTGTCCGAATATCTGCGGCTCGCGCGCGATCAGGGGGTGCCCCGCATCGCCTCGATCCAGAACGCCTATAATCTCCTCAATCGCACGTTCGAGGGCGGGCTTAGCGAATTCGCATTGCGGGAAGGGGTCGGTCTTCTCGCCTATTCCCCCTTGGCCGGCGGCAACCTCACCGGTAAATATCTAGGCGGCGTCATTCCGCCTGGCTCACGCCGGGATGTCGCAAAGCAGTTCGGCCGCTATGACCTTCCGGGGCAGGGGACGGCCAGCGCCCGCTATGTCGCCATCGCTCATGCGCACGGCCTAGATCCGGCGCAGATGGCGCTCGCCTATGTGAACAGTCGTGATTTCGTGACGGCCAACATCATTGGCGCAACATCCATGGAACAGCTCGAAGTGAATATCGCAAGCACCAGCATCGTCCTGTCGCCCGAAGCCGTCGCGGCCATCGAAGCGGTGCATCGGGAGATTCCCGACCCCTGCCCCTGACCGCCCCGGTCGAGCGCCGGTTGATGGCACCCCGCCCATCGCCTGCCACCCCGTTCCCCTACCCATGAGCGGCCAATCCGCTCCGATCAGCAACACTCATTGGTTGAGCCGGCTTTCTTTCAGGCTCAGCAAAGTTCATTATACATTCTCTACTAAATTAGTAGTTTTACCGCCAAGGGCGTAAGCCCTGGGGGGGGCATTGTCCCGATGAGGCGATATGGAGGTGTAATCCTCAACCGGCAGCTCTTGCCCATGTGTCGATCGGCGTCAGGCGCCTTGAGCGCCGCGACGCCCGAGCCTCAGCCAAGAAGGATATCATATGCCGTCGATCAATCGGGAGTGGCTGCGCGCAGCCGCCGCCCCGCCTGTCGTTTCGTTCGCTCTCCTGTCGATCGAGCCAGCGTTGGCAACGGAACCGACAAACCCTGTGAAAGCGCCGGACGCCGGCAACGGCCTTGGCGATATCGTCGTCACAGCCACCCGAAAGGAAACCAGGCTCCAGTCCACGCCCGTCGCGGTCAGCGTGATCGACGAGACCTTTCGCAGCAACCAGAATGTCCTGACGACCCGGGATCTCGCCGGGCAAATACCGGGCCTCTACACGCCGCCAACCGGAATCACGCCGCTGACCAATACCTTCTTCATTCGCGGCATCGGCAACAGTGATCCGATCTTCGACCCAACGGTCGGCATCTATATTGACGATGTCTATCTGCCGCGCGCGATCAACGGCATGTCGGACCTGACCGACATCGAACGGATAGAAGTGCTGCGAGGGCCGCAAGGCACTCTGTTCGGCGCGAATTCGGCGGGCGGCGCTGTTCGTTACGTCACGCGTACGCCGGGCGACAGACTCAATCTGCGGTTTGACGCCGGCTACGGCAATTACAAGGCCTTCAATGCCCACGCCTATGTCGCCGGCCCGCTGATGCCGGGCCTGCTGGCTGCAAGCATCGCATTCGCGCATGACGAGCATGAAGGCTATACTTGGAACCCATCACTCCAGCGTCGCGTGAACAACCAGAATACAGATGGCGGCCCCGTGAAGCTGGTCTTCACGCCGTCCAGCACGCTGAAGTTCATCCTCACCGCAGACGGCACGGTCGATCATTCGCAGGCCGCGCAATATGTCCCGACCACCTATAACGCCACAAATCCCGCCTTGTCCGGCTTGGGCGCCATCACCGGCGGGACGCTGTTCAGCCCGACGCAGTTTTCGGCGTTCGGGGACAATGTGAGCTATGCCGGGCGCTACGGCATCAACCGGTCGCACTCCGGGGGGCTTACGGGCCGGATCGACTTCGACCTCTCGCCGCATCTCTCGATCCACTCGATCACCGCGTTGCGCGCGTTCGACCAGAACCCGGTCAACTACAATAATGACGGCCAGAACCGCCTTCCCTACAACAGCGCCCAGCCGCGCCGGGTCGACATCTCGGACAACTATATCGTGTACAAGCAGAAAAGCTTCACCCAAGAGTTGCAGGTGCAGGGTGACTGGAATCGCCTCGATTTTACTGGCGGACTCTATTATCTGTTCGAAAATTTCCGGAGTAACCGCATCGGCTATGTCACCGGCCTTCCAGCGTCGGACACCGCGCTACCGGCCGCGCCATTCGACCAAATCGGCAGGACGATCACCCGCAACTATTCGGCCTATCTGCAAGCCAATTATCGTCTGACCGACCGGCTGACGCTGACAGCCGGCGGACGCTACATCACCATTCGCCGGGCCTTCGACTTTCAGGGCGTGAATGACGACCTCGACGGCAATCCGATCGATCCGACGCTCTATCCGCAGGTGCGGACCGGGGGTGCGATCCCGGCTCTCGGCGTCAACATCGCCGCATCCCAGATCAACTTCACCAACGCCAACGTGCTCAACCACAAGACGTGGAACGCCTTCACTCCGAAGCTCGGCCTCTCCTATCAGGTCACGCCCGCCATCTTCCTGTTCGCAAGCTTTGCCAAGGGCTTCGACGCGGGAGGGTTCAACAATCGCGCCCTCAACCTCGCCACCGCTCTGCCATACGCACCGGAAACGGTCAGCACCTATGAAGGCGGCGTTAAAAGCGAGTGGTTCAACCGCCACCTGCGCGTCAACCTGACGGGCTTCTACAACGACTACAAAAATCTCCAGACGGCCGTGTCAGCCTTCAGCCCTATTTCTGGCACCTATGTGAGCACCCGCGGCAACGCGCCGGCGGCGTATACCCAGGGCTTCGAGCTGGAGACATCCCTACAGCCGGTCGACAATCTGTCGCTGGCGCTCAACGTAACGTACCTCAAGACGCGGTTTGACGACTATTCTGCGCCGACCCTGGGAACGGTTCCGGCCTACAACTACACGGGAAAGGCGTTTTCGGGCCAGCCGGAATGGCAATATTTCGCTTCGGCGGATTATGGCATCCCGATCGGCGGCGTCGGCACGATCAAGCTGGGCAGCAGCGTGAACTGGCAGACATCCTATTTCTCCGACCTGCTCAACAGCCCGCAATATCGAATCGGCAACAAGCATTTCGTGAACGGGTTCATCGGCTTCACCACCGCGAACCGGCGCTGGGATTTCACGCTGACGGCCCGCAACATTGGGAACGCCTTCTACTTCTCGACCCTTTCACCGGTCAGCACGCCACTCAGAGCCGGCCCCTTTGCGGGAACGCAGCTTGTTCAGGGCGCGCAAAACGCGCCCCGGACCATCTTCTTCAAGGTCGTATATCAATATTGAAGGCCCCTTGGGGGCGGGCGGTCCCCGAATTTGCCGGAGCAGGAAACTCGTCGCACTGCGGGTGCAACTCTCAAAAGATCGCGCTCAGATTGAATGAGGCGTACCGCGTCCATCGTCCTGCGGTGGCATTCGGTGCATCCCGCAAGAACCGCCCCTTGGACAGCACCAGGCCATCAAATTCGAACTGCAGGCGCTGCGGTACGAGCCAGTAACGGATGCGGCCCTCCAACTGGTGGCCAGAAAAATCACCGGCCCTCCCTGTAGCATCGCGAACGCCGGTGGATGAGAAACTATCCTGGCGCGATGCAAGCCACATGGGCCTGTAGACCGCGAACCAGTCGAGGCGTCGACTGGGTTTGGCTTCGAACCTTACCCCGACAGTTTCGATGTTGGTGCGCGCAAGCGCGTTATAGAGGCCCGCCGGAGCAAGATCGGCACGCCGCATGCCAAAGAGCGTGTCGAAACGGCCGAACTTCCCACCCGGTTTGTCACCACTTGCCCGGTCATATTCAATTGAAAAACGAGGCGTCCAGGCACCCGCGAAGGTATAGCCCGCATCGACGTGAATGAAATTGGCAGCGACGCTTTGATGCGCGGCCGTAGGCGACGCCGAGATACTTGCCGAGCCTGTCTGGTAGAAACCTTCTATCTCGTAATCGAACTGTCCTGGCTTGGGATCGAGCATCACTCGGCCACCGAATGTATTTAATGAACGATCGCGAGTGGGGCGGCCTGGAGCATCACGCTCACCTAGATGGAAGTAGGTAAGTTCGATCGTCGCCGGACCGATCATTTTCGCGCGGCTTAGCTGACCGCCCCATAGCACAAGATCGAAGCTCTCTTTATCGAGCTTCACCTTCGCCGAACGCACATCGTGGAGAGCGTCGGGCAAGCGAATTTGCGGCAATGTGTAGATGAAAGTCCCTTTCCATCCACCCTTCGCGGAAAGATCAACTTTCAATCCCGTATAGCCGTTGGTGGTGTTACGATAATCGTCGGCTGCCACAAGTCGGCGAGAACCCAGATTGAGCATTATCCGTCCCGCCGTGATCGAGATCTTCGACCGGTCGCCAAGCGGGTCTGTCAACGTGCCTGCAATATAGGCCTGTACCGGTTCGAACGCATTGACCTCATTCGTCGATACAGGCGTCCCGACGCGATCACCCCAAACCCGGCTGTCATAAAGCTCGACAGCCACCTCGATGTCGGACTTGCGAAACCGAGCCAGCACATTGGTGCGGAGGTTCACCATATCGTCGCTCTTGTTGAAGCCTGCACGGGCTTGGCCGTCGATCGCCTCATAACGCAGGCGCATCGCTCCCGAAATCGAAAACCCCTCTATCGCCTCTTGAGCCTGGGCAGGGCTGGCGTTGGCTGCAAACGCCCCGCCTGCGGCCAAAACCCATCGCGTCCGCATGACAAGCTTTTCACGCCACATATGATATACCTATTCTATATATATAGAAAATGAGATATAGTAATATCATGAAACGCGCAACAGCCCCTGTCGAGTGGATTGCTCTACTCCACCAGCTTCCGACGAAACCGCCCTATCTGCGCGTGAAAATCTGGCGTCGTCTGCAAGCAATCGGCGCGGTGGCAATCAAGAACGCCGTCCACGTGCTGCCGAAGACACTGGAGCACGAAGCAACTCTTCAGGAACTGCTGAATGAGATCGTCGCCGGTGGGGGCGAAGCGATCCTGATCGAAGCCAGACTGCTCGCCGGCATGAACGATGCGGACATTCAGGCGCTTTTCGATGGCGCACGGGACGCGGATTATGACGAAATTACGCAAAGCGCCCGACGCCTTCTGGAAACCGGCCCCGCCAGCGGAAGCGAAATTGCGCGGCTTCAGAAACGAATGAACGAGGTCTTGGCACTCGACTATTTCAGGGCCCAACGCCGCCAGGATGCCGAGGTTGCGCTCGCTGAGCTTGTCCGCCAACGCTACGAGCATCCTGATATCAGCCGCACCGAGCCTCCGGCCGAACACCCGCCGGACCTGAAATCGAAGGTCTGGGTGACGCGCAGCGGGGTTCATGTCGATCGGATTGCTTGTGCCTGGCTTATTCGCCGGTTCGTCGACCCGGTGGCCACCTTCAAATTCGTTGATGCCCGCACCTATCTGCCCGGCCCGGACGAACTGCGCTTCGACATGGCTGAAGCGGAGTTCACCCATGAGGAAGATCGATGCAGCTTCGAGACGATCATGCTGCGAGCGGGTCTTTCCGATGATCCTGCCCTCGCAGCCATCGGCGAAATCATCCATGACCTCGATATCGCGGACGGCAAGTTCAACCGACCGGAAACAGCGGGACTGGGAGCGATCCTTTCCGGGGTGTGCGCTTCCACCGACGACGACCTTCAGCGCATCGCCCAGGCGGGCGAAACGCTCAACCAGTTCCATGCATTCTTCAGCGCGAGGGGAACCGAACAATGACTGCTGCTCCCTTTGCTCCTGCTGACGCGCCGGTCCAGGGCACAGGCGATCACGGCATTCCGTTCGCCGAAGCGGCAGGCGTGTGGGCGCGCATTGCCGCCCTGAGCTTTGGCGGGCCTGCCGGCCAGATCGCGGTCATGCACCGCATCCTGGTCGAAGAGAAGAAGTGGATCGGGGAGGAACGATTTCTGCATGCACTGAACTACTGCATGTTGCTGCCTGGGCCCGAAGCGCAGCAGCTTGCCGCCTATCTCGGGTGGCTGCTGCACAAGACCAAGGGCGGGCTGGTAGCCGGATGCCTGTTCGTCCTGCCCGGCTTTCTCGCCATTCTTGGCCTCAGCTGCATCTATGTGCTGCTCGGGCAGACCCCGCTGATAGAGGGTTTGTTCTTCGGCCTCAAGGCTGCTGTTCTCGCCGTCGTCATCCAGGCTGTCGTGCGCGTGGGATCGCGAGCGCTCCGGAACAACGTGATGCGAGGAATAGCGGCAGCGGCGTTCGTCGCCATCTTTTTCCTCGACGCGCCGTTTCCGCTGATCGTCCTTCTTGCGGGCATCGGTGGGTATGTTGGCGGGCGCGCCGGCCTTTCTGCGTTCAAGGGCGGCGGCGGTCATGGCCCTGCTGGCGGCAAGATCGTTCACGACGCCGAAACTGCGCTGGGCGAAGGTCTTCCGGACCATGCCCGTCCCAATCTCTCCTGGTCACTCAAAATCTCGGGCGCTTTTCTCGTTCTTTGGCTCGCTCCGGTGATAGCGTTGCTCGTCCTTGCCGGGCCAGACAATGTTTTCACTCAAATTGCCACATTCTTCAGCCAAATGGCGGTCGTGACCTTCGGCGGCGCTTATGCGGTGCTCGCTTATGTCGCACAGGAAGCGGTCGGCACCTATGGCTGGCTGAAGCCTGGTGAAATGCTCAATGGCCTGGGTCTTGCCGAAACAACGCCGGGGCCACTCATCATGGTCACGCAATTTGTTGGTTTTCTGGCTGCCTTTCGCGAAGCATCAGGACTCCCTCCGCTGCTCGCTGCAACGCTGGGCGCGATCCTCACCACCTGGGTAACGTTCGTGCCCTGCTTCCTGTGGATTTTTGCCGGCGCACCTTTTGTCGAGCGCCTGCGCGGCAACCGGGCCCTCTCATCGGCGTTGACGGCGATAACGGCGGCAGTGGTCGGCGTGATCATGAACCTCGCCATCTGGTTTGCCATCCACACGCTCTTCACGCGGGTCCGGACTGTGGGCGGCGTTGGCGGCGGCTTCGACGTGCCTGTACTGTCATCGCTGAATGTGCCCGCGCTTCTCCTGGCAATGGCCGCCGCGCTGGCTGTTTTCAGGTTAAAAATTGGTATGATCCCGGTTCTCCTCGCTTCTGCTGTCTTGGGTTCTGCCTACCTCTTGATCGTGTAATCGGGAGCTTCAACTCGACCAAGCAGCGCCTTTTTGCCCCAAGGTCGCTCGCGATCGTTCGCGGATTGACCGGTTGGGATCGACAGTTGGCATTCTCATCCCCCCGAGAGGCCGTCGCTATTCGACTTTTGCAACCGAAATCTGCTAGTCGGGAGCAGCACATCAGCGGACTGGAACCGTCAATGAGGCAGGGGGAGTTCCCTGTCGCATCCCGTTCCAACGACGATATTGCTCAATCTTGGCGGCATCCGAATCCTCCCGGCCCTGTAGCCAGAAGGAGAACCAGTCCAGATTGCGGTCGTAGACGGCGCGCCGGTGGATCGGCTGCCATTTCACGTGGAATTCGTCGGGATAGACATACATCTCCACTGGCTTGTTCTGCTCGTGCAGGGCGCCAAAGGCTTCGAGCGCCAGCCGGAACTCATTGTCGGCGAGTTGCATGAGCAGCGGCGTATCGATCCAGGTAGCGTTTCGCGCCAGCGACATGTCGCGCCAGAAGCCAGGATTGTCCCGGGTTGCGGGCGGATAGCCCATGCCGCGCAGCCACTCTGCCCAGGCGATGCCACCATAGGTGGCCGTGGTATTGGGCTCCATGCAGCAGGTACTGAGCGCCGCGGCTGCAAATGCCTTCGAATTGATCAAGGCGAAGGCAACGGTCGACGCGCCGTCACTCAGGCCCGTGATGCCCACGCGCGCGGGATCGATGTCGCCCTGATCCACGGCCACGTGCACGCCGGTAAGGACCGATGACAGCAGGCTGCGGCGTTCACCCCAATCCTTCTGGTTGGCGGCATTGATCTCGTACCAGGTCTTGAGCTGGGGAAAGGCCGCGGCGAAGAAATTGGGCCGCTCGGTACTGAGCACGGCGATCCCGCGCTGGGCGAGCAGGAAGATCGGATAATCGTCGCCGGTGCCACCGCGCAGGAAGCCGTCGCTATGATATTGCACGACGACCATCGGCAGTTTCTGTCCGGGCTTGTGCCCCGGCGGCAGAACCAGGTCGCCCCATGCTTCCAGACCAAGATCGTTGCGCCATCTGAGCCGAGTGACGGAACCCAGGCGAATGCCGGAAAATTCGGGATTGGGATCGAAAATGGTGCGCATCCTGCCGTTCGCGATGTCGATGGCGATGATCCTGCGCGGGGCCCTGCTGTCTTCGCGGGTACAGACCAGTTCGGTAGCAGCCATTACGCAGCCGTGCAGCACGTCGGTTGTGCGCAATAGGGCGGTCGGACGGGCAGCGCCGGGTCGCCAGCGATAGAGCGCCATCGCTTCCTTGGCCCAGCCTTCCCGGCGCAGAATAAGCACTGATGCGCCTTGCCACCAAAGGGAGACGATACCGCCGGCACAGGCCTCGGCATCGCAGTGCCGACTGCTGTCGCCGTTCGTGACAAAAAGCCTCGCGGGCGTCAGCGGCGAAGTGTCCGGACGCTTGAGGTGCGCTTTGCGACCGTCAGCACGGATGGCTTGCGGATCCACCGGCATGTCGGCAGGTGCGGCGCGTTCGACTGCCGCTTGCTCCGCAGCATCTGCTGGCACGACCGCGCCGGTACGCAAATCGACGGTGCTGACGTCCAGCGCTTCGGTAGCTGGGGTGAGTGGCCGCGCGGAAATCTCTGGCGAGACCCTGCGGTCGTACAGCCACCCTGACTGGCCCTCGCGATCAAGCTCCTTCTGCACGGCCGCCGCGCCTTTTCGCGCGCCGTAGAGCAACCGTGATCCGTCCTTGCTCCAAGCCACGGCTTCGACATCGACGTCCGAGCGCGTGACCGCGCGCGCCCCGCCGCCGTCCGCCTGTGCCACCCACGCCTGCGTCACGCCATTGTCGCGCCGCAGATAGGCTAGCCTTCCCCCATCAGGGGACCAGGACGGAACGATGGTACGCGTGGCGCCGCTCGGCAGGTAGAAGCCGCGCTGCACGTCCATGATCTTGATGAGTTCGCCGCCCCGATCGACAATATCGGGTGGGCCGACGCCCGTCAGTCCACTGACGACCAGTGCGCGGCAATAGCTGTTCGTCGCGAGATCGGCGCGGTTGATGATATAAGCGATACGACTGCCGTCCGGCGACACCGCGAACGGGCTCGGGCCATTGAAGACCGCGGAATCGGGATCGCCGATCTCGCGCAGCTGGATGAGGTCCGCTGCCGTCAGGTTGCGGTTCGCGGTACTCGATGCTTCATGCGCCGGCAGCACATCTTCGCAGTTCGCCCACGCCGCGGCGGGAAACAGCAGGCACAAGGCCGCTATGCCGAGGCGGCCCCGGACGTCTACGCTCACCATTGCCGGGTGATCCCGAAGGCGATCATCCGGCCGACAGGTGAATAATTGGTCGAATCGTAAGGCGTGTCGTAGGGTATCGAGGTGGCGATCGGATCGGGCTTGTCGTTGAACAGGTTCTGGACCGACAGGCTGAACTCGAGGCCGCCGAGCGGTGCCTCGGGATCGACCCGGTAGCGTGCGGTGAGATCGAGCGTGGTCATCGCCTTGATATGCACGGCTGGCGTCGAGCGCGTATCGCTGACACCGCCGGTGTAATTGCCGTTGGCCGCCAGAGTAAGATTGCCGCCAGTCCAAGCGACCGCAGCCTGTCCGCGCCAATGGGGCGGATTGAAGATGGTGCCGGCAAGGTCATAGGTGGGCTGACCAGCGCTGAGTTGCTGGTCGCTTTCGAGATAGGCGATGTCGAGCGACAGGCGCAGTCGCTGGTCCGGCGCAATCGCGGCATTGTAGCTCGCCAGCATATCGACGCCCCGCGCGCGCTGGCGGCCGGCATTGAGATTGGCATTGTCGACAATCGCGACGACGTTCGCCGGATCATAGGGCACGCCGGTAATGTTGAGGAAGGTGCCCGCACTGGCGATGGCTGCGGCCTGCGCGGTCTCGCTCGGGTTGAAGATGATCTGGTCGCGGTAGATGGGATTGCTCAAGGCTTGGGCCAGCAAGGTGATCGGCGATACGATCCTGTCGCGATAGCGTACGCTGAAATAGCTGACCTCGAGGCTCGCGCCCGGCAGTGCGCGCGGATGCAGCGCAAGCGTGGTCGACCAGGTCGTCGCCTTTTCCGGCTTGAGATCGGGATTGCCACCGAGGATGAGAATGGCCCCCGCGCTTGCCGACGTCCCCGTGGCACCCAGCGCTGCGGGAGGAAACAGGTAGGCCGCGCGCGGCTGGTACTGCTGATAGAGCGTTGGCGCGCGGAAGGATTTGCCCCAGCTTCCCTTGACGCTGATATCGGGCGTCATCGCCCATGACAGACCGAGCTTGGGCGTGGCGACTTCGCCGATGCCGGGGTAACGCTCATAGCGCAAGGCGGCACTGGCATCGACCTTGGTCACGAGCGGCAGATTCTGATCCGGGCCGATCAGGGGAAGGCTCAGTTCCCCGAAAGCGAACAGATTGTCCTGGGAGGCGACGGTGTTGACCGCACTTCCGGCCCCGACGAACCGCTGGAAGCCGATGTCACGATAGCCGCCGCCAACGGCGATCTTGGCGATGCCACCGGGCAGGCGGAAGAGATCGCCATTGGCATTGATCTCGACTGATTTGGCCGTGTTGCGATAGAAGCTGGGGCCGGAGTCGTTGCAGGCCGCGAGAGCGCATTCGACCTGATGATAGTCGACCCGTTCCTTGCCGTAGGTGCCGCCAAGCGCAATCTGCCAGCCGCCGGACAGATCGAGCGTAAGGGTCGGCGCGACGCCGAAGGACTTGTCGACCGAGGAGAAGGTCGCCTTGCCTTCGTCGAGATCGCCACCTGCAACCGTCGGAAATGTCAGGTCGCTCCAACGGATATTGTAGAGTCCGTCGATCGAGAAGGTCAGGCCGCCGCCCAGGTCCTGATGTCCGCTGGCAAGGACGCTGTGATGGCGCAGCGCCGGGTACAGATCGAGCCCCGGCGAGCGTGTCGCGGCATAGGACCGCTGGCTCGCGCGGATCGCGCTGTTGCTGCCATATTCATAGGCGGCGAACAGCCCGCCCGATGCCCATTTGCGCCCGGCCAGCGCGCCATATTGCTGCTGGAAGTCACCTCCGTCCGTGGTTCCGGCCAGACGCGCGCTGGTTTCGAGGCCATCATAGTCACGGCGCAGGATGACGTTGGCGACGCCGGCCACCGCGTCCGAGCCGTAGATCGCCGAGGCGCCGTCCGGTACGACCTCGATGCGATCGACCGCCGACACCGGGATCCCCGATACATCGACGCTCTGCCGAACTGCCGTATAGGCGAGACGGCGACCATTGAGCAGCGTGAGCGTCGCATCGCTCCCAAGGCCGCGCAGATTGATGGATGATCCGCCGCCAACGTCGACGCCGCTGGCGTCGGGGACATTCATGCCGATGCCGGGGTTCTGCCCGCCTCCGAAGCTTTGCGGGATACGGCGGACAACGTCGCCCAACCCAGCCTGGCCGGAATCGCGAATCTCTTCCTGACCGATCCGGACCACCGGCGAAGCAATCGCGGCACCGCGCAGCCGGCTTCCCGTGACGACGATATCCTGCCGGTCATTTGTCGAACTGTCGTCACGGCTTGTGCGGACCTGCCGTACGGCAAAGCCGCCATCGACAGGCGTGTATGCCAGCCCGGATCGGTCGAGCAGGATGCGCAGCGCTTCCTCGACGGTGTAGGAACCGTGAAGCGGCGGGGCCTGCTTGCCCGCCAAGATCTTGCTGTCGACCAGCACGGTGATGCCGGATTGAAGTGCCAGCGCCTGGAGCGACGCGCCCAGATCTTGCGCCGGCACTTCAAAGGCATGGCGCTTTACGTCCTGGCCTCGCGCGACCGAAGGGCCCGCCACCAGCGCCACGGCAGCGATGCTGTTGAACAGATATCTTGCGTCAAATCGAACCATTATCCTGTGTCTCCCCCTGGCCACGTCGTGGCTGGTTGGCGGGGAGACGCCGGGTTCTGAAAACCCACGACAGGTTTTTTTCAGTGAAGGGTCAAAACATCCTACGGAGCGCTGCGAAGAAGGATCACGCCCGGATCGGTTCGGTCGATACCGAGCCCGAATGTCGCTGCCACGGCCCGGGCGAAGGCGTCCGGATTGCGCACCTGGAAGGCGCCGGTAACCGACAGGCGGGCCAGCTCAGGCTCGGCAAGGCGTATCTGGATGCGGTTGTAGCGGTTGATGGCTGCGACGGCCTCGCCAAGCGGGCCGCTGTCCAGCGCCAGCATGCCGGACACCCATTGGGTCTCGGCCGGCAACGTAGGACGGGGCATGTCGGCATTGCCCAGGTCTGCGGTCTGTCCAGCGGCAAGCGTTCGGGCTGGATGGGAGGCTGCGTCACTTGTGCTGGTGAGATCGACCCGCCCCTCAATCACCGCCACCACGGGACTTCCGCTTTCCACGCTGACGTCGAACAGCGTGCTGCGTGCAACGACAGTGCCGCCGGGAATCGTAACGGTGAACGGTCGCTTGCCGTCCGGCGCAACGCGAAAGCGCGCGCGGCCTCGTTCCAGCGAGACCTTCCGCTCGCTCGCGGAAAGGGTGACACGCACGCGCGTGGCGGTGTCGAGCGTGAGCTGCGATCCGTCCGCCAGCGATATGGTCCTGATTTCGCCCAGCGCGGTTTCGTAGGTCGCGGCTTGCGCCGGAGAAACCAGTTCGAGAGGGGATCCATTGCGCAGCAAGCCGATACCGCCGATCCCGAGCAGGACGACGACGCCAAGGCTGGCAGCCGCAACATGGGTGCTGTGCCGCATCAGGAAGGGTGCGCGAACCAGCTTTCGCGTGCGGCCGATGTCGCTGTCGGCCAGCAACGAGCTATCCTGCCAGTGACGCTCCGCCTGCGCATAGGCGATCCGATGGCGCGGATCGGCATCCAGCCAGACGGCAAAGGCTCGCTCGACGTCCGGACTCGCAGGTTCCTGCCGACGTGCCAGCCAATCCCCGGCGGCATCCTGGATAGCGCGCGGAATGGAACGAACTTCGTCAGCCATGGTCGCTGAGGTGTCGCCCAAGTTGCTTGATCGCCCGGCTCATCTGCTTTTCCACGCCTCGCACGCTCAATCCCGTCTGTTCCGCGATTTCGGCGTAACTATAGCCATCAAGGCGGCAAGCGAGAAATATTTGCCGGGTCAGCGGCTTGAGGCGCAGGACGGCCTGTTCGATACGGGCAAGACGGTCGCGCGCCTCCAACGCAGCGACAGGATCCCCGCTTCCAATTTCGACATCGTCTATCGGCACATGCTGGGACTGGTGATTACGGGCAACGGTGCGGGCGTGATCGCGCAGGAGATTGTGCGCGGCCTCGCGCAGATAGGCTCCGGGCGAATGGATCGCGACGGCATCGGTTTGCGCGCGGGCAACGAGCCGGGTGAAGACCTGCTGGACGATCTCCTCGGCGCGATCGTCAGGAGCGCGACGATCGAGGAAGCGCAGGAGCCGTGGCCTCTCAGTTCGGTACAATTCGTCGATGGTCGGCGCCATCGATGTCACGCGATCATGCGTCGGCGGCAGCGGCTCGCCTTCGTCGATCGGCAAACGGGCCGCTCCTAGTGCAGGCCGCATGGCTTGTGGCGCAGTGCGCCGATCCCGGCTGTGGATCGCATCGATCGCATCTCCTCGCGTCTGGCGAGGCGATGCCGGCGAAAGCCGGGTGTTGAGAACATGCACGAGCACATGCGCCAACGCCTTTGGCCGCGAACGGCTTGGACATGCGCGTCGGCCACCCGGCCGCACGATGGCGGATCCATTTCATCTCGCACGAGGTTCTCACGCCTCGGCGCCATGCATCGATGGCGCGCCTTCAGCTTATCGCAGGTCGTCCAAGACGCAAGCCCGGCTCTGCGGAACAAGGCGATTTAAGGCTCTGAACAGACATAATATCCTTCCAATCGAGCGGCGTCATTGCCGATGCATTTTTCTTGTCGGGTATTTCTCAATCCGAGCGTCATGGAATGATCGCAAACCGGTTTTGGGCGGCGGATCGGCAGCTTCCGGCGTCCTCATGCATGTGGCTTTGGAGTGAAAGACTGTCCGATGGATATGCCCACCACGCTGTTGGACCGTGCATTGCTGTCCCGTACCGAACTTCACGCCCTGGTCTGGGCCGAACCTCTCCGCCACCTCGCAGGACGCTTCAGCATATCGGATCAAAGTCTCGCCAAACTGTGCGACCGTCTCGATATCCCGCGTCCTCGGCCTGGGCACTGGAACAAGGTCGCGGCCGGAAAGGAGATCGCCGTGCCGGCCTTGCCGCCCGCAAAAGCCGGCATGGACGAGAAGATAGAAATTACCCCGCACCCGGATGGTAGTGCGTCGTCAACTGCGCACGACCCTCTTGCGGCGGCCCGCCACATTCGCAAAGCGGTGCGCGTGGCCGATCGGCTTTCGGATCCGCACTCCATCGTTGCCGGCTGGCTTGCAAATCGAAGGGAGGCGATCGCCCGGGGAAGGCTGGTCTATGATATCTGGCCCAACCGGCCGGTCCGGGCCGCGCCTTTCACGCCGCTCGAACGGCGTCGCCTCAGGATATTGGACACCCTGTTCAAAGCCTTGGAAGCAGAGAAGATCGTCGTCGCCGAGACAGACCGGCATGGTCCCGTTGCGCGGTGCGGACAGGACGAGATCGCATTTCAACTGAGGCCCCGGCTCAAGGAAGTGCGCCAGCGCCTCACTGCCGAAGAGAGACCGTGGCATGGCTCCGGCAAGCAATACCGGCGAGAACTGGTCGAGACGGATGTGCTGGTCTTCGAGATCAAGCGCTGGTTGCCCGGCGATTTGCCCCGCGTCTGGCAGGACGGCCGCAAGGGCATGATCGAGGACAGGGTGGGCGACATACTCGCTACCCTGCTTGCGGCATTCCCGATGATGGCGGCAGCGCGCCAAGAGGCCGAGGAGCGGCAGCGACTAAGGGAGACCGAGGAACGGTGCCGCCAAGTCCTGGCGCAGGAGCTCAAGCTCGACCGCGACCGCTTCCGGTGCTTTCTCGAACAGGCCGGCAGATGGCGCGAAGCTGAACTGGCGCGGGATTTCCTCATGGCGCTGCGCGCCGCGATCCCGGATTCTTCATTGGAAATCGGCGGCACGCCTGCCGCCGAATGGCTGGAATGGGCGCAAGCGCATGTGCAGGCCCATGATCCGCTCGCACAGGGTTCGTCCGCTGTCTTACGGTCGATCTCCGACGTGACGGAGACGACCTATCGTGAGCGCTAGGTTGGGAGCCTCAGGCGCGCCGGAAGTTGGGCTTCAGAACCCTTGCGCCGTCGCGCATCTCGTCGAGCTGATCCGACCAGTACTGCATCATCCGCACGCGCTCGTCCCAATATTCGCCGCGGGTATAGGCACGCCTTATGGCGTTGGTTTCCATATGGGCGAGCTGGCGCTCGATGGCGTCAGGATTGAACTTGCCCGTTTCGTTGAGCAGTGTCGCCGCCATCGCCCGAAAGCCATGCGCCGTCATTTCCGCCTGGCTGAAACCGAGCGCTCGAAGGGCCGCGTTGACCGTGTTCTCGGACATCGGGCGAAGCGGCGAGCGGAAGGAGGGGAAACAGTATCGTCCCGTGCCCGTCAACTCCCAGAGCTGTTCGAAGAGCGCGATGACCTGCGTGGACAGCGGCACGCGGTGCGGTCGACGCATCTTCATCTTCTGCTCGGGGATGTTCCAGACCGAGCGGTCGAAGTCGAATTCGCTCCACTCGGCCTGGCGCAGTTCGCCCGGTCGCACGAACAGATGGGCCGAGAGCCGGAGCCCGAACAGGGTGATGGCGTGGCCGGTGTACCCCTCGATGGCGCGCATCAGTTCGCCCGCGCCCTTGGGCGTGGTGATGGCGGCGAGATGCTTGGCCTTGGGAACCGTCAGCGCGCCGCGCAAATCGCGGGATGGATCCATTTCGGCGCGCGTGGTGGCGATGGCGTAGCGGAACACGCGACCGAGGACGCTGCGCATCCGGCGCGCGCTTTCGTAGCGACCGGTGGCCTCGATCGAGCGGAGCACGGCCAGCGCTTCCTGCGGCGTGATCTTGGCTACCGGACGGCTGCCGATCCTGGGATAGGCCTTGCCGAGCAGCCAGCGGATCTTGCTGAGCGTGACCTCCGACATGCCCTCGCGTTCCTGCTTGGCGACCCATTCTTCGGCGACCAGCTTGAAGCTGTTTTCCTCGGACAGCATCGCGCGCGCCTCGGCGAGCTTCGCTTCGTGCGAGGGATCGAGGCCGGCGGCGATCAGCTTGCGCGCCTCGTCGCGCCGCTCGCGCGCGTCGGCGAGGCCGACGTCGGGCCACGCGCCAAAGGAAAGCGTGCGCTGCTTGCCGAGATAGGCATAGTTCAGCCGCCAGAGCTTGCGGCCGTTCGGCTTGACGAGGAGATAGAGGCCGGCACCGTCGGTGAGCTTGTATTCGCGCTCCCTCGGCCTGGCGCTCGTGACGGTGGTAGCGAAGAGTTTTCCCATGGTATCGGCCCGTCCATAAGGGGCCTTCGATACCATGCAGGATACCATATTTGTTCCCGATTGGTGCCGGATCAGCCCGGATTTGACCGGACGGTCTTAGCACAAAAAACGGCTGAAATCAGCCGTTTTTCGGACGTTCCCGGACGTCGCCAGGAGAACAAATGGTGCCCAGAAGAGGACTCGAACCTCCACGACCTTGCGATCGCCAGCACCTGAAGCTGGTGCGTCTACCAATTCCGCCATCTGGGCACGGGGTAGGAGCGCGCAACTAGCCTCTGGTCGGAGGGCTGTCAATCACGCCGGGTGGATTATTCTTATTTTTTCTGGTTTCCCCGCCAAGACCTTTTACGAGCCTTTTTCAGGCCCCTGCCGCTGAACTGGAGAAATAGCATGGAACGCCCCGAAACCGCTCCACCCGCCTTTTTCGCGCGCGGGGACGGATTGCGGCTCGCCTATCGCCATCGGCCGGGCGCGGGGCCGACGATCATCTTCCTGCCCGGCTACATGTCCGACATGGAAGGCGGCAAAGCGGTCGCGCTGGACCATTGGGCGCGGGATCAGGGCCGGGCGATGCTCCGTCTCGACTATGCCGGCAATGGGGTGAGCGACGGGCGGTTCGAGGATGGGACGCTGGCGAGTTGGCGCGACGATGCGCTGCTGCTGATCGATTCGCTGACAGACGGGCCGCTGGTGCTGGTCGGGTCGTCCATGGGCGGCTGGCTGGCGCTGTTGATCGCGCTGGCGCGACCGGGGCGAGTGGCGGGGCTGGTCGGCATCGCGGCGGCGCCGGATTTCACCGAATGGGGCTTTACCCAGGCGGACAAGGCCTTGCTGGCAACGGAGGGCCGACTCCTGGAACCGACCCCCTATGGCGATGATCCCTATGTCACCACCCTGGCCTTCTGGGAATCCGGCCAGTCGCTCCGCCTGCTGGAGGAGGAAATCGCGATCGATTGCCCGGTTCGCCTGTTGCAGGGCCAGGCCGATCCAGATGTACCGTGGCAGACGGCGCTGCGCATCGCGGAGCGGCTGCGTTCATCCGATGTGCAGATGCTGCTGATTAAGGATGGCGACCATCGCCTTTCCCGCGACGCCGACATCGCCCTGCTGATCCGGACCGTCGCCAGCCTGTTGGACAGCCTCTGATGCCCTTTCTCCTCCCGCTGCTTCTGCTCGCGCCGCAGGCCTATGATCCGGAGATCGAGGCGGTGATGAACCGCAAGAGGAAGGAAAAGGCGGAGGCCGCGGCTTCCGTCCCCGCTGCGCCTGCACGGGCAGCGACGACGGCAAGCGACGGCCGCATTCCCGTGCCGGACAAATATGCCGCGAAATTCCAGGCCTGTCTGGATCAGGCGGTGGAGGCGCCCGACAAGGGCGTCGACTTCGCGCAACAATGGCGTATCGAAGGCGGCAGCTTCTATGCGCGCAACTGCATGGGCTTTGCCTATGCCCGCGCCGAACGCTGGGCGCCGGCGATCGTCGCCTTCGAACAGGGGGCGGATGAAGCCGAACGCAACGGCGAAATGGTGCAGAGCGGCCGTTTATGGGCGCAGGCGGGCAATGCCGCGCTGGCGGCCGGCGATGCTGCCAAGGCGCGCGACGATTTCGACGCGGCATTGGCGCGCGGCCTGCCCGATGGGGTGGAGAAGGGAGAGGTGCATCTCGACCGCGCCCGCGCACTGGTGGCGCTGAACGATGCCCAGGCCGCGCGAGACTCCCTGGACATCGCGCTGGAGCAGGTGCCGCAGGATCCGCTGGCCTGGCTGCTTTCGGCCACCCTGGCGCGACGATCGGGAGAGATGAAACTGGCCCAGGCGCAGATTGCGCGCGCGGTGCAGCTTTCCCCGGATGATGCCTCTGTCGCGCTGGAGGAGGGCAATATCGCCATCCTCACCGATCATGAGGATGTTGCCCGCTCCGCCTGGCAACGCGCCGTGAAGCTGGCCGCGGATGCTCCCGCAGGAAAGGCCGCCGCCGACAATCTTTCCCGCCTGACGCCGAAGCCCGCCAACTGAAGGTGCTCCGGGCGCATCCTCTTCTGGATGCCGACCGGTCCTAATCGAGGTAGAAGTCGACCGTCGTGACGACCCGGACCTTCTTGTACGGCGTATCGCTGGACCCGTCGGCCTCGCCATCGCGCGCCTCGATCGAAAAATAGCCCTGGGTCGCGCTCTTGATGCCACCCACATTGGCGCCGCTGTCCCGGGCGAACTGTTCGGCGGCGGCGCGGGCATCCCGGGTGGCGGCGGCGACCATCTGCGGCTTCACGTCGTTGAGTTTGGTGAAGCTGTAGCGCATGCCCGATCCCTCCTGCAGCGTGACGCCGCGCCGGACCAGGTCGAATTGCTGCGCCACGGCGCGCTGGGCACGGCTGATGTCGGTCGTGCGCAGCAACATCCGCTGGGTGATGGTGATCGTGTTCACGCCATTATTGATATATTGATTGACGCCCGCGCCGGTCGCCGTCAGCGCATCCGACCTGAAGCCGAGGCTGGCGAAATAGGCGCGCAGTTCCCGCGTATTATTGTCGATCTCCGCCCGGACGGAGGGCAAGTCGAAACCGGTGGCCGAGTAGCTGATCGACCAGGTGGCAAGATCGGCCGTCACATCCTTTTCCGCCAGCCCGCGGACCGTCACGGAACGATCCGCCGCCTTGGCCCGCTTGAGCCCGTCGCCCAGGAGGTAACCGCCGCCGACCATGCCAAGGGCCAGCACCCCCGCGCATACCACGAAAAGCTTGTCATGATAGGTTAAAGCCATGCCGCCTCCCCTCTTCCGTCCAGGCCCGCCAGGGCTTATCTTCTGGTCATCTAAGGCGTCAGAGATGAACCGTTGCTTTATGGCGACTAATGGAGTGAAGACTTGCCCAAATATCTGCACACGATGATCCGCGTGACCGACATTGACCGCACCGTGGACTTCTTCCGCCTGCTCGGCCTGGAAGAACAGAAACGCTTCGACAGCGCGGAGGGTCGGTTCACCCTGGTCTTCCTCGCCGCGCCGGGGGATGAGGAGGCGCAGGTCGAGCTTACCTACAACTGGCCTGCCGAGGACGGCACCCCGCCGGAGGTCTATGGCGGCGGCCGCAATTTCGGGCACCTCGCCTATCGGGTCGAGAATATCTATGAGACCTGCCAGCGGCTGTTGGATGCGGGCGTGACGATCAACCGCCCGCCCCGTGACGGATATATGGCCTTTGTGCGGACGCCGGACGATATTTCCGTCGAACTGCTGCAGGACGGGCGTCTGGAACCGGCCGAGCCCTGGGTTTCCATGCCCAATGTCGGAGTCTGGTAAAACCATGCTGGAAGTCGTCCGCATCCCCGTCCTGAACGACAATTATGTCTGGCTGCTGCACGATGATGCCAGCAAGGAAACCGTCGTCGTCGATCCTGCCGTCGCCGGGCCAGTGCTGGAGGCAGCGCAGCAAAGGGGCTGGACGATCAGCCAGATCTGGAACACCCACTGGCATGGCGACCATGTCGGCGGCAATGCGGCGATCAGGGCGGCGACCGGCTGCACCATCACCGGCCCCGCGGCGGAGGCCGAGAAGATCGGCACGCTGGACCGCATGGTCAGGGAGGGCGACAGCGTGTGCATCGGCGCCCACCGGGCGGCCGTGCTGGCCGTGCCCGCCCATACCGCGGGCCATGTCGCCTATCATCTGGCGGACGACCATATGATCTTCGTGGGCGACACGCTGTTCGCCATGGGGTGTGGCCGACTGTTCGAGGGGACGGCGGCGCAGATGTTCGCCAATATGCAGCGCCTGGCCGAGTTGCCCGACGATACCATCGTCTATTGCGCGCATGAATATACGCAGTCGAACGGCCGCTTCGCGTTGACGGTCGAGCCTGACAACGCCGCCTTGCACACCCGCATGGCGCAGGTCGACGCAGCGCGTTTGCGGGGGGAGGCTACCGTGCCGACCAGCATCGGGCAGGAGCGCGCGACCAACATCTTCATGCGCGCCCGCGATGTCGCGCAACTGGCGGAGCGACGGGCGGCGAAGGATGCGGCGTGACGGTTTCCACGCCGGTTGAGCGTCTTGGAAGCGGGGACGAATGAGGAGAGGTGTCGTGCGTCCATGGATATCGCGGTCCGTCCCGTGGCTTGTCCCGCTGTTGCTGGCGGGATGCTCGGGCAGCTATCAGCCGCCCAAGCTGACCGAAAAACAGACGAGTGAGCTGGAACAAGCCCTCGCCGGCAAGGTGGCCGGCGAAAAGACGAGTTGCGTCAATCACGAACCCCAGACCAACCTGACCGCCATCAGCGGCAATGTGCTGCTCTATCGGGTCAGCGGGCGACTGGTCTATCGCAACGACCTGATCGGCAGTTGTACCGGGCTGACGCGTGGCGATACGATGATCATCAAGACCTGGGGATCGCAATATTGCCGGGGCGACATGGTCACCAGCGCCGACCTGACCACGGGAATGGTGACGGGAAGCTGCGCGCTTGGCGACTTCACGCCCTATCGCTCGCCGAGCAAATAGGATCGCCTCCCGGCGCGGCCTTCCCGCACGGGCAGGAACAACCTACCCCTTGTACAGCGCGTCCAGCCGATCCTGATAGCGGGCGCGGATGACATGCCGACGGATCTTCATCGACGGGGTCATCTCGCTATTGTCGATGGTGAAGGGCTCGTCGGCCAGGATGAAGCGCCGCACCCGCTCGATCACGGACAGATCGTCGTTCACCCGATCGACGGCGGCGCGCAGCGCAGCCAGATAATCGCCATCCGCCTCGATCCCCTCGACCTTGCGCCCCCGCGCCTGCACCCATTCGCGCGTCCATTCGGCGTCTGGCACCAGCAGCCCCACCAGATGCGGACGACGGTCGCCATGGACCATCGCCTGCCCGATCTCCGGCTGGAGCGTCAGCATGCCTTCGACTTTCTGGGGCGAGACATTGTCGCCCTTGTCGTTGACGATCAGGTCCTTCTTGCGGTCGGTGATGCGTATGCGCCCCCTGGCATCGATCTCCCCGATATCGCCGGTGTGCAGCCACCCATCCTGCAACGCCTTTTCCGTTTCCGCCGGATTGCGCCAATAGCCGTGCATCACCAGCTCGCCGCGGACGAGGATTTCGCCATCCTCCGCAATCCGCACCTCCACGCCGTCGAGCGGCGGCCCCACCGTATCCATGGCGATCCCCGCGCGCGGCCGGTTGCAACTGATCACCGGCCCGGCCTCGGTCTGGCCATAGCCCTGGAGCAGCGTCAGTCCCATGGCATCGAAGAACAGGCCGACATCGGGATTGAGAGGAGCGCCGCCTGACACCAGCGCCTTCATCCGCCCGCCGAAGCGCGCCGCCACCTTGGGCTTCAGCGTCCGCGCCAGCAGCGCCTTCATCGGCAGGTCGATCAGGGATGTCCTCCCCTGCTGTTCCTTCGCCGCGATGCGCAGCGCCTGTCCCAGCAGATAGGTGGGAAATTTGCCCTGCTTCTCGATCGACTTGATGATGCGGGTGCGCAGCACCTCGAACAGGCGGGGGACGACGACCATGATCGTCGGCCTTGCCTCCTCGATATTGCTGGCCAGCTTTTCCAGCCCTTCCGCATAATAGATCTGCCCGGCCGCCATGATCGGCAGGAACTGGCCCCCGCTATGCTCATAGGCGTGGGAAAGGGGGAGGAAGGACAGGAACACCTCTTCGCCCCGCCCGAAATCCTCCTCCAGCAAGCTGTCCGCGCCCTCGATGTTGCAGAGGATCGCACCATGATGCTGCATCACCCCGCGCGGCGCGCCGCCGGTGCCGCTGGTATAGATGATGCAGGCCAGATCCTCGCGCTTCGCCGCCTGGCTGGCGGCGCAGGCTTCGATGTCGGTGGGATAATGGGCGATCAGGTCGCTCCACAAATGGCAGGTGACCTGCCCCTGCATGCCGCGCAACGGCTCCATGCCGATGACGATGTTCGCCTGCGATCGAAGCACGGCGGGCATCAGGGTCTGCGCCAGCTTCGCAGTGGAGACGATGACCGCGCGAGCGCCGCTGTCGGTCAGGATATGCTGGTGATCGCGCGTGGTGTTCGTGGTGTAGGTCGGCACGGTGACGCATCCGGCCGCCATGATGGCAAGGTCGGCGATGCAGAATTCCGGCCGGTTCTCGCTGACCAGCATCACCGGATCGCCGGGCTTCAGCCCCTGCGCCTGCAAGGCGCTGGCCAACGAGGCGACTTCAAGGGCGACCTCGGTCCAGCTCAGCGACTGCCATTGCCCGGCTGTCTTGCGCCAGAGGAAAGGCGCGTCACCCATCGCCTTCGCGCGGGCGAAGAACAGGGTCACCAGATTGGGAAAACGCTCCTTCGCGCTCAAAACGGCATCTCCTCACTCGCGGCGCATCTTCGGCGCGCTCTTCCGCCTGCCTGGCAGGCTATAACCGCGCCATGCCGTAACGGCCAAGATTTTTCGCGGCTTTCCCAAGACGCTTGCGAGTGCGGAGATTCAATCTGGACGAGAATGGGAAGAAGACAGGCATTCGCCCGCATGCAGCGCGCCGGGAAGGCGTGATGCCGTTCCTGCGACCTGAGCCAGGCCGACCCGCTCCCTGAAACGGTGAGGCCCGGTCCTGCTTGCGCAGGCCGGGCCTCATTCCCTCTCCAAGCTGGTGACCGGATCAGCCGTCGTAATCGCCGCCGATATTCTGGTTGCGCGGCGGGGCCGCGGCGGTCAGGCGCAGCGCCTCCGCCGACTGGGCGATCGAGCCGATTTCATCGGGCGTGTCGTCATCGTCAATCTGCACCTTCTGCAGCGACGCGACGAGCGAATCGTGCAGATCGACCGGAAGGACCGTCTCTTCCGCGATTTCACGCAGTGCCACGACGGGATTTTTATCGCGATCACGGTCCAGCGTCAGCTCCGCGCCGCCGGAAATCTCGCGGGCGCGCTGCGCGGCAAGCAGGACGAGGTCAAAACGGTTGGTAACCTTGTCGACGCAATCTTCGACGGTAACGCGGGCCAAACGGGCGCTCCTGAACCAAAGGTAAAATAGTGAAATGCGCGCCTAACAGCGCCTGTTCCAAGAGTCAATGAAAAGCCCATAAAGTCATGGCCAGCCGCCCCGAATGCGGGCATGAACGGAGCATGGCGAGCATCGGGCAGGCAGAGCCGGGTCATGGCGGGGAACAGGGCAGGGAACAGATCGACCTGTCGCTGCACGCCAACCACCTGCGCGTGATCGAGACGGGGCCGGCGCTGCGGCAGGCGCTGGTCGACCTGATCGACGGCGCGCGGGAAAGCGTGAAGCTCTATTATTACATCTTCGCGGCCGACGACAGCGGACGGCTGATCCTGGACCGGCTGATCGCGGCACAGCGGCGCGGGGTGGCGGTCACGCTGATGATCGACGCTTTCGGATCGGGATCGACGCCGCTCGCCTTCTTCGATCCGCTGGTGGCTGCGGGAGCGCATTTCGGCCGCTTCGGCGTGCGCCGATCGATGCGCTACCTGATCCGCAATCACCAGAAGCTGGCGATTGCCGACGACCGACGGCTGCTGATGGGCGGCTTCAACGTCGAGGACGGCTATTTCGGGATTCCGGCGGAGGATTGCTGGCACGATCTGGGCCTGTTGGTGGAAGGGCCGCAGGTGCAGGCGATGACCAGCTGGTACGGCCAGCTCTGGCGCTGGGTCTCGACGCGAAGGCAGCGGTTCCGCACGCTGCGCCGCATGGTGCGCAACTGGCACAGCCCCATCCATCCCGTAGCGGACGAGCCGATGCGCTGGGTGATCGGCGGCCCCACCCGGCGGCTCAGTCCCTGGGCGCAGCTTGTGAAGCATGATCTGGAGCAGGCAGGGCGGCTCGACATGGTGGAGGCCTATTTCTCGCCGGGCCGCGGCATGCTCAAGCGCATTGCCAGGGCCGCGCGGCGCAAGGGATCTCGCCTCATCCTGCCCTCCAGGTCCGACAATGGCGCGACCGTCGCGGCGGCGCGGCTGCTCTATGGCCCCCTCCTCCGGCGCGGCGTGGAGATCTGGGAATATCAACCGTGCAAGCTGCACATGAAGCTGATCGTGGTGGACGATGCGGTCTATATCGGCTCGGCCAATTTCGACATGCGCAGCCTGTTCCTCAACCTGGAAATCATGCTGCGGATCGAGCATGCCGGCTTTGCCAAGGCGATGCGGGCGCTGATCGACCGTAGGGCGGGAGAAAGCCGCCAGGTCACTCTCGAAACCTACCGCTCCCAGCGCAGCCTGCCCACGCTGGTCAAACAGTGGATCAGCTATTTCCTGGTCGGCGTGCTCGACTACACTGTGACCCGCCGCCTCAACTTCCGCGACCCCGATGCCGACTAGCAGTTCCGTTCCGCAAGCGCTGGAGCGCGCTGCGTCAAATCTGATGCCAGCCGCCAACACGGTTTTCTCGTCGCATCATCGCCAGCGGAAAACCGGTTCCCACTTTTCCGCCCGATGCTCTAGGATGACGGGGTGACGAGGGAGACAGACCCGACCCCCTATGACATTGCCGTGATCGGGGGCGGCATCAATGGCTGCGGCGTGGCTCGTGACGCGGCCGGGCGCGGTGCGCGGGTGCTGCTGCTGGAGCGCGGCGACCTGGCGCAGGGCACATCGTCCGCCTCCACCAAGCTGATCCATGGCGGGCTGCGTTATCTGGAGCATCGGGAATTCGGCCTGGTGCGCGAATCGCTGGCGGAACGCGAGAGGCTCTGGGCGATCGCCCCGCACATCATCCATCCGCTGCGCTTCGTGCTGCCCTGGGTGCCGGGGCTGCGGCCGCGCTGGATGCTGCGACTGGGCCTCTTCCTGTACGACCATATCGGCGGCCGGCACGCCCTGCCGCCGACGCAGGGCATCGACCTGCGCCGCCATCCGGCCGGACGGCCGCTGCAACCCGGCTTCGGCAAGGCCTTCCTCTATTCCGACGGCTGGGTCGACGATGCCCGCCTCGTCATCCTCAACGCCCGCGATGCGGCTGAAAGGGGTGCGGAGGTGCGCACCCGGACGGACGTGCAGCGGCTGGAACGGGACAAAGGCGGCTGGACGATCCATGCGCAGGCGAACGACGGATCGATGCCGCGATTCCGCGCCCGCGCCGTGGTCAATGCCGCCGGGCCGCTCGTGCTCGACCTTCTCCATCGCGCCCATGGCGAAACGGCGCGCCACATGCGGCTGGTGCGCGGATCGCATATCGTCGTGCCGCGCCTGTTCGACCATGGCTTTGCCTATTTCTTCCAGCTGCCCGATGGACGCATCTTCTTTGCCTTGCCCTATGAGCGCGACTTCACCCTGATCGGCACGACCGACCGCGATCATCAGGGGCCGATCGACGATGTCCAACCTGCGCCCGACGAGATCGCCTATCTCTGCGACGGCGCGAACCGCTATTTCCGAAGGATCATCACGCCGCAGGACGTGCTGTGGTCCTATGCCGGCGTCCGGCCGCTGGTCGACGATGGTTCGGGAAAACCGGAAGCCGCGACGCGCGGCTATCGGCTGGAGCTTGACGCGCCACGGGGGGAAGCGCCGCTGCTCAGCCTGTTCGGCGGCAAGATCACCACCTATCGCCACCTCGCGGCCGAGGCGGTGGCGATGCTCAGACCCTTTTTCCCCAGCCTGCCCGCGGGCGACTGGACGGCGAAGGCGGCGCTGCCGGGCGGCGACTTCCCGATGCAGGAGCGCGACCGGCTGATCGCCGATCTGGGCTGCGACTATCCCTTTCTCGACTATGCGTCGACGCAGCGGATCGCCTGCGCCTATGGCACCCGTGCATGGGAGTGGCTGGACGGTGCGCGGGACATGGAGGCTCTGGGCACGCATTTCGGCCATGGCCTGACCGAGGCGGAGCTGCGCTATCTGGTCGCGCGGGAATGGGCGGTCACGGCCGACGACATATTGTGGCGCCGCACGAAGTTGGGACTGCGCCTCGATGCGGGACAGAAGGCGCATGTGCGGGACTGGCTGGGGGAGAGGGGATGAACGAGCGTCTGATACTGGTGCTGGACGAGGGCACGACATCGACGCGCGCGATGCTCTTCGCGCCGGACGGACGACGGCTGGGCATGGCGCAGGCGGACCTCAGCCAATATTATCCGCAACCCGGCTGGGTCGAACATGATGCGGCGGAAATCTGGGACAAGACGCTCGCCTGCGCGCGCGACATGGTGATGCGGGCGGGCGGCGCGGATCGCATCGCCGCCATCGGCATCACCAACCAGCGCGAAACCGTCGTCGCGTGGGACCGGCGGACCGGCCAGCCTCTGGCTCCCGCAATCGTCTGGCAGGACCGGCGCACGGCCGGGCATTGCGCCGTCCTGCGCGACGCGGGCGAGGAGGAAGCGATCCAGCGGCGGACAGGGCTGGTGCTCGATCCCTATTTCTCCGCAACGAAGATGCGCTGGCTGCTGGACCATGCCCCCGCCGTCGCGGAAGCGGGAAGCGCCCTCGCCTTCGGCACCATAGAAAGCTGGCTGATGTGGAAGCTGACCGGCGGGCTGCATGTCAGCGACGCCAGCAATGCCAGCCGCACCCAGTTGATGGCGCTGGACGGTACGGATTGGGACCAGGGGCTATGCGACCTGTTCGGCGTGCCGCCGCACGCCCTGCCACAGATCGTCGACAATGTGGGCGCCTTTGCCGAAACCCGGGCCGAATGGTTCGGCCAGCCGATCGCGATCCGGGGATTGATGGGGGATCAGCAGGCGGCGACCATTGGCCAGGGCTGCCTGACGCCGGGCAGCGCCAAGGCGACATTGGGCACGGGCGCCTTCGTCCTCGCTCCCATGGGCAGCACCGTGCCCGTATCGCGGCATCGTCTGCTCGGCACCCTGCTCTGCCGTCTGCCGGGAGAGACGAATTATGCGCTGGAAGGGTCGGTGTTCGTCGCCGGCAGCCTGATCCAGTGGCTGCGCGACGAACTGCGCCTGATCGCGACGGCGGAGGAAAGCGAAACCCTGGCCCGTTCCGTGCCGGACAGCGGCGGCATCGCGATGCTGCCCGCGCTGGCGGGGCTGGGCGCCCCCCATTGGCGCCCGGACGCCACGGGCATGATCCGCGGGCTGACGCTGGGGACCCGGCGGGGGCATATCGTGCGCGCGGCGCTCGAATCCCTCTCGCACCAGCTTCACGACCTGGCCGGAGCGTTCGGCTCCGACGGCATGCCCTGGCAAGGCCTGTGCATCGACGGGGGAATGAGCGCCAATGACTGGATCGCGCAGGACCTGGCCGACATTCTGGGCGTGCCCGTGGATCGCCCGGCCGATGTGGAGACGACGGCCCGGGGCGCGGCGATGCTCGCGGCGGTAGGCGCGGGCCTGTTTCCTTCCCTTGCCGCCGCGGCCGGCGGGATGGGGGCGGCGCGGCGACGGTTCACCCCTGCCCTGCCGGACGATACCAGGGACGAAAGGCTACGCCGCTGGCACGCCTTGCTGGCGTCCACATGATTTTTCTCCACTGTAAAATCATGATCGTGAGTATATTTTAACGATAAGCGTCTAATGCGGGACCGAACATGCAGACGTCACTTCGCCATACTTCGTCCCGCATTGAGCCTGTCGTCCTGGCAGGCGCTTATTTCTTCATGGCGTCGATCGCGCTTGCCAGTTCGCGCTTTGAAGGGGGCCTCGCCTTCATCTGGGGCGCCAACGCGCTGCTGATGGCCTATCTGCTGACATCGCGGGCCAGCGTCTGGCCGCGGGCCCTGATCGCCTGCGGCATGGCAAGTGCGCTGTCGACCGCCCTGTGGGGCATGGGGACCGCCGCCGCCATACCGATGGCCGGCATCAACCTGCTGGAAGCGCTTATCGTCGCGCTGATCTGCCGCCGCTTTGCGCCAGGCGGGAAATTCGCGGGATCGATGCAGCCGCTGTTCGTCTTCATTCTCGCGCTCTGCGGCCCGGCCAATCTGGTCGCGGGCCTGGCCGCCGCCTCCGTGGCATCGGCACTGACGACAGTGCCGTTCGGTGCGTCGCTGCTGCAATGGTATACCGGGCATGTGCTGGGCGGGCTGACCTGCACGCCGATCCTGATCATGCTGATGAAGGGCGAATTGCGGCGCTGGTTCGGCCAGACCAGGCGCTGGGCGAAGTGTGAAGCGCTCGGATTGCTCCTGCTCTTCGCCCTGGCGACCGGCTTCGTCTTCTACGTGGCCCGCTTTCCCATGCTGTTCGCGCTGCTGCTGCCGATGGTCGCCATCGTCTTCCGCCTGGGCAATCTGGGCGCTGCGGCGTCGGTCATCATCCTGGCGATGATCGGCGGCATGGCGACCATGACGGGCCATGGACCGCTGCACATGATCCCCGGCACGCTGGGCGAAAGGATGCAGTATTTCCAGCTCTTCCTGGCCTTCAGCTTCCTGCTTTCCATGCCGATCGCGGCGGAACTCAACAGCCGCCGGCGCCTGTTCCAGATGTTGCAGGAGAGCGAGGCGCGCTATCGCGCGATCGCGGAAAACAGCGGCGATGTCGTGCTCAACATCCGCGTTGATGGCGTGATCGAATATGCCTCCCCCTCGGCGGCAGAACAGATCGGCTGCGCGCCCGAACTGCTGATCGGGCAGGACGCCGCCAATCTGGTCGACCCGGTGGACCGCGAACAGGTGACCGCGACGCTGGACCGGGCGCTCCACCAGCCCGGCGAAGTGCAGACGGTCGAATTCCGCCCCTTCATATCGGCGCAGGGCAGCGAATGGTGCGAGATGGTGGCGCGCGCCGTCGTTGACGAGCGCGGCATGCCCACCGGCCTTGTCTGCACGATTCGCGACATGTCCCGGCACAAGGCGCGGCAACGCGCGCTGCAGCAGGTGGCGGCGTTGGATTCGCTGACCGGCGCGGACAGCCGGCGGGCTTTCCTGGAAAAGCTGGAAGAGGAAATGCTGCGTGCCCGTCATGGCGGACGGGCCTGCCTGCTGCTGATCGACATCGACCATTTCAAGGCGGTCAACGACTGCCACGGTCATGGCGCGGGCGACCGCGTGCTGGCGGGCTTTGTCGATCGGCTGCGCCCGGGGTTGCGCGGCGGCGACAGTATCGGTCGCCTTGGCGGCGAGGAATTCGCCATCCTGCTCGGCGGCACGGATGTCGTCCGGGCGAGCATGATCTGCGAACGGCTGCGTGAAATGGTCACGGCCCATCCCGTTCAGATCGATTCGGGCGACCTGATCCCGGTGACGTTCAGCGCGGGGCTGGTCGCCCTGAGTGGACAGAGCGACAGTCAGGCCGTGCTCGAAGCCGCCGACAAGGCGCTGTACAACGCCAAGCATAGTGGAAGGAACTGCCTGCGCCTGGCAGCCTGAGCATTGGCAGGATGCCGATGCGTCCGCTTCACTGCATCCTGATGTAAGGCGTCTGCGATCCCGTTGAGTGAGGGATCGCAAAACGCTTCCTGTCATTTACCGCTGAATATCCCTCAGAACGGCACTTCATCGTCCAGGTCATTGTCGAAATTCGGCCCGCCCGCACTGCCGCGTCCGCCGCCTGAAGATCGGCCCGAACCGCCAGCAAAGCCACCGCCGCCGCCGCCGCCGCCGCCGCCGCCGAAATCATCATAATCATTGCCGCCGCCAAAGCTGCCCGAACTGGCGCCCCAGTCACCGCCGCCCTGCGAGCGTCCGCCGCCGCCCTGACCACCGCCTCCGGGCGCGCCATCCAGCATGGTCAACACCGCGCCCGGCCCCTGCAGCACCACTTCGGTGGTGTAGCGGTCATTGCCGGACTGGTCCTGCCATTTGCGGGTGCGCAGCTGGCCCTCCAGATAGACCTTCGACCCCTTGCGCAGAAAGCGTTCCGCTACGCCCGCCAGCCCTTCGGAGAAGATGGAGACGCTGTGCCATTCGGTGCGCTCCTTGCGCTCGCCCGACATGCGATCCTTCCAGCTTTCGGAGGTCGCGATCCGCAGGTTGCACACCTTCCCGCCATTCTGAAAGCTCTTCACCTCCGGGTCGGCGCCCAGATTGCCCACCAGAATGACCTTGTTGACCGAACCCGCCATGTTTCCTCCGATAGTTTAGCTGGTCCTTATAGCCCTGCTGCGGTGGCGGTCCAGTAAGTAAGTCCGGCCGCGACATAGGCGAGCGCGAACAGATAGCCGATCATGAACAGCGGCCATTTCCAGCCATTGGTCTCCCGCCTGGTCACCGCGATGGTAGAGATGCACTGGGGCGCGAAGACGAACCAGGCAAGGAAGGCGAGCGCGGTCGGCAGCGGCCAACTGTCCTTCAGCCGGTCGCCCAGGCTGCGTTCCAGCTTTGCCTCATCCTCGTCGGCGTCGAGCGAATAGACGGTGGCGAGCGCGGATACCGCCACTTCGCGCGCGGCCATGGCCGGGATCAGCGCCAGCGATATGTCGCGGTTGAAGCCGATCGGCTGCAGCACGACGTTAAGCCCGTTGGCGACCCGTCCTGCGATGGAATAGTTGACCTGGCTGACCCCGCCATTCTCCGGCGCCTTGGGAAAGCTCAGCAATATCCAGAGGATCACGGTCGAGGTGAAGATGATCGTGCCCGCCCGCTTGAGGAAGATCACCGCGCGCTGCCACAGGCCAAGCACGATGTCCTGCGGGCGCGGCCATTGATATTTGGGCATCTCCATCAGGAAACCGCCGCTTGCCCCCTTGGTGACGGTGCGGCGCAGGACCAGAGCGGCCAGCATCGCGCCGACAATGCCCGAAATGTAGAGGCAGAACAGCACCAGCCCTTGAAGACCGATGCCCAGCGCCACGGTCCGGGCCGGAATGAAGGCGCCGATGATCACGGCATAGACCGGCAGTCGCGCCGAACAGGTCATCAGCGGCGCGATCAATATGGTGGTCAGCCTGTCTTTCGGATCAGCGATGGTGCGGGTCGCCATGATCCCCGGCACCGCGCAGGCGAAGGAGGAAAGCAGCGGGATGAAGGCGCGCCCCGACAGGCCCACCCGCGCCATCAGCCCGTCCATCAGAAAGGCGGCGCGAACCATGTAGCCGGTCGCCTCCAGCATCAGGATGAAGAAGAAGAGGATGAGGATCTGCGGCAGGAACACGATGACGGAACCCACGCCGTTCAGCACGCCATCGACCAGGAAGGACCGCAGCAGCCCATCGGGCAGCGCCGCCGTCACGGCATTCCCAGCACTGGCGACAAAGCCCTCGATCATCGCGATCGGCGCCTCTGACCAGGCATAGACCGCCTGGAACATGATGAAGAGCAAGGCGAGCAGCAGGAACAGCCCCGCCACGGGATGCAGCGCCACCCGGTCGACCGCGGCGGTCAGGCGGCGGGAGGGGGTTTCGCGCACGATAGCGGTGCGGGCGATCCGGCGCGCTTCCCTGCGCAACACCTCGAAATCGCGCCGTTCGCCCGCAGGAGCAACGTCACCGACCCCGCCGTCGAGCATGGATTCCAGTTCGCCGCGCAGATGATCCAGACCACGTTTGCGCACCGCCACGGTGGAGATCACCGGCACGCCCAGTTCGCGCGAAAGAATCTGCGCGTCCAGTTCCAGCCCGTCGCGGGTCGCAAGGTCGACCATGTTGAGCGCGACGATGGTCGGACGACCGAGCGCGATCAGTTCCAGCGCGAAGCGCAGGTGATTGTCCAGGTTGGAGGCATCGACCACCACCACCAGCGCGTCGGGAAGGCGTTCGCCCGCCTGCCTGCCCAATATGACGTCGCGCGTCACCTGTTCGTCGGGGCTGGTCGGATTGAGGCTGTAGGTGCCGGGCAGGTCGACCAGTTCGACCGGCCGGCCGTCGGACAGCGACAGGCGGCCCGCCTTGCGCTCCACCGTCACGCCGGGATAATTGCCCAGCTTCTGCCGCGCTCCGGTCAGGGCGTTGAACAGCGCGCTCTTGCCGGCATTGGGATTGCCGACCAGCGCGACCAGCGGCAGGCCGGTCACGCTTCTTCGTCCGCGGCGGCGTCCTGCGGCCCGGTGCGGACGGTGATCGCCGCGGCATGGTTGCGGCGCATGGCGATCGTCATGCGGCCGACCTTGCAGGCAATGGGGCCACGGCCCATCAGGCCGCCATGATGCAGCGCCTCCACGCTGGCGCCTTCGCACAGGCCGAATTCGCGAAGCCTTTGCCCGTCGGACGCGGAAAGGGCGTCCCAGTCGATCAGGTCCACATAGGCAGGCTGGCGCAGCGGCAGGTCGGTCAGGCGCAAGGGTAAGGCACTCGTCATATATTCCTGCGAGTGACTATCAATACCGATTGGAAAAGACCAGCGTGAATCCGCGCCGCGACGCGAGGGTTATATGGCAGGGTATCGCAACCGCCCGATGAAGCGGGCAAAGCTCAACCTTTCACCGGCACCTATGCCCTTCCACTGGGCCTTGGCGCGTTCGAACCGCATCACGCCCTCGATCCGCCGGGCCAGGAAGGCGCGAGTCTCCGCCCAGTCTTCGCTTTCATCATCGACGAACACGAGCAGGGTCGCGGCATAGACCCCGGCCAGGGTCAGCCGCTTCGTATAATGATTGAGGTCCGTCGATTCGTCCCCGGCCGCGCGCCACATGACGTCCGCTGCCCGCCAACCCAGTCTGGCGGCCGCCGCCGCATTGCGCGGCATGGCCATGACCGCCTGCGCCCGGCGCAGCGCTTCGCGATCCCGCGCCAGCAGCGTCAGGCGCGTTTCGACCAGGGTCGTTATGCGCATCCGGATGGAAAGGGTCGCCAGATTCTCCTGCGGCAACGCTTCCCGCATCCGCGAATCGATGCTCTCGAACCAGGCGTCGATCATCTCCATCGCACCGCCCGGAAAGGCCAGGGCCGCTATGCCGGCATCGATGCCGCACTGCGCCGCCGCCATCGTCACCGCTTCCCTGCGCCAGCCGTCAAAGGCGGCATGGCGCGGCAGGATCGGCGCCAGCGCGGCGCGCACTTCATCGAGCGTCATGTCTTGATGCGTCGGGGTCATGGCCCGTTACTACGCCCGACCGGCCATGCGTACAAGCGCGCCCGGGCACAGGGGTCGCAAACCGGAGGCCTCCGGGAAAAAGCGGCCGCTCGTCAAGGGCCGCCCCTTTCCCATCCGCCCCTGTTCGCAGCCGTCAGGCGCCGAATCTTTCCCGAAGGGAGAGCATGGCCATGGCCGCCTTCGCCGCCTCGCCACCCTTGTCCTTCTCGTCCCGTTTGGCGCGGGTCAGCGCCTGCGCTTCATTCTCGACCGTCAAAATGCCGTTGCCGATCGGAATGCCATCCATGCTGAGCGCCATCAGGCCGCGCGCGCTTTCGTTCGACACGACTTCGAAATGATAGGTTTCACCCCGGATCACCACGCCGATGGCGATGAAGCCGTCATATCGGCCGGTTTCCGCCGCCAGCGCCACGGCACCGGGAATTTCCAGCGCGCCGGGCACCGTCACCACCTCATATTTATGGCCCTCATCCTCCAGCGCGGCGACCGCGCCCTCGATCAGCAGGTCATTGAGATGTTCGTAGAAGCGCGCTTCGACGATCAGGAATTTTGCCATGACAGTGGTCCTCAAAGCTCGATCGGATGTTGCCCAACCACGGCCAGGTCATAACCGTCAAGCGCGATCAGGCTATGATGCGTGTTGCTGAGCAGGATCATGTCATGCACGCCCAGTTCGGCCAGGATCTGCGCGCCAACGCCATAGTCGCGCAATTCGTCCATGCCCGATCCCGGCTGCCCGGCATGATGGCGCAGGCTGCGGCTCAGGAAATCGCCCGCCACCGTCGCGGTGAGCACGACGATGATCCCCGCCCCTTGTCGGGCGATGATCTCCATCGACCTGGCGAGCAGACCGTTGCGCGGCCCGGCCGAACCATAGACGTCGTCCAGCAGGGAAAGCTGATGCATGCGGACGAGCGTCGGCTCGTCGGGCACGACATGGCCCTTTTGCAGCACGAGCTGCTCGGTCTGCGTCGCCTTGTTGTAGAAGCTGATCGCCTTCCAGTCGCCGCCCCACTGGCTGGTGAAGACGGTTTCGGCGCGGCGTTCCACCATATGATCGTGCCGGCGGCGATAGGCGATGAGGTCGCGGATCGTGCCGATCTTCATCTTGTGCTTCTGGGCAAAGGGGATCAGGTCGTCCAGGCGCGCCATGGTGCCGTCATCCTTCATCACCTCGCAGATGACGCCGGATGGATTGAGCCCGGCCAGGCGGGCGACATCCACTGCCGCCTCGGTATGGCCGGTGCGCACCAGCACGCCGCCATCCTTGGCCACCAGCGGGAAGACGTGGCCGGGCGTCACGATGTCGTCAGGCCCCTTCGACCCGTCGATCGCGACGGAGATGGTGCGGGCGCGGTCGGCGGCGCTGATGCCGGTGGTGACGCCCTCACGCGCTTCGATCGAAACGGTGAAGGCAGTTTCGTGGCGGGTGCCGTTGTTGCGGCTCATCAGGCCCAGGCCCAGATGATCGACCCGGTCCTTGCTCAGCGCCAGGCAGACGAGGCCACGGCCATGGGTCGCCATGAAATTGATCGCGTCGGGCGTCGCCATCTGCGCGGGGATGACCAGGTCGCCCTCATTTTCCCGATCCTCGTCATCGACCAGGATGAACATGCGGCCATTGCGGGCCTCATTGATGATCTCTTCGGGCGAAGCGAGCGCGGTGCCGCCCTCGCGCTTGGCAAGATAGCTTTCCAGCTTGCCCAGGGTCTCGGCCGTCGGGTTCCAGTCGGCCTCGCCCAGCCTGCGCAGGGAATTGGCGTGAAGGCCCGCGGCCCGGGCAAGGCCGGAGCGCGACATGCCGCCATCAGTGACCAGCGAACGGACGGTATCGATAAGGGCTGATGACATGCAGACGACTCCTTCCCCGTGGGATGAGGCGTCATATCACACCAAGATGTGATGATGGCAAGCGATAATCACACTGGGCGAGAATGAAGACTCTGCATCCGGTCCAGATAGCGCGCCAGCACGTCGATCTCCAGGTTGAAGGCGCGGCCGGGCAGCAGGCTGTCGAGCGTCGTCGCGGCGGCGGTATGCGGAATGATGTTCAGGCCGAAATGAACCGATCCATCGGCCTGATCCTCGACCGTGTTGACGGTCAGGGAGATGCCGTCCACCGTGATCGAACCCTTCGCCGCCAGTGCAGGCGCCAGCGCGGCGGGCGCGGCGATGACCAGTCGGGTCGAATCGCCCTCATGCGTCGCCGACAGCAGCGTGCCGATGCCGTCGACATGGCCGGTGACGATATGGCCGCCCAGCTCGTCCCCGACCTTGAGCGCGCGTTCCAGGTTGAGGCGGCCGCCCTGCACCCACAGGCCGGGCGCGGTGCGAGCGACGGTTTCGGCCGACAGGTCGACCGCGAACCAGTCGGCGCCCTTTTCCACGACGGTCAGGCAGGCGCCCGAACAAGCAATGGACGCACCGATGGCGACCGAGTCCATGTCATAGGCGCAACCGATCACCAACCGCAGGTCGCCGCGTTGCTCATGAGTGCGGATGGTGCCGATGTCGGTGATGATGCCGGTGAACATGAGAAAAGTCCGTTGCCTTGTTGTCCATTCGCCCGCGCCCGGACCGGGGGAGGGCGTTTGCGGTGATCTAGGCGTTCCGCGTCCGCACGTAAACCTCCAGCCGGTCATCGCCCAGCCGCCGTTCGTCGTCGATCCGCCAGCGGCCATGCGCATCCGCCAGCTCGGCAAGCCCCAGATCGCCTATTCCCGCCAGCCCCGCACCGATCAGGATCGGCGCGCGATAGAGCAGCAGCCGGTCGACCAGATCGGCACGCAGGAAGGCAGCGGCAGCCTGCGCCCCGCCCTCGACCAGCAGATGGTCGACCTGCGGCAGGGCGGCGATCTCCTCCGGCTCGGTGATGCTTTCCCAGCCATCGGGCGCGCGCCCATGGCTCAGCAATATGCGCCGGGGCGAGCGATCCTCCAGCCCCGGCAGACGCACGTCCAGCCGCGGCGCATCGGCGCGCAGCGTGCCGCCCCCCACCAATATCGCGTCATGCCGCGCCCGTTCCATATGGGCATGGGCGCGGGCTTCCGGCCCGGTGATCCAGCGGCTGGACCCGTCGGGCAGCGCGATCCGACCGTCGAGAGAGAGGCCCAGCTTCAGCGTCACCGCAGGCCGGCCCAGCGTCTGGCGCAGCACGAAACCGCGCATCGCGGCGGCGGCTTCCCGCGCCATCAGGCCCATTTCAACGGCAATGCCGCGCTTGCGCAGCCAGGCGGCACCCTGCCCGTCGGTGCGCGGATCGGGATCCCGCAGGGCGATGACGACGCGCCGCACCTCGGCACGCGCCATCAGGTCGGCGCAGCGCGGACCGCGCGGCGAAAGGTGAAAGCAGGGCTCCAGCGTCACATAGGCGGTGGCGCCGCGCGCGCGGTCCATCGCCTCCTCCAGCGCCTGCGCCTCGGCATGGGGACGGCCGCCTTTCTGCGTCCAGCCCCGGCCCACGACATGGCCGTCGCGCACGATCAGGCAACCGACATTGGGATTGGGGGTGGACAGGCCGCGCCCGCGTTCGGAAAGCGCAATGGCGGCGGCCATGAAGCGCCGGTCCTGCGCGGGATCGGCCGGCGGCAGGCCGGTTTTGGATCGGGCGCTCAGGGCCGGGCCGCCCCGCCCTGCGCGGGTGCGGATTTCTCGGCTCCCTCGGCCTTGGCCAGACGCTGGTCGAGCTGGGCGTTGATCTGCTTCAACGCCTCCTTGCGACGCGCCGTGTTGCGGGCTTCGTCCGCCTTCCAGTCGATGCCGAAAATATCCGCGACGCCCTGCATCTCCTTCTGCTTCTTCTCGATCGCCGCCTCCCGCTTGGCGAGATCGATCTTCTGCTGGAGGATGATGGCGGCGTCCGACCGATTGGCGTCCCAGCTCTGCACATAGAAGATCTGGTTGCGCGTCGGCATGGTGTTGGTGTTCGCGTCGACGATGAAGGCCCAGATGATGACCCAGGTTATTGCGACGGACACGCCGAGCAGCGGCCATTTATGAGGCCGGTTCTCGCGAAAATAGCTCCACATGTCGCTCATCGCGCTCTTGGGAGACACCGGACGGGGGAAGATCGCCATGGCGCCGATATAGGGTAAGGCGGGGCCGGATGCAAAAGCGCTGTTGTCGGCTGCCATGATTTCCGGCCCCTTATTGTTGGATTTCAGGCGTCTGCCAGCCGGAAATGGACTGTCAGCACCTTGGTCGAACTGACCGGCACCCCATCCCGAGTCGCCGGGCGGAAGCGCCATTTGCGCAGCGCCTGACGCTGGGTGGCGATCCAGAACGCCTCGTCCGCCGCCGACAGCCGCTCTATGTCGATGACGCGTCCGTCGGTGCCGATGGTGACGCGGACCACCACCTTGCCCTCCATCCCCTGCCGGATCATCGCACCGGGATAATCGGGCTGGAACATGGCCAGCGCGCGGGGATCGATGCTGGCCTCCGTCAGCACGGGCTGGGGCGGCAGTATGTCGGGCGGCGTGCCCGTGCCCGTACCCGTGCCAGTTCCACCTGTAACGGTGCGATCTTCGCCCTTCATGGTGAAGCCCGTGGGCGGCGGCGGTATGATCGGCTTTTCCACTATCGTCGGATGCGATTTGGGCTGGGGCAAGGGTTTGGAGTCGGTCTCCGGCTGCGCCTGTTCCGGAGGGGGCGGCGTGTCGGCCACCGGATAGGTGATCAGGGGCGGCGGATCGCGGAAGACATCGATCATCTCCTTGGGCATCAGCAGATAGGCACCCACCACCAGCGCATGGACGGCGACCGCGCCTCCTATGCCGATGGGAGAGCGCTTGCCGCCGCTATAGCCGGAAATGGTTTCGCTGCCTGCCGCACCCATGCTGATACGCTGCATATTACCCTCCTGTCGTCGCTTCCTCTTCGGGAATCGATATGTGACGTTACAACATACTTCTATGATATGTTGCAACATTAATTTTGAAGGCGCAGCGCGTATATTATCCTCCCGGAATGGTCTCCCCGATCCTAGAGCGGGTTTCGATCTGATTGAATCAGATCGCTGCTCTGGATTCTTTGCTGTCCTAAAGCAGTGTGTCGACGCTGTGTATGGCCAGCCCCACCAGCCCGCCCACCAGCGTGCCGTTGACCCGGATATATTGCAGGTCGCGCCCGACCGCATGTTCCAGCCGGCTGGTGACGGTCCCCGCGTCCCAACCGCGCACCGTTTCGCTGACCAGCTTGACGATGGCATCGCCATAGGTCGCCGTCGCTCCCACCGCCGCGCGGCGCACGAAACGATTGATGAGGAAGCGGAGCCGGTCGTCCTGCTGCAGGGTCGCGCCAAGCTGGTGGAGCGCCTCGCCCAACCGTCCCGCCATCGCCTTGCCGGGATCGCGCACCGCCCGCAGCAGCCCGCCCCGCGCCTGTTCCCACAGGCCGTCGATCCAGCGCTGCATCGCCGGATTGTCGACAATCTCGTCGCGGATACGGGCGACGCGGGCCTGCATCTCCGGATCGAACTGCAGGTCGGCGGCCAGCTTCGTCAGTCCTTCCTCCGCCTTCAGGCGCAGGCTGTGGCCGGGGTCCTGCGCCATGTCGGTCAGCAGCTTGCGCAGCCCGTCGATGATCGCATTGGACAGATTTTCGTCCAGGCCGGTCCAGCGCAGGATCTTGCCCGAACGATCATGCACCATCTGCCGGACCAGATGGTCGTTCGCCGCCAGCGTCCGGTCCGCCCACAGGATGATGCCGTCCATCACCGGGGCATGGCGCCCGTCGCGCATCGCCGCTTCCAGCGCCTGGCCGATCAGCGGGGCCAGGTTCATGGCGCGCAGCCGCTGGGCGATGGCGCCCTTCACCATGCCGCCCAGCCGTTCCTGGTCCAGCGCCTCCAATATGTCCGCGGCGAGCCGGGACGCGCCCTCCCGCAGGCGCCCGTCGCCGCTGGCGGGGCTCGACAGGAAGCGCCCGGCTGCCCCCGCCATGTCCAGCCGCTGCATTCGTCGCGCCACCACGGCGGGGGTCAGGAAATTGTCGCGCAGGAACAGGGCGAGCGTATCACCGATCCGATCCTTGTTGCGCGGGATGATCGCGGTATGCGGGATCGGCAGGCCCAGCGGATGGCGGAAAAGCGCCGTGACGGCGAACCAGTCCGCCAGGCCGCCAACCATCGCCGCCTCGGCAAAGGCCTGGACGAATCCGATCGCAGGATGAAGATGAGCAGTCGCCCGCGCCGCCAGAAACAGCGCCGCCATCGCCAGCAACATGCCCGTCGCCACCATCCGCATCCGCCGCGCCGGATGGACTGGGCTGGCGACGGCGGGCCGGGGCGGAGCGAGCATCTTCATGACCGGCTAACGGTTACGCCGCCGTTTCGTTCAGGCAAGCGCTTCTTTTGCGGGAAGGCGGATGCAATCCGGCAACGGGCCGGCAGCGGATGTCAGGCGCACGGTGCTCCTGCGAAGGCAGGAACCCAGTTCCGTACCCGATGGAACAGCGTCACGCCTGAACCTGGCCCCGGCCTCCACCGGCACAGGACGCGCCATCAAGCCGTTGCCGTGAGCAAATGTCCGCCCGCGATCCCTACTCCGCCGGCTGCGTCGCTCCCGCGCGATCGTCGCCGGGCTTGTATGTCAGCAGGCGGCGGCCCAGGCGCGGACCGATCCATTCCTCGATCCCCAGCGCCAGGCTGAAGGTCGCAGGCACGATCACCAGCGTCAGCACGGTCGACAGGATCAGGCCGCCGATCACGGTGATGCCCATGGGCGCGCGCCAGGCGCCGTCGCCGCTCAGCGACGCGGCGGTCGGCACCATTCCGGCCACCATCGCCACAGTGGTCATGACGATCGGCTGCGCGCGCTTGTGCCCGGCATCGATGATCGCCTCCAGCTTCGGAACGCCCTTGCCCATCTCCTCCAGCGCGAAGTCGATGACGAGGATGGAATTCTTCGCGACGATGCCCAGCAGCATCAGCAGCCCGATCAGCACCGGCATGGACACCGGATTGCCCGTCAGGTGCAGGGCGATCGCCCCGCCCAGCGGCGCCAGCACCAGCGACCCCAGGTTGACGAAGGGTGGCATCAGCCGCTTGTACAGCAGCGTCAGCACCGCCAGCACCAGCATGATGCCGGAAACGACGGCGATCATGAAATTCTGGATCATCTCCGCCTGCCACTTGCTGTCGCCGGTATTCAGCTTCTGCACGCCCGGGATCTGGCCTGCGGCGATCGCCTTCATCGTCGGCAGGGCGTCGATCTTCGCCATCGCCTCGCTGGTGACGACGCCCGGCGCCAGGTCCGCACCCACGACGATGCGGCGGATCTGGTTGTATCGGCGGATCTGCGTTGGACCGGCGCCGAATTCGATATCGGCCACGACCTTCAACGGCACGGAGCCGCCATTGACCGTGGGCACCGGCATGTTCTGGATGGTCGCCAGATCGCGCCGGCTGTTTTCCGCGACCGCCACGCGAATCGGAATCTGCCGGTCGGACAGGGAGAATTTGGCGCTGTTTTGATCGATGTCGCCGATCGTCGCGACGCGGATCGTCTGGCTGAGCGCGGCGGTGGTGACGCCCAGGCTGGCGGCGAGGTCGAATCGTGGCTTGATGACGATCTCGGGCCGGTTCATGTCGCCCGCCACGCGCGGCGCGCGAATTTCGCGAATGCCCGCCATTTCCGCCACCAGCTTGTTGGCGGTCTGCTCCAGCCTCACGGGATCGTCGCTGCCGAACATGATGATGATGTCGCGGCCAAAGCCGCCGCCCGACTGCGACTGGAAATTGACGCGGGCGTCGGCCACCTGCTGGAACTGGGGCGCGATCTTGCGTTCCCATTCGACCGAGGAGATCGGCCGGTCCTTCCGCAGCGTCAGGAAGATGTCGGCGCCGGTCGTCTGGATATCGGCGAAGGCGGCCTCGACCATGTCCTTGTCGGCGGCCAGCATGTCCGCGACCTTGCGCGTGATCGCCGTCGTCTGCTGCAACGTGCTGCCGGGCACGGTTTCGATCTTCACCTGGCTGAAATCCGTGTCGATCGTCGGCTGGAACGACATGGGCAGCGTGGCGAAGGCGAAGATCGTGGCGGCGAAAGCCAGAAAGCCCATGCCCATCGTCCAGATGCGATGGTCGCGCAGCCAGGCGGTGAAACGCGCCCGGCCGCCGCGGGCGCGATGGGCCACGGCCTTGCGCTCGTCCAGCGACCAGCGCAGCACGGCCATGTACACGTCCATCATCCGGCCTTCGCCATGGCTTTCCTGGCCATGGGCCTTCAGGAAATAGGCCGCGATCATCGGCGTGATCAGGCGTGCGACCGCCAGGCTGAGCAGCACGGCGACAACGACCGTCATGCCGAACTGGATGAAGAACTGTCCGGAAATGCCCGGCATCAACGCCACCGGCAGGAACACCGCGACGATGGCCATGGTGGTGGCCAGCACCGCCAGCCCGATTTCATCAGCGGCGTCGATGGACGCCTGATAGGCGCTTTTGCCCATGCGCATGTGGCGCACGATATTCTCGATCTCCACGATCGCGTCGTCGACCAGCACGCCCGCGACCAGGCTGAGCGCCAGCAGCGAGATGCCGTTCAGGGTAAAGCCCATCATGTCCATGAACCAGAAGGCGGGAATCGCGGACAGGGGAATGGCCAGCGCCGAGATCATCGTCGCGCGCCAGTCGCGCAGGAACAGGAAGACGATGACGACGGCCAGCACCGCCCCCTCGATCATCGCCTGCATGGCGCTGTGATATTGGCCACGGGTATATTCGACGCTGGTATAGAGCTGCTTGTACTGGACCTTCGGATTTTCCTTCCGCAACTGGTCCAGCACCTCCATCGCATCGTCGAACACGGTGACGTCGGACGATCCCTTGGCCTTTTCCATGCTGAAGCTGGTCACCTGCCGCCCGTTCATCAGCGACAGCGAACGCTGTTCGGCATACATGTCGCGCACATCGGCCAGGTCGGCCAGCTTGACGGTGCGGCCGCCGGAAATGGCGATCTGGGTCTGGCCCAGCGCATAGGCGTCACGGGCATTGCCCAGCACGCGGATCGCCTGTTCGGCACCGGCGATCTCGGTCCGGCCGCCAGCCGCATTCAGATTCACCTGCTGAAGCTGCTGGTTGACCTGGCCGGCGGTGATGCCATGCGATTGCAGCTTGGCGGGGTTCAGGATCACGCGGATTTCGCGGGAAACGCCGCCGCCGCGCTTGACCGCCGCCATGCCCGGCACCCCCAGCAACCGCTTGGCGACGGTATTGTCGACGTACCAGGACAGTTCTTCCAGCGTCATGTCCGTCGCTTCGGCACTGAAATAGGCGATCGGCCCGCCGTCAATGTCGACGCGGCTGACCCGCGGCGCCAGGATTCCCTCGGGCAGGTCGCTGCGGATCTGGTCGACGGCATTCTTCACATCATTGACGGCGCGGTCGACCGGCGTTCCGATCTGGAACTGCACATTGGTGTTGGACTGGCCCTCCGACACCCAGGAGGTGATTTCGTCCACGCCGCTGATACCGCGCACGGCTGCTTCAACGCGCTGCGTGACCTGCGTTTCCAGCTCCGTCGGCGCGGCGCCGGGCTGGAGCACGACGACGCTGACCATGGGGAAGCTGACGTCCGGATTCTGGTTGACGTCCATCCGGCTGAAACTGACCAGGCCGGCCAGCAGCAGCGCGACGAACAGCACGATCGGCGACACCGGGTTGCGGATGGCCCAGGCGGAGATATTACGAAAACTCATGACGGCTTCCTCGCCTGCCGGTGGACGCGCCGGGCGGGCGCGTCCCGCCGCTTCATTTCGACCTGCTGACCTCGGGCTTCACCTTCTGCCCCGGCGTCAGGAAGGCGCCGGCCGAAGCCACGATGCGTTCGTCGCCATTGAGGCCGTTCAGGATCGCCACCCCGACATCGGTCACCTGACCGATCTTGACGTCGCGCCTCTGCACTTCGTCGCGGCCGTTGACGACATAGACATAATTGCCCTTCTCATCGCTCTGCACCGCCGATTCCGGCAGCATCGGCGCATAGCCGGTGCCGCTCACGATCGTGGCGGAGGCGAAGCCGCCCGGACGGATCGCCGGATTATAGGGGATGGCGATACGGGCGATGCCCTGCCGCGTCTGGTTGTCGACGACGGGCGACACCTGCCACACACGCCCGGCAAATTGCGCCGTGCCGCCGACCGGGGTCACCGTGGCGCCGTTGCCCGGACGAATGGTCGCCAGATCGCCTTCGCTGAGCTGGGCGAGCATTTCCATCTCCCCGTCCTTCGCCATGCGGAACAATACGGCGCTGCCCGCGCTCACGATCTGGCCGGGTTCCACGGCGCGGGTCAGCACCAGTCCGGCGGCGGGAGCGCGAATGTCCAGCCGGCCGGTACGGGCGCGCTGCTCGGCCAGTTGCGCGACCGCGACGTTGACGCGGGCATTGGCGGCATCACGGGTCGCGGTCCGCTGATCGATATCGGCCTGGCTGATGAAGCCCCGCGCGACCAGAGTCTTGGCGCGGTCGAGCTGGGCCTGCGCCAGCTTGGCGTCGGCGCGGTTGACCTCCACTTGCGCGGCGAGCGACCGGACCTGCTCGGTCTGGACGGAGCGCTCCACCGTCGCCAGCACCTGGCCGGCGCGCACCCAGTCGCCCGGCTGGACCAGCACGCGCGTCACCGCGCCGCCTTCCCCAACCACGCCGACCGGCATTTCCACCCGCGCCGCGAGCGATCCCGTCGCGCTGACACTGTTCGATACGGTCGACCGGCCGGGGCTGATCACCGTCACGACGGGCGCCTGCGCCGCACTGGCCGGCGCATCGGCGCCCTTGCTATGCATGCTGACCCATGTGGCGATCGCAATCAGGATGATCGCGACGATGGCACCGATCGTCAGCCGCCGGCGCCAGCCGGAGCGCTCCTCCTGCTCGCCAAGAACATGTGCCGGGGCATCGCCGACCAAGGAAGTCTCGTAATTCATCCTGAACCCATCTTTCGGCCATAGGCGCCGTTCGGGTTGCTGTATTATATGAATACATCACCCGGCTCAAGCCCCCATTGCGACGGCGCTCCCAGGCTGCGCGAAACCCGTCCCGGCGCTGGACTCCCTGCCAAATGGGCCCCTTGCCAAAACAGCCCGACTGTGGCGCAATGCATGCTATAGCGGCTGGAGGGCGGCGATGGAATTGCTCGGATGGATCATGGTCGGCCTGTTCGCGGGCGCCATCGCGCGACTGGTCATGCCCGGACGCCATCCGGGCGGCTGCGTGCTGACCATATTGCTGGGCATCGCCGGCGCCCTGCTGGCGGGCTATGTCGGGCGGCTGCTGGGCGTCTATGCGCCCGGAGAGCAGGCGAGCTTCATCGCCGCGGTGCTGGGGTCGATCGGCGTGCTCGCGCTCTATTCCTTCTTCGCCGGACGGGGCTGACCCGCAGAAAAAGGCCGCGCCCTTGCGGAGCACGGCCCTTTTGTTCATGCATGGTGCTGTTTTTAGCGGACCGAACCGCGCCGCACCAGATTGACGATCGCGAGCAGGATGATCGCGCCGACCAGCGACACCAGGAAGCTGTAAAGCGTTAGACCGTCATTGATCGAACCACCGCTGAAGATCAGGCCGCCGATGAACGCGCCGACAATGCCGACGACGATGTTCAGCAGGATGCCCTGTTGTGCGTCGGTCCGCATGACCATGCTGGCAAGCCAGCCGATGACGCCGCCGACAACGAGCCACAAGATGATGCCCATATCTCACTCTCCTTGGACCATAGCCCCTTTCGGGTGGGCTGATCTGTTCAACGGAGAAGTCGGCGTTACGTTCCCTTTCACCCCTTGACAAAGAAGAAGGCCGCCGGATGCCAGATCCGGCGGCCTTGTTGCGACCCTCTATTGCCGTAATGGCTTGATCAGTATTTCTGCTGCCGTTCGTAGAGGGACTTGTAATATTGGATGCGCGTCACGCGCAGGCCGTGCATGCCTGAACGGTCGACGGCCCGCTGCCAGCTGGCGAATTCCTCCAGCGTCAGCGAATAGCGCGCGCAGGCTTCGTCCACCGTCAGCAGTCCGCCATTCACGGCCGCCACGACCTCCGCCTTGCGGCGCACGACCCAGCGCGTCGTGTCGACGGGGGGAAGGCTTTCCAGAGTCAGGGGTTCTCCTAGCGGCCCGACGACCTGTGCAGGTCTGATTTTCTGGTTTTCGATCATTATCACCCTCAATATGCGGCACTGGCGTTGCCGATTTCAGCAGTGCTTCCCTGTTTGCGCTGCAAGCCCTGAACAGGCCCTAAAGCGCCACGGTAAACGCCCCCTTCATCTTCCTTGCCCCACCCTTAAAAGGTTCGCGATCAACGGGTTAAAGCTGCCCGCGAGCCCCACGGCCTCGATATTGCCGCTGGAACGTGGCGCGAGGATATCGGCCAGTTCCTGCACCCAGTCGCCCTCGATTTCCTGCCCCCGCAGGATGCCTGCGACCGCCTGCGCGGTGGGGCTGGCCGCCTGCGCCGCCGCCGAAGCGGCCCGCAAGGACGGCCAGACCGGCACGCGCCGCCGGCCAGAAGGCTTGACGAAGCCGGCCTTGAGCCCGCTCGTCCGAAGGAATCCCAGATCCATGGGTGAGTGATTTACGGAATAAAGGATAAGGTCCGGTAAACTTGTCCCCAAAATGGGGATGGTTGCGACGAAGCGTTGAATCCGTCTGGCACCCCGAAGGGCGGGCGACTATATGCGCGCCCATGCATTCCCAGTTCCCGCCTGCCCGGTTCGATCTCCAGGACCCGCTCGATGCGCGGCGTATCGTCGTCGCCATGTCCGGCGGCGTGGACAGCAGCGTCGTTGCCGCCCTTGCCGCTCGCACGGGCGCGGAAACCATCGGCGTCACGCTCCAGCTCTATGATCATGGCGCGGCGGTGGGGCGCACCGGAAGCTGCTGCGCCGGGCAGGACATACGCGATGCCCGCGCCGTCGCCGACCGAATCGGCATTGCGCATTATGTCTTTGATTATGAAAGCCGTTTTCGTGATTCGGTGATTTCGGACTTTGCCGACGAATATATGGCCGGGCGCACCCCCATTCCCTGCGTCAAATGCAATATGGGGGTGAAGTTCACGGACCTGTTCCAGATCGCGCGCGACCTGGGCGCCGACTGCCTCGCCACCGGCCATTATGTCCGCCGGATCGAGGGCGCGCAGGGGGCCGAACTGCATCGCGCCGCCGATCCCGCGCGGGACCAGAGCTATTTTCTCTTCGCCACGACTCAGGCGCAGCTCGACTATCTTCGCTTTCCGCTCGGCGGCCTGCCCAAGCCCCAGGTGCGGGAGATCGCGGCCGAACTCGGCCTGTCGGTGGCGATGAAGCCCGACAGCCAGGACATTTGCTTCGTGCCCGACGGCGATTATGCGAAGATCGTCCGCAAGCTGCGCCCCGATGCCGACGAGGGCGGCGACATTGTCCATGTCGACGGCCGCCTGCTTGGCAGGCACAAGGGGATGATCCATTACACCGTCGGCCAGCGCAAGGGGCTGGAGATCGGCGGACAGGCCGAACCACTCTATGTCGTGCGACTGGATGCCGAAGGGCGGCGCGTCATCGTCGGGCCGAAGGCGGCGCTGGCGGTGTCGGCGGCGCGGCTTTCCGACATCAACTGGCTGGGCGGGGACTTCGCCGGGCCGCTCTCCGCCAAGGTACGTTCCATGGCCAGGCCGGTTCCGGCGCGGTTGGAGGGTGATCGGCTGGTCTTCGACGCCCCTGAATATGGCGTCGCGCCGGGACAGGCGGCGGTGCTCTATGCGGGCGATCGGGTGCTGGGGGGCGGCTGGATCGCGGCGACCGAAGCGGCGCTCGCAACGGCGGCGTGATCCCGGTCCCTCCTGCACGCGGGCAGGGTTCGGGATTCGCCAGCGACCTTGCCCTTTTTCGCCCCGCCAACTAAGGGCGGCCTGTCATGACTCGCCCGCTCACCTTCGCCATTCCCAAGGGACGCATCCTCGATGAGGTTCTGCCCCTGCTTGCCAAAGCCGGTATCGAGCCGGAGGCGGAATTCCATGACAAGAAGAGCCGCGCCCTCCGTTTCGGCACCAGCCGGCCGGACGTATCGATCATCCGCGTGCGCGCTTTCGATGTCGCGACCTTCGTGGCGCATGGCGCGGCGCAGATCGGCATTGTCGGGTCGGACGTGCTGGAAGAATTCGACTATTCGGAAATCTACGCGCCGGTGGACCTGGACATGGGCCATTGCCGCCTGTCGGTTGCGGAGCCCATGGGACTGGCCGACGAGGACGAAGCGGCGATGAGCCATGTGCGCGTCGCGACCAAATATCCCCATCTGACGCGCAAATATTATGAGGCGCGGGGCATTCAGGCCGAATGCGTGAAGCTGAACGGGGCGATGGAACTCGCGCCGTCGCTGGGCCTGTCGCGCCGGATCGTGGACCTTGTATCCTCGGGCGCGACGCTCAAGGCCAACGGGCTGGTAGAAACCAATGTCATCATGCAGGTGTCGGCGCGGCTGATCGTCAATCGCGCCGCGTTCAAGATGCGCTCGGCGGAACTGACGCCGCTGGTGGAAGCCTTCCGCAAGGCCGTGGGGGTGCAGGATGCCGCTTAGGCTCGACAGCCGCAACGCGGATTTCGCCGCCGCTTTCACCGCGCTGGTCGACGCCCGGCGGGAAGCCGATGAGGATGTGTCGCGCGACGTGACCGCGATCCTGAAGCGGGTCCGGGCAGAGGGCGATGCGGCCCTGGCCGATTATACCAGCCGCTTCGACCGGCACGACTTGGACATCAGCGGCTGGTCGGTGACGCCGGCCGAATGCCGGGCGGCGCTGGACGGGCTTTCGACCGGACTGCGCGATGCCCTGGAACTCGCGGCGGCGCGCATCGCGGCCTATCATGAGAAGCAGAAGCCGCAGGACAGCGACGGCGTCGATGCCGCGGGCGTCCGCCTGGGCGCGCGCTGGAACGCCGTCGATGCGGCGGGGCTCTATGTGCCCGGCGGGCGGGCCGCCTATCCCAGTTCGCTGCTGATGAACGTGATCCCGGCCAGGGTCGCGGGCGTGTCGCGCATCGCCATGGTGACGCCGACCCCCAATGGCGAGATCAACCCGCTCGTGCTCGCAGCAGCCTCCATCGCGGGGATCGAGGAAATCTGGCGCGTCGGCGGCGCGCAGGCGGTGGCGGCGCTCGCTTATGGCACGGACCGGATCCGGCCGGTCGACGTCATCACCGGCCCCGGCAATGCCTGGGTGGCGGAGGCGAAGCGCCAGCTATACGGCGTCGTCGGCATCGACATGGTTGCCGGCCCGTCGGAGATCGTCGTGGTCGCTGACGGGAAGAATGATGCCGACTGGATTGCCGCCGACCTGCTCAGCCAGTCGGAACATGACCCGACCAGCCAGTCGATCCTGTTCACCGACGACGGCGCCTTCGCCGATGCGGTCGCGGCGGCGGTCGAACGGGCGCTGCCCCGGCTGGCGACGGAGGCCGTCGCCCGGACGAGCTGGAACGCCAATGGCGCGATCATCGTCGTGCGCGGCCTGGAAGAGGCCATGCCGCTGGTCGACCGCCTCGCCGCCGAGCATCTGGAACTCGCCGTGGACGATCCCGACGCCCTGTTCGGTCAGGTGCGCCATGCCGGATCCGTCTTCCTCGGCCGAATGACGCCCGAAGCGGTGGGCGATTATATCGCCGGCCCGAACCATGTGCTACCGACCGGGCGGCGCGCGCGCTTCTCCTCCGGCCTGTCGGTGCTCGACTTCATGAAGCGGACCAGCTTCCTCAGCCTCGACCGGAAGGCCATCGACGCCATCGGCCCTGCCGCCGTCGCCCTGGCGCAGGCGGAGGGGCTTCCCGCGCATGCGGCATCGGTGGCGCTGAGATTGGAATAGCCCCGCCCGCACCTTGCCGAAGCCTGTCCCTCGCCGCGTCGGGCAAAGGGCTTCGACAGGTCCGGCCCGAACCGTTATGGAAAGAATATGAACGACCGCTCCAGATCTCGCTCCGCTGCGCGCCTCGCCGCGGTCCAGGCGCTCTACCAGCTCGAGATGGAGGGCACGCCGCTCCAACTGTTGCTGCATGAATTCCACCAGCATCGCCTGGGCGCCACCATAGAGGATGTCACCTATGCGCAGGCGGAGGAGAGCTTTTTCGACGATATCGTGCAGGGCGTCGACCGGCGGCGGGAGGAGATTGACGGGCTGGTCGTGGCGCGCCTCTCCAAGGGCTGGAGCCTGGAACGGCTCGACAAGCCGATGCGGCAGATCCTGCGCGCCGGCACCTATGAGCTGATCGCCCGCCAGGATGTGGCGACCGGCACGGTTATCAGCGAATATGTCGATGTCGCGCACGCCTTCTACGACAAGCGAGAGGCGGGTTTCGTGAACGGCCTGCTGGACGCCGTGGCGAAGGATGTGCGGAAATAGGTCCGCTCCATCCTCGGCCGATCGGCGGGCATGGCAGGCTCGGAGGATAGGGTCCGGTCATGTCCGCTGAATCCCGTTTCCTCACCCTGCTCCGCCTGCTGGCGAACGATCCCGCCGCCCGGGGCCTGCAGGATGATGTGGCAGTGCTCGAATTCGGCGACGCGCGCCTGATCCTCACCAGCGACACCATGGTGGAGGGCGTGCATTATCTCCCCACCGACCCGCCCGCCGATATCGGCTGGAAGCTGGCGGCGGTGAACCTTTCCGACCTCGCCGCCAAGGGCGCAAGGCCGCTTGGCTGCCTGCTCAACTATGCGCTTTCGGGCGACGAGGATTGGGACGCGGCCTTTCTGGAAGGGCTGGGCGAGGCGCTGGGCCGCCATGCCATGCCCTTGCTGGGCGGCGACACGGTGCAGATGCCCAGGGGCGCGCCGCGCAGCTACAGCCTGACCGCGCTGGGCGAGGCGACGGGCCCGGTTCCGATGCGTGGCGGCGCGAAGGCGGGCGACCGGCTCTATCTGACAGGCCCGGTGGGCGATGCAGGGGTCGGGCTGGACCTGCTGCGGTCCATGGCCGGCGCGTCGGGACCGCTGGTGGAGGCCTATCGCCGTCCACGCCCGCGCCTCGCCGAAGGGGCGCTGCTCGCCCATCATGTCCACGCCATGATGGACATATCCGACGGTCTGCTGATCGACGCTTCCCGCATGGCGCAGGCAAGCGGGCTGGCGGTCACCATCGACCATGTCCCGCTCTCCCCGGCGCTGGAGGCTGCGCGCGGGGCCAGCAACGCCGTCCATCTCGCGGCGGCGCGGGCGGGGGATGATTATGAACTGCTCTTTGCCCTGCCCGCCGCGGCCAGGCCGCCCGTGCGCGCCATACCCGTCGGCCGTTTCACGAAGGGCAAGGGCCTGACGCTGACAATAGACGGCGTGGCGATCCCGCTTCCCGACCGTCTGGGCTGGGAACATGGCTGATCGGCGTTGATTTGCCTTAACATCGTAACGGGTTGACGCGCGCCGTCGGCCATGTAGCTTCACGATCGACCTTTCTCAGCCCGGTAGGACCGCATGATATGCGTGAGCTACGATGCTGATTGACGCGGTGCCCGATGCCGGAAGCGCATGTTCCGGCCGCCCGCCCTTACGCCCTTCGCCCGCCCGTCATTCCCTGCGGAGCGGCCGATGACAGGCATAACAGGGGGAGAGGAACATCCATGCAGATTGTCACGATTGCCATAGGGTGCGGCCTGCTGGCCGTGCTCTACGGCCTCATCACCAGTAGACAGGTGCTGGCGGCGTCCGCCGGCAATGAAACCATGCAACAGATTGCCGGCGCGATTCAGGAGGGGGCGAAGGCCTATCTCGGCCGGCAATATACCACCATCGGCATGGTCGGCGTCGTCGTCGCGGCGCTGGTCTTCTTCTTCCTCGGCGTGACGTCGGCGGTCGGCTTCCTGATCGGGGCGATCTTGTCCGGCGCGGCCGGCTTCATCGGCATGAACATCTCCGTGCGCGCCAATGTCCGCACGGCGGAGGCCGCACGCGACACGCTGCAAAGCGGGCTGACCGTCGCCTTCCGGGCAGGGGCCATCACCGGCATGCTGGTCGCGGGACTGGCCTTGCTCGCGATCAGTGTCTTCTTCTGGTATCTGACCGGACCCGCAGGCCATGCGCCCGACGACCGGATGGTGATCGACTCCCTCATCGCGCTGGCCTTCGGCGCCAGCCTCATCTCCATCTTCGCGCGCCTGGGCGGCGGCATCTTCACCAAGGCGGCCGACGTCGGCGCGGACCTGGTCGGCAAGGTGGAAGCCGGCATTCCGGAGGATGACCCCCGCAACCCCGCCGTCATCGCGGACAATGTGGGCGACAATGTCGGCGACTGCGCAGGCATGGCGGCCGATCTGTTCGAAACCTATGTGGTGACGGTGGGCGCGACCATGGTGCTGACCGCGCTGCTGGTGACGGGGGTCGACAACGCCTTCCTGATGCGCCTGATGTCGCTGCCGCTGATCGTCGGCGGGGTATGCATCATCACCTCGATCATCGGCACCTACATGGTGCGGCTGGGCGCGAGCCAGTCGATCATGGGCGCGCTGTACAAGGGCTTCTGGACCACCGCGATCCTGTCCATCCCGGCGCTCTATGCCGTGACGCACTTCGCGCTGGGCGACCTCAACGCCCGTTTCGGGACCGATCTGGACGGCGCGGGCGGCTATAGCGGTATGGCGTTGTTCTGGGCGATGATGGTCGGCCTCGCGGTCACGGGCCTGATCGTGTGGATCACCGAATATTATACCGGCACCAACTATCGCCCGGTGCGCAGCATCGCCCGCGCGTCGGAAACCGGCCATGGCACCAACGTCATCCAGGGGCTGGCCATCAGCCTGGAGGCGACGGCCCTGCCGACGCTGGTGATCGTGATCGGCATCATCGTCGCCTACCAGCTTGCGGGCCTGATCGGCATCGCCTTCGCCGCGACCGCCATGCTGGCGCTGGCAGGCATGGTCGTCGCGCTCGACGCCTATGGCCCTGTCACCGACAATGCGGGCGGCATTGCGGAAATGTCGCATCTCGACGACAGCGTCCGGGTCAAGACCGACGCGCTCGACGCGGTGGGCAACACCACGAAGGCGGTGACGAAGGGCTATGCCATCGGTTCGGCCGGCCTTGCCGCGCTGGTGCTGTTCGGCGCCTATACGGAGGATCTGAAATTCTACAACAGCGCGCTCGGCCTCACCGAGCCGGTCGATTTCAGCCTCTCCAACCCCTATGTCATCGTCGGCCTGCTGCTGGGCGCGCTGCTGCCCTATCTGTTCGGCGCCATGGGCATGACCGCAGTGGGCCGTGCCGCGGGCGACGTGGTCAAGGACGTGCGCGACCAGTTCGCCACCAACAAGGGCATCATGGAGGGCACGTCGCGGCCCGATTATGCCCGGACGGTGGACCTCGTCACCCGCGCCGCGATCAAGGAGATGGTCATCCCCAGCCTGCTGCCGGTGCTGGCGCCAATCGTCGTCTATTTCGCGATCTCGGCCGTGGCTGGCACGCCCAACGGCTTTGCGGCCCTGGGCGCGCTGCTGCTGGGCGTCATCGTGTCCGGCCTGTTCGTGGCCCTTTCCATGACCTCTGGCGGCGGCGCCTGGGACAATGCGAAGAAATATATCGAGGATGGCCATCATGGCGGCAAGGGCAGCGAAGCCCACAAGGCTGCCGTGACCGGCGACACGGTGGGCGATCCCTACAAGGACACGGCCGGCCCGGCCGTCAATCCGATGATCAAGATCACCAACATCGTCGCCCTGCTGCTGCTGGCCGCCCTCGCACACGGCGCATAAATCACCGATAAAAATGGAAAGACAGGAAAATAGCCCCGCCTTATAGAAAGGCGGGGCTATTATTTTACGGGGGAAAGATTGAGGGGGTTTTCTGTCGTCGCGGGCGTCCTGCTCGCGCAGCTTTGCGTGTCCGCCAGAGCCGAGACGGCACCCGCGCCGCGCAAGGAATGGCCGGTCGAGGCCTTTGCCGAACTGCCGATGATGGTGGAACCGCAACTCTCGCCCAATGGGATGCACCTGGCTGCCAGGGTGGCACGCAACGGCGAGCTGCTGCTGATGATCGCTTCCATCGCAGACGAGCCCAACCGTGTTCGCACGCTGTCCTTGGGAGAAAACGACCTGAACTGGTGGCGCTGGGTCAATGACGACTGGCTGATTGCCGGCATAGGCAGCGAAACCAGCGTGCAGGGCATGCCTTGGTCGATCAGCCGCGTCGCCAGCATCAAACGAGACGGGTCGAAGATCAACATACTGGCCAAGAATGTGGCGGCGCAGAATGGCGACGATGTCATATGGGTTGCCAGCGATGGCAGCCCTCGCATCCTGCTGGCCTATCAGTCATCCATCTACGACGATGAAGCCGGTTTCTGGCCGCAGGTTGACGAGGTGGACGTCACCAACGGAAGGATGCGCCCGGTGGTGCAGCCGCGCCGGAATGTCATGTCATGGTATGCCGATGCGACCGGCGCGGTGCGCATGGGGGTCGGCTATGAAGATACGACGCGGATGGCGAAGCTTCTCTATCGTGACGATGGGCGCTCGAACTTCCGGGTGATCGACCGGGCCAACCGCCGACGCGACGAATCCATGGTCGTGCCGATGCTTTTCACCGCCGATCCCGGCAAGGCGATCGCCAGTGACGACCATGAAGGCACCAATGCCCTGTACGAATATGATCTGACCAGACTGGAATTGGGGAAGAAGATCTTCGCCGCACCCGGTTTCGACATCGACGGGATAGAGCGCGATACGGCTGGTACGGGCCTTGCCGGGGTGCGCTATACGGCCGACGGGCCGGAAGTCCACTGGTTCGATGAGGGGCTGGCGAAGATTCAGGCCGATATCGACAAGGCGGTCGGCGCCCAGCGTCGCGCCCGCATCGTGTCCGCCAGCCGGGACCATCAGCGCATGATCGTGCACGTCGGCAGCGCGGACCAGCCGGGAACCTATTATTATTACGACACCTCCGCCGGCGTGATGAGCAGCCTGTCGAAGATCAGCCAGAATTTCGGTCCCGGCATCCATCTCTCGCCGGTCAGGACGATTCGTTACAAGGCCCGCGACGGGCTGGAGATCACTGCGGTGCTGACCCTGCCAGCAGGCAGGGACCCAAAAAATCTGCCGTTGATCCTGATGCCGCATGGCGGCCCCTTTGCGCGCGACAGCGAAGAATGGGACTGGTGGGTGCAGTTCCTGGCCTATCGCGGCTATGCGGTGCTGCAGCCCAATTATCGGGGCTCTTCCGGTTATGGTACCGCCCTTGCGGAAAAAGGGGAGGGGCAATGGGGCCTTGCCATGCAGGACGACCTCAACGACGCGGTCGACTGGGCGGTGAAGGAGGGAATCGCCGATGCGAAACGGGTCTGCATCGTCGGCGCGTCCTATGGCGGCTATGCGGCGATGCGCGGGGCGCAGCGCGATGGCGGCCGCTATCGTTGCGCCATTTCTTATGCAGGGGTCTCCGACCTTTCGGCGATGATGCGCTATGACGGCCGCTTCCTCAATCATGGCACGCGGAAGGATTGGATGAAGCAACAGGCGCCCGATTTTGCTTCCGTTTCTCCGATTAACTTCGCGGGGCAATTGTCCACACCTATCCTGCTGATGCATGGCAGGAAGGATCGGCGGGTACAGGTGAGTCAGTCACGCGAAATGGCGGAGAAACTGAAGGCAGCAGGTAAAATCGCCGGGCGCGACTATATCTATGTTGAACAGCCGCTGGCCGACCATTTCTTTTCCCGCCAGGCGGATCGGTTGGACTTTCTCCAGCGCATGGACGCCTTTCTGAAGGAGCATAATCCGGCCTGACCAGGCGCACGCGCCATCCCGCGCAGGCCAGAAAGTCACAAATTAGAAATATCATAGTCACAAGACTGTAACGCAATGGTCATAGTGGGCCCTCGTTCGCCAGCCTGGCGGAGGGGAGAATTGATCATGCGACTGACCTGCAAGCTGCTGCCCGCGCTCGCCCTGCTGGCTGCTCCGGCCGTGGCCCACGCCAGCGAGGACGAACAGCTCTGGACCACCGCCAGCGCGACGGTGAAGCTGAGCGATCACTGGCGTTTCTCGCAGGAGGTCGTCGCCCGCTTCAGCAACGATCGCGACGGGCTGTACGAGGTCGAGATGAATTCGCTGATCGGCTACAAGATCGGCAAGAAGGTGACGGTCTGGGCCGGCTATACCCACGACCCCAATTATAATGCCGGCGATTTCGCGGTGATGGAGCATCGCGGGCGGCAGCAGGTGACCTTCGACAATATCGTGAAGATCGGACCCGGCCAGCTCAGCGCCCGCCTGCGGCTGGAGGAACGCTGGCGCGAAGGGATCGACGGCACGGCCTGGCGGCTGCGTCCCTATGTCAAATATGTGCTGCCGTTCAGGGAAGGCGGCAAGACCGCGCTGGTGCTCAGCCATGAAAGTTTCATCGATTTCAACACCACCAATTTCCAGCGGGTCCAGGGGGAGGAGCGGATGCGCAACCAGATCGCCATCACCACCCCGCTCGCGAAGAATGTGAATGCGGAGATCGGCTATCTTCACCAGCATGGTTTCCGGCCGGGCGCCGACGACAGCAATGACAATGTCGCCTCCTTCTCGCTGGGCTTTTCCTTCTGATCTGCGACATGGGGCCTGTCCTGGCCATTGATTGCCATTGATCGGCATGTGCTCCTGCGCAGGCGGGAGCACGCTTTGCCCGGACCGAACCGGAACGTCGGCCGCCCCCCTCGTCCCGTCCCGTCCACAGCCGAAGCGAACCGGCGGATCGGCGGTCGGGCTTGCCCGCCCCCGCGTGGCAAGCCTATAGGCCGCGCCATGACCAGCGAACCCTTCCGCTCGCAGCTCGCCGCGCTGGAAAGGCGCGGCCGCCTGCGCAGCCTCACCCCTCGCGCCGGGCGGGACTTTGCCTCGAACGATTATCTGGGCCTTGCCGGCGATCCGATCATCGGTCAGGCGGTGGCTGATGCGGTGGCGCGCGGCGTGCCGGTGGGATCGGGCGGGTCGCGCCTGCTGCGCGGCAATGCGCCCGAACATGAAGGGCTGGAGGCGAAGGCCGCCGATTTCTTCCGTACCCCGGCGGCGCTGTTCATGGCCAACGGCTTCGCCGCCAATCTCGCGCTGTTCTCCACCCTGCCGCAGCGCGGCGACCTGATCGTCGCGGACGAGCTGATCCATGCCAGCGTCCATGACGGCCTCCGCATGTCGAAGGCCGTCGCCGTCTTCGCCCGCCACAATGATGTACAGAGCTTTGCCGACCTGATTGCCGCCTGGCGGCTGGAGGGCGGCAAGGGGCGCGTGTGGATCGCGGTCGAAACGCTCTACTCGATGGATGGCGACTTGGCCCTGCTCAGCGACCTCGCGGCGCTGGCGGCGAAGCATGACGCCATGCTGATCCTGGACGAAGCCCATGGCACGGGCGTCTTCGGCCCATCCGGACGCGGGCTGTCGGCCGGGCTGGACGGGCTGCACAATGTCGTCACACTGCACACCTGCGGGAAGGCGATGGGCGTGGAGGGCGCGCTGATCTGCGGACCGCGCATTCTGGTCGACTATCTCATCAACCGGGCGCGCGCCTTCATCTTCTCGACGGCGCCCTCGCCACTCATGGCGGTGGCGGCCTCCGCCGCGCTGGACCGGATCAAGCAGGCGGGCGACCTGCGCGAAAGGTTGAAGACGCTGATGGTCGACGCAAGCGAAAATATCTGCGCGCCGCTCGGCCTGCCAGCCCCGCGCAGCCAGATCGTGCCGATCATATTGGGCGAGGACCGCCGCGCCATGGCCGCCGCCGCCGCCCTGCAGCAGGCCGGCTTCGACGTGCGCGGCATCCGTCCACCCACCGTGCCGCCGGGCACCAGCCGGCTGCGCATCTCGCTGACGCTGAACGTGGGACGCGCCGACATCGCCGCCCTGGGGGAAACGCTGAGGCGGGTGGCGGCGTGAACGGCTTCATCGTCACCGGCATCGATACCGACATCGGCAAGACCGTCTTCGCCGCAGGGCTGGCGGGTGCGCTTGGCGCTCATTATTGGAAGCCGGTGCAGGCGGGCGTCGATCCTGAGGGGGACAAGGAGCGGGTGGCCGCCCTGTCGGGCCTGCCCCCCTCCCATATCCTGCCGGAGGCCTATCGCCTGACCACTCCCGCCTCGCCCCATCTGGCGGCGCGGATCGACGGGATCGAAATCACGGCTGAGCGGCTCGCCCTGCCGAAGGTGGACGGCACGCTGGTGGTCGAGGGGGCAGGCGGCCTGATGGTCCCGGTCAGCGAATCGCTGCTGATGATCGACCTGTTCGCACTTTGGGGCCTGCCGGTGATCCTGTGCGCGCGGACGGGGCTGGGCACGATCAACCACAGCCTGCTCAGCATAGAGGCCCTGCGCACGCGGGCGATTCCCATTGCCGGCATCGCATTCATCGGCGACGCGCATGCAGAGAATGAGCGGATCATTCCGATATTGGGAAAGGTGCGCGGCCTCGGCCGCTTGCCCTATATCGATCCGCTGGATGCGGGAACGCTGAAGACCGCCTTCAAGTCCATAAATCTGCCCTGAAGCACATCCTGCTTCCCGCGACCAAAGCCGCGAGCAAGCCGGATTTTTCGACCAACGACATGGACATGGCCGCCCCCGGGCGTTCAACTCCCCGCCATCAGGGGGCGCCCGCAAGCGTCCCGGCCAGAAAGCAAGGGAAAGCTTTTATGCGATATCTTCTCCTCGGCGCGGCGGCAGTTGCGCTGATGGGCGGCGCGTCCGTCGCCCAGACCGACCCCGCCGCAAAACCGACCTATGGCAGCTATGGCTTCGATAGTGCCGGCATGGACAAGTCGGTGAAGCCCGGCGACGATTTCTACGACTATGCCAACGGCACATGGGCGAAGAACACGCCCATCCCGGCGGACAAGTCCAATTACGGCGCCTTCAACACGCTGGACGACCTGTCGCGCGAGCGGACCAGAGGCATTCTCGAAGCTGCGCAGGCGGACCCCGGCAGCAAGATCGGCAATGCCTATGCCAGCTATCTCGACGCCGCGACCGTCGAAAAGAAGGGCCTGTTCCCCGTCCGGCCATGGATCGACAGGATCAGGGCGGTCAAGGACAAGGCAGCCTATGCCAGGCTCGCCGCCGAAGCCGCGCGCGCGGGGATTGACGGCCCCTTCGGCTTCTACGTCAACCAGGACGACAAGGATCCCGAAACCTACATCCTGGTCCTGCACCAGTCGGGCCTGGGCCTGCCTGACCGCGACTTCTACCTGGAACCCGACGCCAAGATGGGGGCGATCCGCACCGCCTATGTCGCGCATCTGGAAAAGATGCTGACCCTGGCCGGAGAAGCCGATGCCAAGGCCCGCGCCGCCGCGCTTATGGCCCTCGAAACCGAAATTGCCAGGGTCCACTGGACCCAGGTCGACAGCCGCGACGCCGACAAGACCTATAACAAGATGACCCTGGCGGAGCTGCAAAAGGCCGCGCCCGGCTTCGACTTCACCGCCTATTTCGCCGCCAACAAGCTCGCGCCCAAGGAATTGCTGGTGTCCCAGCCCAGCGCCGTCGCCGGCGAAGCCGCGCTGATCGCCAAGGCGCCGGTCGGCGTCCTCAGGGACGCGCTGCTGCTGCGCACGCTGCATGGCTATGCCGACCAGTTGCCCGACGCCATCGCCAATGAGAATTTCGCCTTTTACGGCACCACCCTGTCGGGCACGCCGGAACGCGAGGCCCGGTGGAAGCAGGCGGTCGACTTCCTCAAATCCTCCATGGGCGAGGAAGTGGGCAAGGTCTATGTCGCCAAATATTTCCCGCCCGAAACCAAGGCGGCGATGGACCAGCTCGTCCGGAACGTGATCGCCGCCATGGGCCGCCGCATCGACGGCCTCAGCTGGATGAGCGACGCCGCCAAGGCCCGCGCCCACAAGAAACTCGCCGCCTTCACGCCCAAGATCGGCTATCCGGACAAATGGCGCGATTATGCGGGCCTGACGATCAGGCGCGACGACCTGTTCGGCAATGCGCTGCGCTCCAACCAGTTCGAATTCGACTATCAGATGGGCAAGCTCGGCAAGCCCATCTATCGCTGGGAATGGGGCATGACCCCGATGGAGATCAACGCCTATGCCAATTTCGGCATGGTGGAGATCGTCTTCCCCGCCGCGATCCTGCAACCGCCCTTCTTCGATCCCCATGCCGACCCGGCGGTCAATTATGGCGGCATCGGCGCGGTGATCGGCCATGAACTCAGCCATCATTTCGACGATCAGGGCGCGAAATATGACGAGACGGGCAAGCTCAACCAGTGGTGGAGCGATCAGGACGTCGCCAATTTCAAGGCGCTGACCGACAAGCTGGTCAAGCAATATGATGCCTATGAACCCTTTCCCGGAGCACATGTGAAGGGCGCCTTCACGCTGGGAGAGAATATTGGCGACCTGGCCGGGGTCGCCGTGGCGCTCGATGCCTATCACGCCTCGCTGGGCGGCAAGCCCGCGCCGGTGATCGACGGCACGACCGGCGACGAACGCTTCTTCCTGGGCTGGGCGCAGGTCTGGCGCCGCAATTATCGCGAACCCAATCTGCGCCAGCGGCTCGTCACCGATCCGCATTCGCCGTCACAATATCGCGCCGACACGGTCCGCAATTTCGATCAATGGTATTCGGCCTTCAAGCCGCAACCGGGCGGCAAGATCTATCTTGCGCCGCAAGATCGCGTGAAGATCTGGTAAGGACGGGAACAGGGGCCGGAGGATGATTCCGGCCCCGTTTTCGTTTTCCTGTCGTAACAAATATGCCGGGCGGTGAATCGTGACACATGGACGATTAACCGCGTTTTATTTGTTGACCGTCTCTTAAATGCAACAGTTTGTCGGATCGCCCTTTAATCCGGACAACCTCTTCCTCAGCTTGGCGTTCAAAGTCTGGCTAAGTTTGAGGAGAAGAAATTTGACGGATCTGAAATCGATCATTCTGAAGAGCGGCATGGCTTCGATCGCACTGGCCGTTGCGGGTCCGGCGCTGGCTCAGGATGCCGCTGCGCCTGCGGCTCCCGCCACGCCGGCAACCCCGGCTGCGCCAGCCGCAGGGTCAAGCAGTTTCAGCGATGCCGAAATCAAGCAGTTCGCCGCCGCGGCGGTCGAGGTGACGAAGATTCAGCAGGATACGTCCATCGCCGAAGCCGAAAAGCAGCCCAAGATGCTGGCCGCGCTCCAGGCATCGGGCATGCCGCCGGAAAAATTCAACCAGATCGGTCAGGCAGCCGCGGCTGACCCTGCGCTTCAGCAGAAGATCCAGGCGGCGGCTCCGGCACAGCCCGCCGCTCCGGCGGCGCCAGCGACGGACGCGGCTCCCGCCTCGCCTGCAGCGCCGCCGGCCCAGTAAGCGGGACATTGCAAGGGATGGACGTCATCGGCCCCGCAGCATTTTCAGGCTGACCTGCGGGGCTGGCCAAACCAAAATGCCGCATCGGGAGACAGAGCCTTTTCGCCCAGCGCGAAAAGGCTCTAGACAGCGGCCATGACCTCCCCTGTCTGGCACCCCTTTTTCCAGCATGGCCTGAAAGAGCCGATCCCCCTCGTCCACCGGGCGGAGGGGGCCTTGCTGCATCTGGCCGATGGCCGCACGTTGATCGACTGCATATCCAGCTGGTGGGTGACGACGCACGGCCATTGCGATCCCCGCATCGCCGCGGCGATCGCCCAGCAGGCGGGGCGGCTCGACCAGCTTATCTTCGCCGGCTACACCCATGAACCGGCGGAAGAGGTGGCGCGCGGACTGGTCGAACTGGCGCCCAAGGCTGCCGGTCGCGATCCGCTCGCCCATGTCTTCTTCTCCGACAGTGGCTCGACCGCGGTCGAGGTAGCGCTGAAAATGGCGCTCGGCTACTGGCACAACCGCGCGCTGGACGGTCTTGCCGAGCCGCGCCACCGCATCCTCGTCCTCCAGCACAGCTATCATGGCGATACCATCGGCACCATGTCGGTGGGCGAACGCGGCGTCTATAACGCCGCCTGGTCGCCGCTGTTGTTCGATGTCGACACCATCCCCTTTCCCCATGAGGGCAAGGAACAGGCGACGCTCGACGCGCTGGAGGCCGCCTGCGCGCAGGGGCCAGCCGCCTTCATCGTCGAGCCCCTGGTCCTGGGCGCCGGGGGCATGCTGATCTACCCGGCCGCCGTCCTGCGCGACATGGCGGCGATCTGCGCCCGCCACGACGTCCTCTTCATCGCCGACGAGGTCATGACCGGCTGGGGCCGCACCGGCACCCTCTTCGCCTGCGAACAGGCCGGCGTGGTGCCCGACATCATGGCGGTGGCGAAGGGGATCACCGGCGGCGCAATCCCGCTCGCCGCTACCCTCGCCACACCGCGCATCTTCGACGCGCACAAGTCCACAGACCGCGCCCGCCTCTTCTATCATTCGAGCAGCTATACGGCCAATGCCATCGCCTGCGCCGCCGCCGCAGCCAATCTCGCCATCTGGCGGCAGGAGGATGTGCTGGGCCGCGTTGCAGCGCTCGGCCAGGGCATGGCGCAGCGACTCGAAACGCTCGCCGCGCATCCCGCCTTCGCCCGACCGCGCCGCTTGGGCGCCATCGCCGCCATCGACCTGATCACACCGGACGCCGGCTATCTTTCCGACGTCGCCCCGCGACTGCGCGCCTTTGCCCATGAAAACGGCCTCTTGCTGCGGCCGCTGGGAAACACCATCTATCTGATGCCGCCCTATTGCCTTGACGCAGATCAGCTCGATCACGTCTTTGCGGTGCTACAAAAAGCCGGTGAAAAGTTCGGGCGTTCCGCCTGACTTTCTTTTTCCGCATTTTGACGCTATGGCGACGCGATTTTTCGGCTTTCCAGGATATTATGGCAAAAGAAGAACTGCTTGAAATGCGCGGACAGGTTGTGGAGCTTCTCCCCAACGCCATGTTCCGCGTGCGGCTTGAAAATGATCACGAGATCCTCGGCCACACCGCCGGCAAGATGCGCAAGAACCGCATCCGCGTGCTGGTGGGCGACGAAGTGCTGGTCGAACTGACCCCCTACGACCTGACTAAGGGTCGGATCACCTACCGCTTCAAATAAGCCGCCCCACGCATGCGGCTCATCCTTGCTTCGGCTTCTCCTAGACGGTGTGAACTTCTGGGTCAGATCGGCGCGTCTCCGGACGCGGTGGACCCGGCTGACCTTGATGAAACGCCCCTGAAGGGCGAACTCCCCGCCGCCTACGCGACCCGCGTCGCCGCTGAGAAGGGGGCTGTCGTGGCGCAGCGCCATCCCGGTGCGCTGGTCCTTTCAGGTGATACGGTGGTCGCCGCCGGGCGCCGCATCCTGCCCAAGACGGAAACGGAAGCCGAAGCGCGCGCGTGCCTCCAACTCCTGTCCGGCCGCCGCCACCGCGTGTTCAGCGCGATCACGCTGATCGATGCGGAGGGGAAGGCGCGCCACCGCCTCTCGACCAACATCGTCACCTTCAAGCATCTCGATCGCGCCGAAATCGAAGCCTATATCGCCGCGCAGGAATGGCGCGGCAAGGCGGGCGGCTATGCGATACAGGGCCGCGCCGCCGGCCTCATCCGCGCCATACAAGGCAGCCACAGCGCCATCATGGGCCTGCCCCTTTACGAAACCTGCGCGCTGCTGAAGGCAGCGGGCTATCCACTGGATTAACCGCTTATGGCCGAATGGCTCTATGAAGAAGGCATTGGCGAGGCCCGCGCCGCGCTGATCGAAAAGGGCCAGCTCGTCGAAGCACAGATCGAGCGGGACAGCGACGCCGCACGCGCCGGCGCGATGATCCAGGGCAAGCTGGTCCGCACCGTCATCCCCAAGAAGCGCGGCATCGCCCGCCTGATCTCCGGCGAGGAAGTGCTGGTCGAACCCATTCCGCCCAAGATTGCAGAGGGCGCCACCGTGCTGCTGGAAATCCTGCGCGAGGCGATCCCGGAGGAAGGGCGCGCAAAGCTCGCCAAGGCCCGCATAGCCCAGCCCGGCTCGAAAGCGCACCCCGCCCCCAGCCTGCTCCAGCGCCTGCGCGCCACCGGCCTGCCCATCATTCCGTGCCCTGCGCATGAAGAGGACCGGCTGGAGGCCCATGGCTGGAGCGAATTGATGGAAGAGGCGATCTCCGGCGATATCGGCACGGAGGAAGCCGCCCTGCGCATCTTCCCCACGCCTGCGATGATCCTGATAGACGTCGACGGCTCCATGCCGCCTGCCAAGCTGGGCCCGAAGGGCGCGAAACTGGCCGCGCTGGCGATCCGCCGCCTGGGGCTGACCGGCTCGATCGGCATCGACCTGCCGACGATGAACAACAAGGACGAGCGCGCCGTCGCCTCGGCCCAGATCGACAAATATCTGCCGCTGCCCTTTGAGCGCACGGCGGTCAATGGCTTCGGCTTCGTCCAGGTCATCCGCCGGCGGGAGCGCATGAACCTCATGGAACTGCTCCGCGCCGATCCGGTCGAAACGGCGGCGCTGGCGCTGCTGCGCCGCGCCGAACGCCACGGCAATGGCGGTCCCGCGACGATCACGGCCGCACCTGCGATCATCGACCGGCTGCACAAGGCGACCGACTGGATCGAGACCCTCGCCCGCCGCCGCGGCGGCGCAATCGGCTTGAAGGCGGACGCGACGCTCGCCATATCGGCGGGCCATGTCTCCTAAAGCTTCCTCCTGCCCCGTCTGCGGCCAGCCTTCGGCTCTCGAAACCCGCCCTTTCTGCGGAAAGGCCTGCCGCGACCGCGATCTTCTGCAATGGCTGGGCGAGGGCTATCGCGTACCCGGCCGCCCGGTCGATGACGAGATGAAAAAAAGTGACGAGGATGGGGTAGACAGCACCCCGGCCTGATGCCTATAGGCACGCCTCACCAAAGGCCCGGTGATCCTCACCGGCCGCCATGCCCGGGTAGCTCAGTTGGTAGAGCATGCGACTGAAAATCGCAGTGTCGGCGGTTCGACTCCGTCCCCGGGCACCATTTGTCGTCATCCCACTGAAATCGTTGAAAAATCGTCCAAAAGGCGGTCTTCTAACCCTCGCTCCCTCACAGTTCTGCTACACAGTCGAAGCGATAAGATGCAGGATGCCGCTTACAGAATGGAATGATCAACTGGAGGCGACGGTGCCGCCGCAGATGCTAACGCGATCAACGTCTGGCAAGCCATGATCGATGCGATCCTCAAGGAAGCCGGTAAAACAGGATGTAACGGATCGCGGCGGTGCCTACAGGCTTGGAATTATAGCCGAGCAGGATTCTCGTCTGCTCCGGACGAATAGATGCGCCCCGCCGGGAACGGCTGTGCTACAACGGGCTATCACCCTGATCCTTCCCAGGCATATCGTGACAGAGAGACCATCGTGCTCGCGCCTGCAAGCAGGAGATACCGATGCCCGCCGACAAAAAACGCCCCCTCTTCTCCAGCGGAAGCGATCATGACCGTCCGCACGACGCGTAAAACGGTGACCTTCACCAAACCATTCCGGCTACCCGGATTCGAAGCCCCCTTGCCGGCGGGTCCCTACGAAGTGGAAACCACCGAAGAGATGTTGGAGGGCAATAACCATACGGGCTTTCATCGCACCGCTACGGGGCTGCGGATCCAAATGGGTTCTGCCATAGAGTATCACCCGATCGATCCCGCCGATCTCGCTGCTGCACTGGAAAGCGATCAAAAGGCTGCGCCACCGCGGGGGAGGCCGCCCGCCTCGGCCGCAGATCAGGCGAAGCCGGCCAGCGGTTCGCCGTCCGCTGCGGCGCGATGGGTGTCGCTTTGGGTGCGCAACGCGCCACCTGACGGTAAGAGGTAGGCGCAATGACCAACAGTTCAACAATGTGCAGACGAGAGGCGGCATACCATCGTCAGGTTGCCGCCGCTTCTCATCTTGAACAGGTACGCCGGGCTGCCCTGCGAGCCGCCAATGTTTGGGAGGCGCAGGCTGCCGAGGCTGAGGCGCGTGAGGCAGGGACGTCTGAAGCACTCAGCCCCGAAGATGCAGCGATTGCTCTGGAATTCCGCTTGGAAGAGGAGGAGGACGCTCGGAGCCGCGCTCGCGATGAGGAAGCATAGCTTCTCACCCCCGGCCATGACGAGGAAAGAAGTTCTGACGAACAGTGAGGTAGAGCAATATGACATGTAGGCGACCGCACAGCATGGGCGGCCTGCCTGATCGGACCTGATGAACGAGTTGGCGGACGCTTTTGAAACACCCGCCGCGCCTCCTAGTGCAATCAGCTTTTCAGGGTAACGATGCCGAGCGCGCCGGGCTTCTGCGACGGGTTGGACGCATTCTGCTTTTTGGATTTCTCCGCCTTGGGTTTGCGAACTTCACGGTTGGATCTTTTCTGGCTTTTGGCCATGGTGTGTTCCTTTGCATTGGACGTCAGATGTATGGGCTGTGCTGCTTCGCTCGTTCAGATGCGTTGGGGGGCACCCGGTGGCGCATTGTTGCTGTTTCTCAAGACCATGAGGTTGTCGAGCGCACCGTTCAATCGCTGCCTCTCGACCGTAGACAGCGCTTCTCCACGTGCCAGCGCATCGCGGGCAGCATAGAGGAGATCCTGAAGTTCCTGTAGCTTGTCGAGGTCACAGGTCAGTCCCGGCGTCAGCCGAAACTCGGCGTTCGCCAGTCCTTTTGGTGTAGCATCCATTTTTCTGCCAATCGCTGTAAATATGGGGGGCTCAATTATTCAGCAATATGATGGCTACTGTTCCTGCTATCACCATGAGGAGGCCGTTGATAATGGCCGCACGCGTCGTGGTATCGTCACGAAATAGATCAGCGCACCACTGGATCTTAGTGAACCGGAGAGGCTTGGGTCTTAATGACATGGCAACGCCAATTGCCGTTCCACCCTCATTCTCCCAGCTGTCAATCGCCGACGTGAGCTGGCGTTTACGGTCACGCGAAATGGCAGCCGCGCTCCGCGAGCGTTCTCGCGCGGCTCCAAGGGCGAGCCACCGTCGCTCGGCATCAGCCTGCCTGCGGGCCTGGCGAAGTAATAATGATGGATTAGAGCTTTCAGATGCGGACATTGTGCACTCCTCGCCAAACGGGAGCGCCTGTGTCTCTCAGCCCCGGCCTGTCTGGATGAGTCGAACCGGGATGCCCTACAGTAGCACGTTGGGGTTGGGGACAAGAGCACTTTCTACTCAGCATTGAAGCGCTATCGGAACACCCTCTTCCTCCTGCCATCACTGCGAAGATTGACGCCGCGCCTGCCATCGATCGAGAAGCTGGAGGGACGGAGTTACGGTGATGCCATGTAGAACGATTGAGTAGCCCCTAGATTTCTGGACGCCTTCGATCCTAATTTTGAGGACAGGAGGCGATGATGGGGAAGCCCAATTTCAGTGATGAGTTCAAGTGTGACGCGATGGCCCAGATCACCGAGCGCGGGTATCCGGTAGCCGAGGTCTCGCAGCGGCTCGGCGTCAGTCAGCACTTGCTGTATGCATGGAAGCGGCAGCTGGCCCGGCAAGTGTCTGGCGATGCGGGCAAGGATGTCGAGATCCGCCAGTTGAAGCGCGAGTTGGCCCGGGTGACCGAGGAGCGCGACATCCTAAAAAAGCCACCGCGTATTTCGCCAGGGATGCAAAGTGAGATACGCGTTTGTTGCCGAGCATCGTGACCAGTTCAAGGTTCGGTCGATGTGTCGGTGCCTGCGCATCCAGCCCAGCGGTTTTTATGCCTGGCAGAAGAGTCCGCTGAGCCAACGGGCCCAGGAAGATGCTCGGCAGACCGCGTTGATCCGGCGGGCCTGGAAGGACAGCGGCAAGGTCTATGGCTACCGCAAGCTGCATGACGATCTGCTGGATCACGGCGAGACCTGCTGCCCCAATCGCGTTGCCCGGTTGACCATGCTGGCGGGCATCAAGGCGCAGATCGGCTACAAGCGCAGGCCCGGCAGCTATGGCGGCAAGCCGTCCCTGGCGATCGACAACACCCTCGATCGCCAGTTCGACGTGGGTGCACCAGACCGGGCCTGGGTGACAGACATCACCTACATTCGCACCCTGGAAGGCTTCGCTTATCTGGCCGTCGTAATCGACCTGTAGCTGTGGTCGCGGCTGGCATGACGAAGGCAAAGCGCCGCTACGAAAACGGCGAGAAAGCCATACCCATGTGCCAGTTGGGTGAGGCCATATGCAAGGAGCGCGGCACCCAGGGAGACGAACCCGTCACCTGTCCGGGACAGCTTGGCGGCGTTGGGCAGGTGGAAAGTAAGGAAGCCCAGCCCTATCCCGATGACGTAGCCCAGCCGATAGTCGATGTTGTGGCGTATCCATGCCGCGATGGCCTCGATCTTCGTCCCGCCTTCCAGATCCTCGAACTCACGTGCCACGAAGGATATGAAACGGTCGGATTGGCAGAAGCGGCTAGGCCAGAGAGTATGACATGCGCGGGAAGATCTGGGTGCGGGGAAATAGCCCGCTTGACTAGAGACATGGCTCCTCGTTCCACATCGAACGTTCCACGATATTCCGCCATAAAATCGCCTCGTGTGCAGGCCCAGGTTCTGCGACCAATCCCGCCATCGCCCGGCACGGTTCGCAGCCGCTGACTGTGAGCAGGTCCTTCACCAAACGCTGTTCCGTCATCTGCGCGCCTTCGACCGCCAGAAGCACATCGGCCGTGTGCGGCATGTGATAGGCGAGCCTTGCTTCTACCTGCAGGCGCATTCGATATCCTGATCTGCCTGGCACAGCCTTGGCCCCGGCATCCAGACAGCATCGGAAACTGGCTACTGTTCCGACAATCCGCAGTGCTGGACGTTGGCTGAAAATAGCCGGAAGCGTTACCGGGGGCGGACGCCTGCGATGGCTTGCCTTCCTTCGCGGATCAACACGTCGATGATCTTTGCGTAGGCGCGGGCTTGCTCCTCATGCAGGTTCCTTTGACGGGGGCAACTGGCTAAAAGCGCTTCTTTCAGCGCCATCACTCTGCTGCGTTCCAACAAACGGGATCTTTCCATCCCTTATCTCCGGGAGCCGGAGGGCGGCAACTGGCGTGCAATATGAGAGGGCGATCGTCTTACCCCGCCAAGGATCAGCTTGTGCTTCATGAGGATGCGCAATGACTCGGCATCGCGAGGGTCCAGCAGAACGACTCTTGAGCCCCCTGATAAAAGGGCTTCCACTGTAGAAACCCGGAACGAATGTTTTCTGCACAGATCCTCGACGGCGGTCGGGGTCTGATCGATATGGACAGCTCGGCTCATGCCCGATGTCCCAACGGTCCGGAAGGGAATAGCGTTGAAGCGCGCGCAGCGGCTTGCGAACGCAGCAGCTCTTGCTGCTCACGTTTCAAACGAGCGTTAAGGTCTTTCACGATCTGCTCCTCGACTTGGCAAGCGGGAGCGCGATGGTCTCTCAGTCACGGCGGATGCCTGCATCAGTTTCCGCGCAATATGAATCTCATATCTGAATTTTGGTTGGGCGTCGCCTATAAATTTCGACCGCATCGTGGGGATTATCAGGATCGCAATCATTTTGATTTATGACATGATATTCCAACATTTTGGATAATATTATTTTGGGTGACGTCTCCAGAACTGAAGATCACAAGTCCGAGATTGTAGCCTTATGGTTCACCCAACCGGTGTCCAGCGGAAACAGTTTGTTTGCTGAATGTCGGCCCCTCGGTGAACATAAGAAAAGCCCCGCGTCGTGTCGGCAACGCGGGGCCCTCCGCGAGCAAGGGTGCTCAGGCTCTCATTATAGGGCTGCTACCAGGTAGGGCCACGGCGCATTGTGAGTAGAATGGAAAAGGCGAGCTATCATGATGGTTTTCGTTTCTGAGATCATTCAAGCATTCGTCTTTTCAAAGTGACCAGAGTAACTTTTCCAGGCTTTTGGGAAGTATTGGATACATTCTGCTTTTTTGTGATGAGCTGCCTGTTGCCTGCACATGGCTGAACTGTTGAACATGGCTGGTCTAACTGCGGCGGTGGGAGGGTGTGTTACGGACCCACAAAGGCACCCAACGCCAATCTGCTGGCGGGGAATTATCCGAGCGCCGGGACTGCCGAGATAGCTGATCAGCTGAAATGAGCTTGTCTCGAGCCGCATCCTGATCTCGCTGCAATGCGGCCTCTAATTCCCGAGGATCGATCTGGTGATGCTCGATGGTCGCGCCTGTCCGGATACGCATGGTCGTCGCAATCCGACGGAAGCCTGTATGGGCTTGACCTTCCAGAACTTCTTCGTCCGTTTCCACCACATAGGTGCCCGCAGATAGAAGCTCCTCGAAACCCGTCAGGCGGAAAGGGGCCGAAAATGTCACGGGTTTCCGTGTCGAGCGGATGGTCATGACGGCTTCGCACCGGCGGAGCGGCTTCGGGTCAGATCGTCAGGCATAGGCTGCTCCCGGTTGCAGGCGGGAGCACGATGGTCTCTCTGTCACAACATGCCCGCGGCATGATCGGGGTGATGAGGAATTGTAACACGAAACGCCCGAGCACATGCATCAATTCGTCAGGCATGGTGAACGGTGAGCGATGAGCTTGAGAGGTCCTCAAAATCCCCCGCCGGAAGCTTTGATCTGCGGGCCGTCGCTATCGGGGACCCACTCGGCTACCGCCACTTCGGTCGTGATCAGCAACCCAGCGATGGAGGCCGCATCCTGCAAGGCGGTGCGGACTACCTTGGTCGGATCGATGACACCGGACTGGAAGAGGTTTTCATATTGCTCGCTCTGCGCGTTGAACCCCAGATTTTCGTCTCTCTCGTCCAACAAACGACCGGCAACCACGCCACCATCATAGCCCGCATTCTCCGCAATCTGGCGGAGCGGTGCCTGAAGCGCCCGGCGGACGATGTCGATGCCGCGCCGCTGGTCGTCCTTGACGGGATCAAGGCTATCCAGCGCCTTCGACGCATAAAGAAGCGCCGTGCCGCCGCCCGGCAGAATGCCTTCCTCCACCGCCGCCCGGGTCGCATGGAGAGCGTCCTCCACCCGATCCTTGCGTTCCTTGACCTCCAGTTCCGAAGATCCGCCGACCTTGATGACGGCTACGCCGCCGGATAGCTTGGCAAGACGTTCCTCAAGCTTCTCGCGATCATAGTCGCTGCTGCTGGCTTCGATCTGCCCCTGGAGCGACACGACGCGCGCCTTAATGGCTTCCGCGCTGCCCGCACCGTCGACAATCGTGCTGTTGTCTTTCGTGATCGTCACGCGCTTGGCGGTGCCCAGCCTGTCCAGCGTGACATCCTCCAATTTGATGCCAAGATCCTCCGTCACGACGTCGCTTGCCGTCAATATGGCGATATCCTCCAGCATCGCCTTGCGCCGGTCGCCAAAGCCCGGCGCCTTGACCGCGGCGACCTTCAGCCCGCCGCGCAGCTTGTTGACGACCAGCGTCGAGAGCGCATCCCCTTCAACATCCTCAGCGATGATGAGCAGCGAACGGTGCGCGTTGGCGACCGCTTCCAATAAGGGTAGCATGGCCTGCACATTGCCCATCTTCTTCTCGTGGATGAGGATGACCGGGTCCTCCAGTTCCACCGTCATCTTCTCGCTGTCAGTGACGAAATAGGGCGACAGATAGCCGCGATCGAACTGCATGCCCTCCACCACCTCCAGCTCGAATTCGACGCCCGCTCCCTCCTCGATCGTGATGACGCCTTCCTTGCCGACCTTCTCCATCGCCTCGGCGATCCGATTGCCCACCACCTCGTCGCCATTGGACGAAACGATGCCGACCTGGGCGATTTCCTGATTGTTCGATACCGGCTTGGACCGCGCTTTGAGTTCGGCGACGACGGCGGCAACGGCCATGTCGATGCCGCGTTTGAGGTCCATCGGATCGATGCCCGCCGATACCGACTTCATCCCTTCCCGAACGATCGCCTGCGCAAGGACGGTCGCCGTAGTGGTGCCGTCTCCGGCATGATCATGCGCTCTGGACGCCACGGCGCGGATCATCTGCGCGCCCATATTCTCGAACTTGTCCTTGAATTCCAATTCCTTTGCGACGGTGACGCCGTCTTTTGTGATCCGGGGCGCCCCAAAGCTCTTGTCAATGAGGACATTGCGCCCCTTGGGACCCAAGGTCACGCGCACGGCGTTGGCGAGAATATCGACGCCACGCGCAATGCCTTCGCGGGCCTCGTGCGCGAATTTCAGGTCCTTGGCAGTCATGGTTTGGGTCCGACTTTCCTGGCGCTGGTCCGCGACGGAATGTCGCTTTCACAAGCGGAAGCCAGCGCTACCAAATTGCGAACTGGCAGGCCTAAATATAGACCGCCGATGAATCTGATATGCGCCCTGCGACAGCTAAAGACAAGCTGGACGCAATATGTCGGTACCGATCAGCGATCCCTTAGAACGGGTGAATCTGTTACAAGCCATGAGCAGAAACGTCGTGTCGCAGGTGGAACATCAGGGCACTTCACGTAAGGATATTTCTCTCGAATTTTTGGAGACACGGCAGTGTTGTATGATTGTCGATTAAGCCTATATGGAGGTCATCAAGTGCATACCAACGTAGGCGCTCTTGACTGAGAGACCATCGCGCTCCCGCTTACCAAGGGAGTTACACATGGATCTCAATCAGCTTTATTCCGAGCATCAGATTTTGCTCATACACGCCGCCGACGCGATCAGTGAGCCGGCACGCCGCAAGCATCTGGCCGCAGCGGGCATTATCGGCGGTCAGATCTTCGACGTGCTTTCCTCGAAAAACGCAGGCGCTTCGGTGGGTTGGCTGCCTTGGATGGATCAGTCTCCCCTAGCCGCAGACTTGGTGGGGTCGGCATGACAGCGGACGCGACAACACCGGCTCGCCCGCGAAGGCGAGCGTTTGTTAGCCGCGAGCCACGGATCTCTCCAGACCAGGCGAGACGGCAGGGGTTGATCACCCATCTTGCATTCGTGCTTCTGGGGCAGGAGGAAGCAATCCGCTTTCTAAACACCCACAATGCCTCGTTGGGTGCCCGGCCCCTCGATTTGGCGATCGCCGATCCAGCGGGATATTCAAGGGTGGAAAATGCGGTCCAGCTCCTTGCCCGACCCGCAGCCGGCGGTCGGCAGTAATCGTGCTCGTCAACCCGTGCTCACCAGGATTGGACAGAAGATGACAGTTGTCCCGGCGGACGAAGCGGAAGTCATGGCTCGCCATGGCATCATCAAGGTGCCGGCATATCGCTACCATTATCGTGACTGGCGATATTCGACCTTGAACGATGCGCTTGCTCAAGCCAAGCGCGATGAGGCGGCGCGCTCGAAGTGAGCAGCGCGCTGCGGCATTTGGTCGTGGCACAGATGCGATCGTACGAAATCTAAGGTAAACTGAAGACGTAGTTACCGGCAGATGGAAAAGTATTCGATCGATCGCCCCCGATCGGTTTTTCCATTTCTGTCAATTTGTGCTATTGACGCCTCGCTGAACGTCGCGCTTCGACGGATATCGGGCCGCTTCGGCTCTCTCTTGTCCCACATTTGCCTCTTGAAGCCGGGATGCCCGCATTGTCGCGTGCGCCCCTAAAACTTGGACAAGGAGCTCCAATATGATCATCGGAACAGTCAAATTCTTCAATGCCGACAAAGGCTATGGCTTCATCGCGCCGGAAAGCGGCGGCGGGGACGCCTTCGTGCACATAACCGCGGTTGAACGTGCGGGCATGCCGGTTTCGATGTGGAAGAGGTGAGCATCCCAGCCCTGGCCGGTGAAGAACATGTAATTCACACGATCTGGCTTGCATCCAAGGGCGCTTGATGTCGGCGGCTAATGATAAGCCGGCGAGACCCCGGCTAATCCACTAGGCGCTCTCTCGCTGCCGGGTGAGCAGTGAGATCGAAGCCGCGACTGCAGCGTCTACAACGCATGGACTCGGTTGCTTAACGGTCACATCGATTCTTCTCGGCATCTGAACGATGGACGCTGAGCGGCGTTATAGCCTTTATGGCTCCCCCTCCGATTGAACAAGCCGCCAATGCCCTCGTCGCTGAGGTTCAAAGGCAATCCGCAGCCCGTCTGGCGTTCTATGATCCTGAAGGCGACTTTCATTTGAGCGCTACAGAGTTGGTCCGATCCGTCGTCATCTCCTTGCGAGATCCTTCTCAACAGATGATAGAGGCAGCTATCTACGAGGAGAGTACCGACCCGCGTGCGACGGCAAAACATGTTTGGCAGACCATGATTGACGTCATGCTGGAGGAAGGGTGACAGTCTGACCTCGCAAAATCGTCGAGTGCGGCGCGGCAGCTTCCTCGGCGATAGGATTGGCAGCTTTGCCGAGCCTCTCGCTGCCGACCCGCCCCGGCCAGGGCCGATCATTCCATTTTCTTGCGCTGTCAGGTGCGCAATTTGCTGAGCGATGGTTCCGGTTTATCGAAAGGACGAGTGACTGAGCTATTTAGCTTCTATGGTGCTGAAAACAAAAGATTCGCCAAGTGTGCATGTAGATTATGCAGATTAAGGCATAAAGAGAATTTATGCTCAAAACAGCATATTGCGAAATTATGTGATTTGAGACATAGCGCTGGCCAAGGAGATTGGCTTATGGCTCATATTGCGCGATCGCCCAAGCAACTTGGCGCCGCCATCCAGCGTGTGCGCAAGCAGAAAGGCATGAGCCAGACGGAACTGGCCCGCTTGGCAGGCCTGCGGCAGGAACTGGTCTCCAAGATCGAGACCGGACAAGAAGGCACCCGGTTATCCTCGATTTATGCGTTGTTTGCCGCTCTCGGCCTGGAGATGGTCATCGATCAGAGGTCCGGCAAATCGGTGCCTGATATTGAGGACATCTTCTGATGGGCCGGCGCAGAGCGCACCCCCCTCTTAACATATTCATCAACAACCGTTTGGCTGGGCGCCTTCTCAAGCAGGCCAGCGGCGCCATCGAATTTCGCTACGACCAAAGCTGGCTTCCCTGGGAGCACGCATTTCCAATCTCCCTTTCGTTGCCCCTGCGCGAATCGCAATTCACCGGCGAACCGGTGGTCGCCGTCTTCGACAATCTGCTGCCGGATAATGCCGCCGTGCGTCGCCGGGTTGCCGAACGAACCGGGGCCCAGGGCAGCGATGCCTACAGTTTGCTGGAGCGTATCGGGCGGGATTGCGTGGGCGCCATGCAATTCCTGCCGGATGATGCAGCTTTCGACGGCATCCAGCCGGTGGATGGGGAGCCCATCAGCGACGCCGAGATCGAGCAGATGCTCGCCAATCTGGCCCAGGCGCCACTCGGCATCGACATGGACCATGAGTTCCGGATTTCAGTGGCCGGAGCACAGGAAAAGACCGCCCTCCTTTTCCATGACGGCCAGTGGCTGAGACCGCTTGGAACCACCCCCACGACCCACATCCTCAAGCCGCAGCTCGGCGAGATTCCGACGGCATTCGGGATGATCGACATGGCCGACAGCGTCGAGAATGAACATTATTGCCTCAGGCTGCTGGAAGGCTTTGGCCTGCCCGTCGCAAAAACCGAGATCGCGACATTCGGCGCGCGCAAGGTGCTGGCGGTCGAGCGATTTGATCGTCGCTGGAGGAGCCCGACCGAACTGCTTCGATTGCCCCAGGAGGATTTCTGTCAGGCCTTGGGCGTCCCTTCTGCCCAGAAATATCAAAGCCACGGCGGCCCTGGCGCCGTTGCAATCCTCAAGCTGCTCGGGAGCAGCGACAACCCCCTGGAGGATCAGGCTGCCTTCCTGAAAAGCCAGATCATATTCTGGCTTATCGGTGCGGCGGACGGTCACGCCAAGAATTTCAGCATCTTTCTTCGCCCCGGCGGGCGTTTCGGGATGACGCCATTCTACGATGTCCTCACCGCTCAACCTGCGTTCGACGCGCGGCAGATCCCGAACAACAAGTACAAGCTCGCAATGTCGGCGGGCAACAGCCGCAAATATCAAATTCTGAACCTTGGCGGACGGCATTTCGTGGAGACCGCGAAGGAGGCCGGATTGGGCCCTACTCTCATCGACAAGGTGCTTCGGGACGTCATTCAAATGGCCGAAAAAGCCCCCGAGCAGGCGTTGTCCATGATGCCCGATGGGCTTGTCATCGCCACACACACTAGCATCATGAACGCCATGGAAGTCAGGCTCAGGTCATTGGAGCTTGGTCTAGCAGAGATTTGAACCGCGTTTCGCGGGCTTCCTGTATGTCGCCACGAGCGGCAGATTGGATTTATCGCAACCCACCCGCGAGCCATGAATTGCCATTTGGCAGCTTATCATATATTTTGTTCTATATGGCTATATTGCAACCCATTGAGACTGCTCCCGCTCCCTTCCGGCAGGAACCTGTCACTCAGGAAGAAGGTCGAGCGATGTTTCGCGCCGCCCTCAACCTGTTCGCCAAATGGGGCGTCACCGATGAGCAGGCTGCCGTTCTTACCGACATGCCCGTGCGCAGCTTTCGTCGCTGGAAGGCGGAGGGGCCGGGGCGCATTTCGCGCGATGGGCTTGCCCGTCTATCCAATCTCATGGGCATCCATAAGGCTCTCCGCATTATCTTTCAGGAGCCGCAGCGGGGCTATGACTGGATCAAGGCGTCCAATGCGGCCTTCGGGGGATCGAGTGCGCTGGCGGTCATGCTGGGCGGCGAATTGACGGACTTGATGCGTGTGCGGCGCTATCTTGATGCGGAGCGTGGCGGCTGGTGACCCTGGCTGACGAACCGCCAATTTGCAGAGTGGAATGGGAAGGTGCGGTACGGATCATCCGTAGCGTCTACCCACCCATCGACCTGTTCGAGGATATTGCCGATCCGGCGGATTGGCCCCTGTTGCTGGCGGGCGAGCAGAAGACCAATCCGCGCATCAGGTCGTCGATCGGGAATATCGACCTTGTGCCTCCCAAGCGACGGGTGGGTGGCAACGGCGCTTCCTATCTGATGGCGTCCTTCACCCATGTCAGTGTCGACCGTCCCAGCCGTTTTTCCGACGGGAGCTATGGCGTCCTCTACGTCGCTGATGGCTATGAGACTGCCCTGTTCGAGACGATCCATCATCATGCCCGGTTCATGGCGCGCACGGCTGAACCGCCCGGTTGGACCTCCCAGTTTCGGGAAATCATCCTGACAGTCCGCGCCGATCTCCATGATCTGCGCGGCCAGGAAGATCCGTTGGCCGCTTGCCTCGATCCGGATGATTATGCAGCGGCCCAGTTGTTGGGCTCTGCCCTGCGCAAAGCTGGTTCTGACGGGATAGCCTATCCGAGCGTGCGGCAAGCTGGGGGAGAATGTGTCGCGCTCCTCTACCCCGACTGTGCCTCCAGCCCTGTCCAGGGCAGGCATCTCGACTATCATTGGGATGGCGAACGGGTTGATCTGGTGAGGGATGCCGGGAGCGGCGCAGTTTTCCGGGTGGTGGAAGAATGACAAAGGGATCGTTTGCACCATGACGTTCTCTGCTGAAGGTCGTCACGAGCGCGCAACTGAGGCGCTGAACAGTCATCCCGACTATCGGGTCCTGCGCCACCGGAATGGTGCTGCGGGCTCAATCGCAATCGAAGCTCTCCGCCCGCGCAGGGTCGCCGCCACGATAGCGCGCCACCTTGGGCCAGGGGCAGAGCGGGCGGCTGACCCCCGGCAGCGTCTTGCCGGTTGCGACGATCCGGTCCGGCGCGATTCCCTGCTCGACCCAGGCCTGGATGGCGGTCAACGGATCGAAATCGTCCGTCGCCCGCCCGCCTTCGCAGTGCATCATCCCCGGCACCAGGAACAGGCGCGCCCAATCCTGGGTCTTACCGCCGGTATCATGCGCCAGGCGGTCGTACCATGAGGTGATTTCGAAGGCCGACAGGCTGTAATCGCTGGTCCCATGATAGATGATCAGCTTCGATCTCGACGCGAAGCTGTTGAGAAAGCTTCCCTCCGCGTCGATGACCCCGGCCGTGCTGACCAGGCTGGCGAAAACATCCGGAAAGCGTATGTCGAGTGCATCGAGTCCGGGATTGGGCGGGGTCAACGCGAAATAGCGCATCGTATCCATGAACAGTGACGGCGCCCTGGTGTCGGCCGCCGCGGCACCCGCCCAGAAGGCGGGCGTCGAATCATAGGGCAGCGGCTTGTAATAGGGCTTGCCCTGGGCATCTACTGGTCCGGTGACGATCCGCTTCAGCGTATCGACCTGAGCCCTGGAAAGGCAGGTGGCGGTTTTCGGGCCCTTGCATTGCAGCACTGCCGGGTCGAACTTGCAGGCCGCAATGTCCTGGATCAGCCCGTCGGCAAGACCATCCAGCGCGTCGCAGCGCTTCACCGCACCATCGGCCACCAGTTTCAAGTCCACCTTGGTGAATGCGCCCACGCCAGGCCTGGAGATGCGGCTGAGCTGAGCGGTGGTCCATGACAGGCGCGGCGCGATGCGCGTCAGATTGAACGCGGCATTACCCGCCACCACGCCGTCGAAATAGTCGGGGAAGCGCTGCGTCACCAGCATCGCCTGCCGTCCGCCATTGGAACAGCCGATGAAATAGGATTTGGCGGCAGGCTTGCCGTAATGCGCGGCAACGATGCGCTTTGCTGCGATCGCGACCTTGTCGAGCGCCACATAGCCATAGTCGATCCGCGCCTGCTGATCGATCGCCCAGCTGCCATCGGTCGATTCATTGCCGGGGCTGATATGCCCGCCATTGGTCCGCACCACGGCAAAGCCGCGTTCAAGCGCCGTTGGCGACAGGCGGCTGAACAGCGATCCATAGGCCGGCCAGTCGACGCCATCCATGTTGCCGCCGCCCTCGAACAGGAAACGGCCATTCCAAGCCGCCGGCATGCGCAATTCGAACCGGATCGCATAGGTTCGGCCGTCGACGCCCCGGCGATCGCCAAAGGAGGCGCGGATCAGGCAATGCGCCGGCATTTTCCGTCCCTGATCCTCACCGTAGAATGCCGCCGCCGGACCGGCAGCAACCTCTCGCGCCTCCAGCACATGCAGGTCGCCGTCGGCCATTTGCTTCAGCCTGTCACACGCGGTCGCCGGGGGAGATGGGGTCGCCTGGGCCGATGCCGGGCCGGTCCCGGCAAGAAACAGCGCCAGCGCCGATGCCATCGTCCCGCCGACCCAAAGGCCGACGGCCGACCGGGCGCCTGCTGGAGAAGCCAGCCCGCCGCGCGCCGATCCCATTTGAAGAAAAGACGTCATCCAAACCCCCAAGAATGGCAAGCCGGCCGCTTGCAGCGGTTTATGGAACCACCCGGGCACGGTCACGGGCGCAAGTCATCATCATTTTGTTGACGCGTCAATAATATCATCTGGATTTTCCGCTGAAAATGGCCAATATCGGGCCGTAAGAAAACCTTCGCTCACAGAATCTTCTCCATATATTCTTGTCGAGTAATCATGGCTCTTCTGATTATCTCGACATCTTCGACGAAAGCAGGGCGCCGGACAGCTGCCTTGGTTACCCCCGTTCCCACCCTCTCAACGGAGGCCCCATGATTGAACCCGCCACCATCGAACGATTCGCGCCGCGTTTCGAATATGCGTTCAGCATCGCATTGACGCTGACGCCGGTCCGCTGGGTCAGCCCATCAACCATGGGCGCTACACGCGGTGCCGTCTATGCGGCGCAGGGCAGCATCGAAGGGCCTGCGCTCAATGGTCGCGTGGTGCCGATGAGCGGTGGTGACTGGCCGCTTGTGCGTCCGGACGGCGTGATCGATTTCGATGCCCGTTACCTTCTGGAACTGGACGATGGCACGCTGATCTACATGCAGAATTCCGGCTATCGTTGGGCATCGACCCCGGAGATCGGGGAGCGCATGGCACGGAATGAGCCTGTCGATCCCGATTCATACTATATGCGCGTCACGCCGAAGTTCGATGTGCCGGCGGGACCACATGACTGGCTCGCGCGGCATGTTTTCGTGGGTGTGGCGGAAAAGACGCCTGGAGCGAACCGGATCCATTATTTCAAGCTGCTGTGAATGCCCGACGGGCGGGAAGCCGTGGCTGCGCGAATGAGGACAAGGGGCGGAACCAGGATCCGGGCGGGATGGAAGGGGCCGACCCGGATCGCCCCCTTTCATCCCGCCTGCCCCCTAAACGTTCAATTCCATAGTGGCGGCGCCCGGTCTGTAACAGAGCCAGACAAAAACCAGCCCCAGTGCGAAGCTGCCTATTCCGATCACATTGGTCCACAGGTCGAAGGTCGTCACCGCATAGAGCCCCAGGCCGATCAACGCCACGCTGCTCGCGGCCGGGAACAGGCAAAGGGTCAGCCACTTGCCGATCGAGACCTTGTAGCTATCCCTGAAGACCCAGGCCGCGCCAAGACCCGCAAGTCCGAAATAATAATCCACCTGAAAGCCCAGCGCCCGCACCGACGCGAACAACAGCAACTGCACGCTCGGCATCAGGGCTGATGTCCATATCAGGATCAGGCCCAGGACGATCATGGCGTATATGGCGTGCGATGGCGATAAGGTACGATCATCCACCGTTCCGAAGATGCGGGGCATCGATCCATCGCGTCCCATCGCGAACAGCGTCCGCGAGAACATCAGCATGGTCGCCTCGATCGCCGCGATGCTCGACAATATGACCGCGGCCGACGCCAGCAATCCGCCTGCATAGGAAAGCCCGGCCCGGTACGCGATATTGAATATCAGATTGTCCGTGAGATTGGCCGCGTCCTGAACCGGGAACATCATCAACGCCACGGCGGCGAAGCTGGTGTAGAGCAGGATGGTGATCAGAATGCTGAGGAGGCCGCCCAGGCCGGCCTTGCGCCCCCCGCCGACCGTTTCCTCGCCCAGGTTGGAGGTGACGTCCCAGCCCCAGTAGAAATAGACCGCGATCAGGGCCGTAGCCGCAAAGCCATCCAGGGTCAGGCCGCTGCCAAACCATCGTTTTCCGAACGCCTCGACGCTCCCGACCTCATGGATATGCATCAGCGCCGCGCCGAGAATGACGACGAGGATCAGCAGTTGCGCCAAGGTGATCATCGTCTGCGCCCGGCTGGTCACCGTGATACCGGCGACGACTATCGCGGATACCGCCGCGAACCAGAGGCTGGCGACGATCGACGTGGTGACGACGTGTCCCACCTGGCTGGGGGCTATGATGTTGAGGGTCGCGGTTGCGATCGGCACCGTGCCGCTGACCACGAACAGCAGCGTCGCTATGAGCAGCGACCAGCCAGAGAAGAATCCCAGGAATTTACCGAAGATCGCGGACGTCCATTGATAGGAGGCGCCCGCATTCGCATCGCGTTCTCCCAGCGCCTGATAGGCCTTCGCTATGCCGAGCATCGGAACGGCGAAGATGAGGAGGGAAACCGGTGCGAAGACCCCGGCGGCGCCGATCAGCGCCGCGGTGCCCATTGCTATGGACGATGCGGGCGCACTGCCCGCGACGCCCATCATCATCGACCCGATGAAGGAGACGGAATTGTCCTTGAGATGATCGTTCACCGAGATCCCTCTCGCCCGGCCGCGACGGCGGGAAGATAGGTGCCTGGGCCGTCGCGCCCCTGTTCTGAGACCGGCATGCGCCTCATTCCTTTATCGACAGGGTCAGGCCCACGGTGCGCGGCCTGAGCGTCGTTGAAACCCAGGCAGGATCGTTCTGGATCGGCCGCGATGCCGGGCCGAGCAGCAGAAGCGGATGTGCATCGGTGATGTTCGTCATGAAGACCGACAGATCATACCGGCCAAAGGTAGCCCCCAGGCGCGCGTTCAGAGTCGAATAGGCCGACACCTGGCGCAGCAGCGGATTATAGCCGAACGCCCCTGGCTGGGTCTGCCCGGCGCGCCGTTCACGCGACGTGTAGGTAAAATCGACGCGCGTGTAGAAATTCACGTTGCCGACGGGGGGCATGTTGTACACCCCCGACAAGGATGTGTTCCAGGGCGCGCTTGCTCCGGGAACCCCCGATCCGCGCGGAAATATGACATTGGCGCCGCGTGCCACCGGATCGTCAAACGTCGCCTTGGTATAACCGGCCGCGCCTGTGAGGATCAGCCCCCGGACGGGTGAGACTTCCAGCGACAGGTCGAAGCCCTTGGCGGTCGCGTTGCCGGCATTGTCCACGAAGCTGTAGCCGCAGGTCGGCAGCGCGATATCCGTCTGGATGTTCTTCCACTTGATGATGTAGCCGCTCGCCGCGATCGCGACACGACCGTTCAGGAAACGGTTCTTGCTGCCGACCTCGTAGCTCCACACCGAGTCCGAATTATAGGTGGTGGGCGTCGAGGTATAGCCGAGCTGATTGAGGTCGGCATCGCACACATTGGGCGGTATGATCGGCCCCGATCCGCCGGGGCGGAAGCCCTTGGCTGCCGTGCCGTAGAAAAGATTGCGCGAATCCGGTTCATAGGTCAGCCCGAACTTGGGCGTGACGGAGGTTTCGAGCTTCTTCGATCGCGCGCTGGAGTAAACCGGCGTCAGCGGCCCCTGACCCACTGTACAGGTTCCACCGGGGCCCACATAGACCTCGCATGGCGTTCCATAAGGCGCGTTGATGTTGCTTTCCGGCCCCAGCAGGTCGACATTCTGTTCAAACTTGTTGCGTGCGACCCGGACGCCTGCCGTCAGCTTCAGCTTGCTCGACAGTCGGAGATCGGCCTGGGCGAAACCGGCAATCTGGGTTTCGACAAGCCGCCTGTTCTCGTCATAGCTGACGGATCCGGGAAGGAGGGGCGCACCGAAAGTATTGAGAAACGCGGTCGATCCCGGCCCGAACGGCTCGCCGTCGGTGAATCCGTAGGGGACGCCGCCAAAGGAGATTACCGGAAGATTGGCGGTGAAATTTTCGGAAATGGGTTGCCGGGCCGTTTGGATGTTACGCGAGTAGAAGGCACCAACCACCCATTGCAGGGGCGATTCCGATTCCGCCGACTGCAACCGGATTTCCTGCACGAAATTCTTCTGCTTGTTGGTGAAATCGGAATTGGCCCGCGCTCCCGGCGGCGGGACAAGCTGTTGCGTCAGATAGCGATAATAATATCTCGTATAATCGGCCCGCTGGCCTTGCAGCCGGTCGTAATAGGAGGTGTTGGAGGTGATGGAGGCAAAGCCGATGTCCCAGTTGATCCGCAACGCCGGCAGGTAGAAACGATCGCCTCCCGCCTCCCGATCGGTGCCGGACAGAGCCGTCAGCGTCGGATCGGTCGCCGGATCACCCGCCTGGTAGAGGTAACGGGCATATTGCGCCTTGCCGGGGTTGGAAGCGGCCAGCCAGAATTGGCCGATGCCGTCATTGTTGCGCAGTTTCTGATAGGTCAGCGAAGGCGTCACCGTGATGGCGTCGCTGAGCGCGAAGACCAGCGCGCCGCGCAACAGAAGCGCCGTGTCGGAATTGGCGTTCTTGTGGATCGTCGACGTCTTGGTGAAGTTTAACGAGTCGCCATAGGATGCGGCCGTGGGATCCACGACCGTGTAGGTTCCATTCACATCGTCGACCCAGCCGCCATTGCGGCGATAATAGGCGCTGACCCGGAAACCTATCTTGTCCTCGACGATCGGGCCGCCGACGGCCGCGGCCGCTTCATAGGTCGGCGCCCCGTTCCGCGTGGTCGCGATTTCGGCGCGGCCGCGATAGGAAAAGTCCTTCATGCTGGGTTCGGTCTGGATGAAGCGGACCGTGCCGCCTTCCGAACCCGCGCCGAACAGCGTTCCCTGCGGGCCGCGAAGAACCTCGACGCGCTCGATGTCGAACAGGCTCGGAAAGCTCGAACTGGGAGCATAGCCCAGATTGCGCGCCTGTATGGGCGTATCGTCAATATAGATGCCTGTGGTGGAAGCACCAGCGCTGGAGGCGATTCCGCGTATGGAAACCTGATTGCCGCCGATCGGGGATTTCTGCAGCGACAGGCCCGGCGTCAGCCGCACCACGTCCGAAAACTCCCTCGCGCCCCTGGCCTGCAGCTCCTGCTGCGAAAATGCGCTGACGCTGATCGGAACCTTGGACAGCGTCTCGGATCGGCGGGTAGCCGTCACCACGATTTCGGCCTGTCCCATATCCCGCGCGTCATTCGCGGACGGTTTCTCCGGCTCCTGTGCATGGGCCGCCGTGGCCGCCGCTACCGCCGTCAACGCCACGCCAATCGACATGGCGCCATATTTGCTTCGAAAACACCCCATTTTATGTGCTCCCCGTTAGCCCTGTGCTTGCGTTCATGACGCAGGTGCCCGGTATCCAATCCCTAACGCATATTCATATGTGTCGCCTGTCAGTGCTACGCCCTGAGTGCCACCGCATCAGGCTTGCAGCGCCAGCAGGCGGAAGCCATGGACGCGATGCGCCGGCCTACGCCTTCGACAGGATATGATGGCTTCAACCATCGGCCCGCCCGGTAGGTTGAAGAAGCTGCGCGATCATATAGGGCGTCGCTTCATTTTCAATGGTCGGCGGCACGGTCCAATCCTGACCATTGGCGATTTTGCGAAGGAGGTTTCGCAGGATCTTCCCGGATCGCGTTTTCGGCAGCTCCGGAACGACATGCACTTCGCGCAAGGTGGCGATCGCCCCAAGCTCGCGCCGCACGGCCGATATGACCTCCGCGGGCAACTGGTCCGCGTCGAACGCTTTCCGCGCGACGACAAAGCCCAGCGGCACCATTCCCTTGATCGGATCATCCGCGCCGATGACCGCGCATTCGACCACACCGTCGACCGCCGCCACGATCTGTTCCATCTGCCCGGTTGAAAGGCGGTGGCCGGCGACGTTGATGATGTCGTCGGTACGGCCCATGACGAAGACAAAGCCATCCTCGTCCATATGGCCGTAATCTCCGGTCTCATAATAGCCGGGGAAACGCTGGAAACTCTTCGCAAAGCCCACGGGATTGTTCCACAGGCCGCGAAACGCGCCGGGCGGGAGCGGCTGGCGAACGACGATCGCGCCGCTGCTGCCGGCCGGGCATTCGACCCCGTCCTCGTCCACCACCTGGATGGCATAGCCCGGGACGGGCGGCCCGGCGCTGCCGAGTCGACGCCGGTCATCACCCAGGGACAGGCATGGCGCGATCGCCGGCCATCCCAGCTCGGTCTGCCACCAGTGATCGACGACCGGCAGGCCGCTATGCCGCTCCAGCCAGGTCACCGTGTCGGGATCCGCCCGCTCACCGGCCAGGAAGATGGCGGTCAGTTCACCCGTGCCGATCTCGCCGAGCAGCCGCGCCTGCGGATCTTCCTTGCGGATCGCGCGGATCGCCGTCGGCGCCGTGAAGAAGGTCTTCACCCCGTTCGCCACGATCGTTCGCCAGAAGACCCCGGCGTCGGGCGTTCCCACCGGCTTGCCTTCGTAAAGGATCGTGGTCGCCCCGACGAGGAGCGGCGCATAGACGATGTAGCTGTGGCCCACCACCCAGCCGACGTCCGAAGCGGCCCAGAACACGTCGCCCGCGCCGATCCCATAGATGTTCGCCATCGACCAGGCGAGCGCGACCGCATGACCGCCATTGTCGCGCACCACGCCCTTGGGCGTTCCGGTCGTGCCTGAGGTGTAGAGGATATAGAGCGGGTCGCCAGAGTCGAGCATGGCGCAGGGCGGCAATGGGTCGCCTGCGCTTGCTTCTCGCAGCGCCGCCCAGTCACGGTCGCGTTCCGGTTTCAGTTCTGCGGCAAGTCGGTCGCGCTGGAGCAGCAGGACTCGATCGACCTGGTGCGTGGCGGCAGCCACGGCTTCGTCGACGATCGGCTTATAGGCAATGACGCGACTGCCCTCGATCCCGCAACTCGCGGTTATCAACAGCGTCGGGCACGCGTCGTCGATGCGTTTTGCCAGTTCGTGCGCCGCGAAGCCGCCGAACACGACCGAATGGATCGCCCCGATTCGCGCACAGGCCAGCATCGCGAAAATCGCCTCCGGCACCATCGGCATGTAGATGACCACGCGATCGCCGCGCGTGACGCCGAGGCGCAGCAGCATCGCGGCCACGCGCTGGACTTCGTGAAGCGCCTCCCCGAAGGTCCAGTGCATCGAAGTCCCGGTGACTGCGCTTTCATAGACGAGGGCCGTCTGGCTACCCCGCCCCTGCAGCACATGGCGATCGAGGCAGTTATGGCATGTATTCAGGACGCCGCCCGGAAACCAGCCCTCCTCAGGATCGAAGGCGCGGCGCGGCGGCACGGCCCAGTCGACGGCTTCGGCGGCGTCCGTCCAGAACGCCTCGGCATCTTCAAGGCTCCTGCGCCAGGCGGCGGTGTAGCGCGGCTCCATAGCGCCGATCTCATGATTATCGTCATGGGGCATGTCTGTGCTCATCGGGTTTCGTCCCGGCTGTCGGCCTCCGCCGCGACCAGTTGTGCGGCCAGAGCCGCCATTTCCGCCAGCGTAAAAACCCGTCCCCGCGTGAGGAACCGTTTTTCGCGGCCATTATCCAGACTAAACATCCCTCCGCGCCCCGGCACCACGTCAAGGATAAGCTGGGTATGCGCCCAGGCGGCTGCCTGCGCCTCCCCGATATAGACCGGCACATCATCCACCATGCCGAGCAGGATGTCACTCCCGCCGATACGAAACCCGTCCGCCGGATAACACATCGGCGAGGAGCCGTCGCAACATCCCCCCGACTGGTGGAACAGGAGCGCGCCATATTCCGCCTTCAATTCGGCGATGAAGGCAAGCGCGGCCGGCGACGCGACGACGCGCGGGACTGCCCCCGACGCATCGGTATCCGCGCCGCCGCTCATCGCAGAGCCCCCTGACCGCCGCGGCGCCGGCCTATGGAGCATCCCCCGCGCCGCATCAGAAGAAGCCGAGCTTCTTCGGACTGTAGCTCACCAGCATGTTCTTCGTCTGCTGATAGTGATCGAGCATCATCTTGTGGTTTTCCCGGCCGATGCCGGACTGCTTGTAGCCGCCGAACGCTGCATGCGCCGGATAGGCATGGTAGCAGTTCGTCCACACCCGCCCCGCCTTGATATTGCGTCCGAAGCGATAGCATCTGTTCACGTCCCGGCTCCAGATGCCGGCGCCAAGGCCATATAGCGTATCGTTCGCGATCTGGAGCGCTTCTTCATCGTCCTTGAACGTCGCCACCGACAGGACCGGCCCGAAGATCTCCTCCTGGAAGATCCGCATCTTGTTGTGTCCGCGAAACACCGTCGGCTCGACATAATAGCCGCCCGCGAGCGCCCCGCCATGCGCAGCCGCCTTGCCGCCCGCAAGCAGTTCGGCGCCCTCCTGCCGGCCGATATCGATATAGGAGAGGATCTTCTCGCACTGCTCGGAAGAGGCCTGCGCGCCGATCATGGTTGCCGGGTCGAGGGGATTGCCCTGCCGGATCGCAGCGACGCGTGCCAGCGCCCGCTCCATGAAACGGTCGTAGATGGACTCGGCGACCAGCGCGCGGCTGGGGCAGGTGCAGACCTCGCCCTGGTTCAACGCGAACATGACGAAACCCTCGATCGCCTTGTCGAGGAAATCATCATCCTCGCGCGCGACATCGTCGAAGAAGATGTTGGGCGACTTGCCACCGAGTTCCAGCGTGACCGGAATCAGGTTCTCGCTGGCATATTGCATGATGAGACGGCCGGTCGTCGTCTCGCCGGTAAAGGCGATCTTTGCGATCCGGCTGGAGGAGGCAAGCGGCTTGCCCGCCTCCAGGCCGAAGCCGTTGACGATATTGAGCACGCCGGGCGGCAGCAGATCGCCGACGATGTCGATCCACACCATGATGGAGGCCGGCGTCTGTTCGGCAGGCTTCAGCACCACGCAATTGCCCGCCGCCAGCGCCGGCGCCATTTTCCAGGCCGCCATCAGCAGCGGGAAGTTCCACGGAATGATCTGCCCGACCACGCCCAGCGGCTCATGGAAATGATAGGCGACAGTATCGTGATCAATCTCTCCGATCGATCCTTCCTGCGCGCGGATCACGCTGGCGAAATAGCGGAAGTGATCGATCGCCAGCGGCACGTCCGCGGCGGTGGATTCGCGGATCGGCTTGCCATTGTCCCAGGTTTCGGCCAGCGCGAGCTTGTCCAGATTGGCTTCCATCCGGTCCGCGATGCGATTGAGGATCAGGGCGCGCTCGGCCACCGGCGTCCGTCCCCATGCGTCCTTGGCGCGATGCGCCGCGTCCAGCGCGGCTTCAACATCCTCCGCCTGCGAGCGCGCGATCTGCCCGACAACGCCGCCGGTGATCGGCGAAACATTGTCGAAATAGCGGCCCGATTTCGGCGCAAGCCACTGGCCATCGATGAAATTGTCATAGCGCGCCGCAAAGGGAGCCTTCATGACCAAATCGGGGCGATCGTCGACAGGCATCTCCATCTCTCTTTCTTTATCGGATTTGAACTACTCGACCGGGGTGCTTCCTCAGCAAGAACCCGATCGATCTTCCTTCAGCCGCGCACGAGTTCCTCGGTAAATTCGGCCACCAGCGCGACATAACCGTCAATCTCCTCAGCCGTGTGGGCGAACGAAGCCTGCGGCCCCGCACTGACGATGCAATCCCAATAGCCCCTGTTGGCCATGAACACCCGCCGGGCGTCGAGCATGTCGAGATCCATCGAGGCGCGTGCCTCTTGATAATTGCGCGGCAACTCGGTCGTCAGGCACATGCCCGACCGCGGCCCGAGGCGAAACGCCCGGCACGGCAGGTCAAGGTCACGGCAGATGGCGTCGATCCCATCCGCCATGCGCGCGCCCAAGGCAGAGATGCGGTCGTAGGCGGCTTCCGTGAGCACATGCTCCAGCATCGCCCGGGCAACCGCCATCGACAGGGCATTGCCATAGAGCGTGCCGCCCAGGCCGATCCCGGACCGGCGGTGGAGGATGTCGAGGTGCCGCTCCACATGATCCGATACTTCGCGGGTCATGCCGTAGGCCGCGAAGGCAACCCCGGAGCCGAACCCCTTCCCCAGTGTCATGAAATCGCTCTTCAACTGCCACTTTCGGGTCAGGCCGCCATAAGCGAAGGAATAGGTGTGGGCCTCGTCAATGCACAGCATCGTGCCTGTCTCGCGCGTAATCTCGCGCAATCCTTCAAGAAAGCCCGGTTCCGGCATCACCAGCGAGCAATTGGTCATCGTCGGCTCTGTCAGCACCAGTGCGACGTCGCCCTGTTTCAGCACGCGCGAAACCGCTTCCAGATCGTTGAACGGCAGGATGATCGTGTCCTCCGCGCGCTTTCCCGACATTCCCTGATATTCGGGAACATTGTGCCCGTCTTGGGAAACGACCAGCGTCTCTTCGAGATGGCCATGATATTTGCCTTCGAACACGACCAGCTTGCGACGGCCCGTCATGTGACGCGCGATCCGCATGATGTCGGTGTTCGATCCGGAAGCCGAGACGGTGAACTGCCATGCCGGCATGCCGGTCTGCGCCGCCAGCAGTTCCGCAGAGACGATGGCATCCTCCGTCGGCAGCAGGAAGTGGGCGCCCCTGCGATATTGCCGGGCCAGTGCTTCCTCGACCTCCGGCACGCCGAAGCCGATCGTCATCGAGAGGTCCGAAACGTTCATGTCGACATAGGAATTGCCGTCCGGATCGAAGAAGCTTGCCCCCTCGCCGCGATCGGCAAAAAGCTGGGGATGGGAATAATAGCCCGCCATCCATGAGTTGGGGACGGCTGCCGGCATCACCGCCAGAGCGCGTTCGCGAAGCGCGTTGGACGCGCCGGTGCGTTGCCTGAAACGGTCAACTTCACGCTGATCGATACGGGCCACACGATCTCGATCCGCCACGAAGCGATCGGCATTACCAGTCTTGAACGACATCATTGAGACAAGCTCCTGCGCGCCGGCGAACCCACCGGCATAAATTTCGTTTTCTGCTTATGGTCCGTTTCTATTCGGACGACGGCGAATAGACCTTCTTGCCCATGAACCATGTCGCCAGCACCTTGGTATCGCCGATCTTTTCGGGATGGCCCGAATGGGCAAGTTCCAGAATGTTCTGATCCACGATGATGAAGTCAGCCGACTTCCCGACTTCCAGCGATCCGATCTCCGCACCGCGATTCAAGGCCCGGGCGCCATTGATCGTGTAGGCGTCGATCACATCTTCGACACTGAGACGCTGCCAGGGGCTGATCGGCTGCCCGCCGCGGCGCGACCGGGTCACCCCCATCTCCATGTTCACGAACGGCTGCGGATCCTGCGTCAGGACTGGCGCATCCGATCCCGCGACAATAACCGCGCCTGCATCCTTGGACGTCTTGGTGGGATAATTGCACTGTTCGAAAAAGCCGTTCGGCTTATGAAGCGCCTCATAGCTGTTGCCGTGCACCTTTTCGAAGAAGGGAACGGTGCTGAGGTCGTATCCGGTGGGTTCGGCATACATCCAGCTGAAGGTATAGACGAGATTCAATCGATCTTCGCCAATGCGCTTGATATCGGCCGGGGTGGCGCACTGGAGGTGAGCCAGCGTGTCCGGACGAGTATAGACGCCATCGGCCTTGCGCGCCGCCTCTATGGCCTCCAGCGCCATATGCACTGCGGCGTCACTGATCGTATGGATGTGTATCGTGTAGCCCTTCAGATGCGCCTTCATCACATAATCGGCAAAGATCCACGGCGCGTGCTGCGGAATGCCGTAGGAAATCGCACATTGTCCGGGATGGAAGCCGTAGCGCTTGGTGAAATCGGCAATGGCTGTCGGCGAGGACAGGTCAGCCGGAACAGCCCGCGCATAGACGCATTCAGGCGATGAAATGTCGACATAGTCCTTGACGGACAGATTGCCCTGGGCATCCTTTTCGAAAATCGGCTGCAAATAGGGCACGGGGCGGAAGGCCGCGCCGAAGGTGGGCGGAACGTTGTTGGGATTGGCCTCCATGTCGCCGTCCGCGAAGATTTTCACGGAATCCGCCGAAGCGAGCGGATTGCCGGCATATTTCCGCTTGATGGCATCCGCCTGGGTAAAGAGGGCATCCCAGTTCACGCGGCCGTCGGCGTCCCGGAAGTCTTCGGGCGCCCAATATTGCGCCATATTGACGCGGAAGCTTTGCTGCCCGTTCTTCTGCAGCTTGTCATAGACGTCGAAGATGCTGCCCGGTCCGAATATGCCGGTAGACGCCGACGCGGCGGCGTCCCATACCGCCGTAATGCCCCGGCTGTTGAGCGCCTGGGCGAGTCGCTGGGGTTCGGCGAGCAGCTTCGCAAACTCCTCGCGCGATGTCTCCGACGAATCGATGGGGGTCTTGCCCTCGTCCTGGATGTCACCGCTGGGCTCGCCGTGAATGTCGACGCCGACCACGGGCTTGTAATGAGCGAAATCCGTCTGCAGCGTCTTCTTGGAATAGCCGACGGTCTCCCCCTTCGCATTCTTGGCCAGGGCCAGTGCGCGGCTGTTATAGGCGCCATGATGGCCGTCCCAACCGGTCATGACGACAGGATTATCGGGTGCGGCATCATCCAGCGCAGCCCGGAGCGTGGCGAATTTGGCATCGGTCTGATTGCCGGCCGCATATTCCCATTGCGAAACGGCAAGCCATTTCCCCGGCTCGAGCTTCGCGTCCACGAGGCATTGGCGAACCAGCGTCGCGATTTCCGCAAGCGTATGCGCCTTGGCCTCGAGGTTGCAGCCGCCAAAGTCCACAATGCCCCGAGGATGGATATGCGCATCAACAAGGCCCGGCAGGACAAGCTTACCACCTGCATCCTCGACGACCGTCTTGCTGCCGATAAAGGCGCCTATGGCGGCGTTACTGCCGACAAATACCAGCTTGCCGTCCTTTACGGCCAGGGCTTCCACGATGCGGTGCGCCCCGTCCACCGTGTAGACGCGGGCATTTTTCAGCACCAGATCGGCCGCGACAGGCCCTCGCGCGATCGCCGGCGCCAGCGGCATCAGGCAGATCGCCAATGATGACGCCAGGGCCGCCCCCCTGAGCCTGGCAGACCAGCGACGTCTGGCCTTAGATCCGATGCGCATCGTCATTTCTCCCGAAAACGGACGGGCCCGACCCTGAGGCATATGTTTCATCGGTCCCTTGCAAGACCATATCTAGCTTCATGCGGCGCTGAAGATCACAGCGTTCCGAGACAGCGCTTTCGACTTTCCGTGCCAATGTCGCGGCCACTCCGTCACGGGATTGAAACATGGTGTAGACTATGGCACGCTCCTGCACTTCATATATGTGGGGGGCACAGCATGCTCGACTTCACCACAAAAAAACTGCCGGAAAACGGGCGCGCCGCCCGTTATTCCGAAGTGCTCAGTTCTTATTACAGTTCCATTGAATCGGAACGCGAGGTCATTGCCGAGATACAGGAACGGGATACTCTCGACGCATTCTCCATGGCGTTCGATCTGGGCAGGCTGAGTTGTTCCGTCCATAAATGCAATTCGCCGCTTCATCGCTACTCCATGCGCAAGAGCCCGATGCAGTTGGGTCATTCCCTTCAATATATTGTGGAGGGCAATCTCACGATCGTGAGCGACGATCATTGCCATGAAGTCGGCCCCGGCGATCTGGTCTTCCTGCGCTCCCGCAAGCTGCTGGAATATCACACATCATCGTGCGGCAGCAAAACCATAGGCGTGCAACTTCCCTGGGCTCTGGTCCAAAGCCTGGCCTATGGGCGGAACATCTCCCTGGATCGCGTCTTCACGAGCAAGGTCGGAATCGGGGCCTGTGTCGCCTCCTTCATCGACGCGATCTTCAACTCTCGCGCGGATCTTTCCGCAGCCGACTGCGCCGCTCTCCAGGTCGGCCTGGCCGAGGCGATCGTCCAGCTTGGAACCCTGGCGACCGGATCCCTTGCCGATGCGGCGCGAATGGGCCTGCTGAACGACCTCAAGTCGATCGCAACCGCCGCGCTCGACGATCCGGAGCTGAGCCCCGCAACGGTCGCGGCAAGGGCTGGCGTCTCCGTCCGCACGCTGCATCGCGTTTTTCAGGCTTCGGGGGAAACATTCTGGAGCTGGATCCGCGACCGGAGACTTGATCGCTGCTATGCCGAACTCACGGCGCCGACCCATTCGAAACGAACCATTACCGAGGTTGCATTCCGCTGGGGCTTCAACGAACTGAGCACCTTCGACCGCAATTTCCGCAAGCGCTATGGCGCGTCACCACGCAACGTGCGTTCCCTGGCCCAGGCGGATCCGCAATCGGCCTGAGCGGCCAGCTCATCGCGACCCGTTGCCCGCCTGATCACCAGGCCGCCGGCTTCCGCCACCATTGCCGTGACTCCGAAACTGACGCTCTCGGGAATCGCGGCGGGCCGGTCAGCCGCGGTGCCGGGCGAAGCGAGTTCGTCGCCGGTACCGACGATCGCCACGCGTGGCCGAACCGCCACCGTCACACTGGCGACATCTGATGCGGCGGCCGCAATCATGGCCTGAGGGGAGAGACGGGTGCCGCGATCGAGCAGCAGCGTGCCGGCGACAAAGTCGCTGGCTATGGCCCGAACATTCCATGCCGGGCCGTAGCCAGCCGTGAACCTGACGTTGCCGCCCTCGCGGATCGCGTGCTCCTGCACGATGCAGCGGTCCGTCCCGGCGGGCATCGGCGCGCCGGTGAAGATGCGCACTGCCTCACCGGCGCTCACAATGCCGGGAAAGCCGAGCCCGGCACGAGATTCTCCCGTCACCCGCAGCAATTGATCCGGGGCGGTGGTCGCGTCGCACACCGCATAGCCGTCCATCGCCGCGGTCAGCTGGCCGGGTGAATCCTGCCGTGCGTATAGCGGCTCCGCCAGCACACGGCCGGGCGCATTGGCCAACGCCACGGTTTCGGTGCCCAGCAGGGCTTAGACGCCCGGCAGGCGCGCCGCTGCCTCGTCGAAGCCAATCGGTGCTGCGCCCATCAGCCCGACCTTGTCCCGAGCCATCCGCCATCGCTGGCCCGGACGGTCATGACGAAGCCTGGTGCGCGCAGTTCCGCCATGGCTGACAGGTCAGCCGCCGATCGAGGCGAGATGCGGCGTGGCGCCGCTATTGCCATCGTGCAGGCGGTGCGACGGTGCCTTGCGCGCCGTGAGCGTGATGATCCGCTCGACCAGTTCGTCTATCTGTGCATCGTCCTGGAGGAGCGGGCGCAGGTCGAGTCCGCCATCGCCGAACAGGCACAAATGCAGCTTGCCCTCGGCCGACAGGCGGAGCCGGTTGCAGGTAGCGCAGAAATCCTGCGCATAGGGGGCGATGATGCCGATCCGCCCCCTGGCGTCGGAATGGGCGAATTCCACGGCCGGGCCTGCTCCCGGCGCGCGCGCCACGCGTGTCCATCCTGCCCGCGCCAAGGCGTCTATCACGGTTTGACCGGGTAGATGATGGGCCTGGAAGAAAGGCGCATTGTCATTCGTGCGCATCACTTCGATGAAACGCAGCGACAGGTCATGGTCACGCACGAAGGCGATGATCGCCTCCAACTCGTCATCGTTGACGCCCCGCATCAGCACGGCGTTCAGCTTGATCGGATCGAACCCGGCGACCCGGGCCGCTTCCACGCCACGCAGCACCTCGTCGAGCCGGTCATGGCCGGTGATCGCCGCGAAGCGAGCAGGATCGAGCGAATCGATGCTGACGTTGATCGCGCTTACGCCAGCTGCTCGCCATTCCGCAGCGTGATCGGCCAGGCGATAGCCGTTGGTGGTCATCGCCACGCGGCGAATGCCCGGCACCGCCGCTACGCGCCGGGCAATTTCGGTGAATTCGGCGCGCAATGTGGGTTCCCCACCCGTCAGCCGAACCTTCCACAAGCCGAGCCGGGCGAAGGCCGTCACCGCCCGCACGATCTCGTCAGGCGACAGATCGGGCGTCCGTCCCGCCGCCTTGCGATAGCCATTGGGCAAGCAATAGGTGCAGCGAAAATTGCAGACATCCGTCAGCGATAGCCGCAGATATTCGAAGCTACGGCCACTGGGATCTGTCAGGCGACCGGATGCCGCCTGCGCCGAACTATCGGAGGGCGCAATTTTCACGGCATGGCATTCCTGGTCAACAGACAGATTCCCAACTGCATTTTTGCGTCTGATCATTACCAATTCTCAGACGTTGCTCACTCCACTTCTGCGGTTTGGTGCCCGATAATCCTGCTGCTCAGGCGCCGGACATTCACGGGGATGGCGGTCATCCGTGGGATGGCGTTGACGCGCTGATAGAACTCATCGGCGACGATGAGGGCACCGATGGAGACCCCGCCATCCTCGTCCATCTCACCGGTGGCCGGACCAAAGCCGTGCGGGATCGAGATCACGCCCGGACGCATCGTCTCGTCCGCCTCGGCGATCGCGGTGATCTTGCCGACATCGGATTCCAGTTCGATGTGATCGCCATTCTCTATGCCCAGCTCAGCCATGTCGGCCGGATGGATAT
>NZ_JBEGHU010000002.1:0-139671 GCF_040676415.1 Sphingobium sp. LSP13-1-1.1 | reverse complement strand
CTCCAGCGCGAAGCCTCAATATGAGCCAGCGCCTTGGCTTCATCGTGAAAGATCGGGTCTGTGATGTTCGTTGCCATACAAATGGTATGGCTCAATCACGCTGCTAAGTAAAGTATATAATTGCCGAACATGGCGCAGAAAGCGGCGGCATTAGCCATATGAAGCTGCAAAAGCTGGTTTTCCATCCCAATCGTTGGTGGCTTGCTTCGCATGATGAACCTCTAACCACAGAGGCTCCGCAAGTGTGGAAGTTCTGTCCCGTGTTCAACTCCCGCTATAGCGCGCTTGCACCCTTTGGAATGCAGCCAATTGACTCGCCGCGCCGTACTGTTCCGATTGGGACAGCGCCGATTGTACCGATGATAAGAACGAAGTGAGGGAACTACTGAAGTGGGCTTGGCAACGCTACGGTGGACGTTCAGCCGGCCAGCTTTCTGCTATGACGCACGTATCCCAAGTTCAATCACTCTTCTGCCAAAATAGTGCTCGGTAATTTCTGTTACTATAAGATAACATTTTTGCGGTTGTATGATGACAATCACCCTGCGGGAATTATCAAGGCTTGCATTTCGCGCGACGGGCAATAGCAAATCCGACTTCGCGCCATGGCGCACCCATCTTCAGGACAGAATATGGCCGACTGCATGCCTCCCTCTGCGCCCGACGCAGACCCGCTATGGATCGCCGGACATGCGCGTGTACAGCGCGTCCCCAGTCGCGACCTCACCCTGTTCATCCAGCGCGGCTTCCTCTCGCAGCAGGAATGCGCCGATCTGATTGACCGGATCGAAGCCTGCCGTCGTCCCTCCACCATAGCGGACGCCAATGGCGACAGCGCCTTCCGCACCAGTGAGACATGCGACCTTGACGACGGCGATTCCTTCATCGCCACCATCGACGCCAAGCTGGCCGACTTCGCCGGCATCAATCCTATTTATGGAGAGCCCATCCAGGGCCAGCGCTATGCCGTGGGTCAGGAATTCAAGGCGCATACCGATTATTTCGAACCGGACGGTCCCGACTTCGACAAATATTGCTCAGTTGCTGGCAACCGCACCTGGACGCTGATGGTCTACCTCAATGAACCCGGCGCGGGTGGCGCGACCCGCTTCCCCAAGATTGGCAAGACGGTGCAACCCGAAGCCGGCAAGCTGCTCGCCTGGAACAACCGGCTAAGGGAAGGCGCATATAATCCGGCCAGCCTGCACCACGGCATGAAGGTGCGCAGCGGCGTCAAGCACATCATCACCAAATGGTATCGGGAGAAGCCTTGGCGCTGATTACATCTGAAGGAGGAGGAGGACATCGTCCCCGCGCGTCGAAATACAGCGATGCAGCTTGCGCAGCTGCTCGGCCGCGTAGGTCGCCCTCCGCCCCTCATCAGGGCAGGGACGACGACTTCCTTTCCCAGCCGCGTTGCTTGCCTCACGACGGAGGCCGCTTTGCAGACAAGATTGACAGGCTATGGCCGATCGCTCACCGATCGGCCACGCCATGAGAAACCGAATAATATCAGAAAGTGGTCGACAGTGAAAAATTGAAGGTTCGGCCGATACGGTATTTATTGTAGATCACGGTGTTAGTCGCGTTGGACTGAGTTTCCTTATAGTTATTGCCGAGAATATTTCGGGCTTCAAACTTCACATCGAACTGCCGACCCGCCACGCGCAAGCCCTGTCGCGCGACAAAGTCCAGATTAAGGCCGGGATATTCATAAACATCAGGCTGGTTCTGATTGGCAAGGCCGCGGCTAGTCACGCGCTTGCTGGCATAGGAGAATATCAGTGTCTGCTGCGAGAGGCTTTCCTGATCCTCGACGCCAAGCTGGAAATTCACCAAATGGTCCGACTGCCCGGTTAGCGATGCGCCGTTTCGGAAATAGTCGGTCGCCAGAGTCGAGGACGCGCCGAAAACCGCCACGGCGTCATTCGGGCCGACCTTCAATTTGGACTTGGTATAGGTATAGTTGGCGATGGCAACCAATCGGCGGGAGGCGAAAAAGGGATCGCTTCCTACGCCCGACAAGTCGATATATTTCTGCAACTCGACTTCGCCCCCATAGAGATTTGCCTTTGGCGCATTGGCGAAGCTGGTGACGAAATTGTCTCCGTTGAGTGTGATGAAGGTCTCGATCGGCTTGTCGATCTTCTTGAAGAAGCCTGCAATCGAGAAACGCTGATCGCGCGCGAAATACCATTCGTAGCGCGCTTCCGCGTTGAAAAGTTCGCTATCCTGCAAATGGGGGTTGCCCTGGTACCGGCGGTTGCTGTCCGGATCGAAATAGAATTGATAGATCAACTCGCGGAATTGCGGACGAGCAATAGTCTTGGAAGCGTTCAGGCGAACCTGCATGTCTGCCTGAACCTGCCAGGTCAGCGTCGCGCTGGGCAGCCAATAATCATTGTTGAGCTGCGTGGAGGCGGTGCTGGCGCCAGGCGTGCTGAACACCTGTAACGGTGCGACAGCTAGCTTTGCTGTTTCATAGCGGACGCCGGCATCAATCGACAGTTCCGGCGTTATCTGCCAGTTCAGTTTGCCATAGCCCGCATGGTTTTTCAGTGTCGCACGGAAAGCCGGATTGCCTTCGTTCGTCTCAATCAAACCGATATTGAAATAGTCGACGATCCCGGGCGCCAACAGCAGATCGGGCCGCAACACCCCCACGCCCTCGGGCATATCGCTCGACGCGCGGAACTGGAAGTCGCGACGCGAGCTGGTGCGGTTGGTGCTGACATAGGCGTAGCCCACCGTCGCGCCCAGCGCCGGTGACGATCGCCAGGTGAAATCCCAACCACCCGACCATAGATCTTCATTGAGGTCTGAATAGCTGACGGTGGCCGTCTGACCTGTATTGCCATTCAGGCGGTTGATAAACAGGTTGCCGAAGGGGTCGGCATCCGAATTGGTGCGAATATATTCAAAGGACAGTTCGTCCGGTGCCTCGCGTTGCGAATTGGCGAAGCCGCCGCGCACGTCCAGACTGAATTCGGGGCTGAACTTGAATTCACCCACCAGCTGAGTATCGATCAGCTGCCGCTCATACCAGGCCGTGTCCTGCTCCATGATGTCGGAGGTCGGCTGGGTCTGTGTATTGCCGATGCCGAGACGAGTATGCTTCAACGTGTCGCGAATATAGAGGTTCGTCCAGCGAATCTTGTTGTCGCCAAACTCCAGTCCCAAGCCCATGAGGGCGTTGACGATGATGCGGTTGTCGGTCGTGACTCGCTGAAAATCCGAGTTGAGCGCGGAAAGGTCCGGAGTAATCGAATTCTGCTGACGCTGGTCGCGTACGACCCACTTGTTGCTATAGCCAGCGGTTGCGATCACACCGAGCGTGGAACCGCCCAGATCGAACGAGGTGCCGCCCGCGATCGTTGCCGCATAATTGGGATCGAGATCGGAAATTCGCTGCACCGTCGCATTGCTGAAGCGAACGAGTTGGCCGGCAATTTGAGGCGTATCGACATTGCCCGAACTGATGCGCTCACCGCTGCGGAAAAAAGCTGCAAGTGCCGGTGGCAGATCGCGGCTGCCGTTGTCGAAACCGGTCCAGTCGCTTTTGCTGCCAAAGTAGCTGTAGCCCGGCTGGAAGCTGCTTTCGTCATTGGCGCCAATGCCGCCGCTGATCGTCACGAAGCTTTCTGCCGGGATGACGGTCGTGGTCAGGTTGATGACACCGCCGCCGAACTCGCCGGGATAGTTGGCCGAATAGCTCTTCTGAACCAGCGAGGAGGAAACGATATTGGTCGGGAACAGGTCCAGCGGGACGACGCGCTTCAGCGGCTCGGGGCTCGGCAAGGGCGAACCGTTGAGCAGCGCAAGCGAATAGCGATCGCCAAGGCCGCGGACATAGACAAAGCCGTTGCCGACCACGGACATGCCGGTCACGCGGCCAAGCGCACCCGCGATATTGCCGTCGCCCGTGCGCGCGATGTCCGCCGAGGACAGGATGGACACCACGGCTGGGACGCTCTTCTGGATGTTGGAGCCGCGCCGCCCAGTCACAATGATGTCCGAACCGGGGATCGAAACGTCGGGCGTCGCCTCGGCGGCGGAACGGCCGGGCTGTTCCGCCGGATCGGCCGATTCCGGTTGGCTGATGGTGGCATCGGCGGGCGCGGTCGCTTCCTGCGCTAGAGCAGCCGGCGCAACCAGCGCGGAAGAAAGAAGCAGCAGGCCCGCGAAGTTGAGCGGCGTCGCCATCGGAAGTCCCCTAATTTTATCAAGTGCAAGCATCGGGGCGGGATGCGGCCAGTGAAGACCTCATCCCGCCCCGCATTAGCTCAGGCCGGTTTTACAGCGGCACCGAGGTGCAGGCGCGGCGAGCGGTGCTCGTGTTGTCGAACGGCGCGAAGGCCGAGTTGCAGGTCCAGCCCGCGAACCAGGTGTCGTTCGCATCCTTGACCGCGCCGACATAGGTCGTCGTGTCGAAGAAGGCGTCCAGTGTCTTCGCGTCGGTCGCGGTTACGCCCGTCGTTTCGTTCGTTCCGTTGATGAACACGGCGCTTAGCGACGAGGTATAGGACACATTGTTGTTGTTGCCGGTGAAGAGCGACGCGACGTCGGCTGCGGTGTAGGCGGTCGAACCGCTGCCCGAACCGATGAACTTCGTCGCATTGCACTGCAGTAGAACCGAACGGGCCGTCAGCGTAGCGCGGGTGGAAGCCGTCCCGGTGCCGTGCAAGCGGACGCACTCATTATTCGGGGTGGCGACAATGCCGTTGACCAGCGTCAGGTCACTATTCCCGCGGTTCAGAATGGACGCCTGGTCATTAGCTTCATTATTGCTGCTGACATTGGGCTGAAGCGCTGTGAAGTTCGCCACAATCGTGTTCTGCCGCGGCGTGTCGCTTTCCAGGCCATTGCTGTCGATTTCCATCAGAGCGTCGCCCTGGCCTGGGCGTTGCACCAACAGAACGTACTGGAAACGCCCTTGGATGCCCGTGTCGGCGTCGAGGCTGTCATCGTCCGCCCCGGCCGCGATATAGTGCTTCATTCGCACGGTGCCACCGAAGAATTCCGCGCCATCGTCCGAGCTATTGAAGCTTTGGATATAGTCCAGCGTGGTGCCGCTGCCGATGCCTTCCCCGGTCAGCGCCTGGAGTTCGGTATTGGCGCCAAGCACATAGCCCGAATAGCGGATCTGCACATATTTCATGGTGCCCGCATTATAGGCGTCGTCACGACCGCCGAAAGTTGCCGGATCGGCCGAGCCTTCCGTCTGACGTTCGCAAGTGTCGGCAGCGACCGAGCCGCTGTTGCAGTCAGTGGTACGCGCACGGCCGAGCAGAACAACGCCGCCCCACTGACCGATCGAGTTTTCGGTGGTGTTACCGTTGAGATTGTCACGACTGGTGAAGACAATCGGCAAGCTCGCAGTGCCGACTGCATTGATCTTGTTGCCACGGTTGACGGCCAGCCAGCTAGTGCCGGTGCCACCATAAAGAACGACGCCAGGATCAATGGTCAACGTTACATTGGTATCGGCGGTCAGCTGACCACCGGTCAACGAGAAGCCATTGGCCGCAGTGCAACCGACGGTCGAACTGGTGAGCGGCGCTGATGTGGTTGGCGCCGCGAAACCGCTATCGCAGCCGACATCGACGCGGCCCTTGATCTGATAGACGAGCCCGGCGATCTTCGGCAAGGTGATGCTTTTAGCGATGATCGAAGGCAGCGTGCAGACGCGCCAGGTATCGCCATTGGAACCGGAAATGGTGCCTTCGTCAGCCAGCCCTTTGGGATCGGCGATTGTCGGACAGCCAGCGGCAGCTGTGATCGCAGTCGGGGTGGGAGTCGGCGTCGGCGTGGGCGTGGGCGTCGGGTTGATGATCACATTACCGCCGGTACCAGGCGAAGCGATATCATCGGCGCCACAGGCGCTCAGTGCGGCGCACGCACAGCTCGCCATTAAAAGGGTGTGAAAACGGTTATGCTTGGCCATGAGGTCTCCGCTCCGGCTTGAGCCGGTTTAAAATTGGTTGCGGAGCGCAAGGGGAAAACGAATCGGACAACGCCCCCTGTCGCCCTGGCTGGAGCACCTAGGCGTCATAAAAGACAAGGAGGTTTCACCGAAATGACAGATCAGAGAAATTAAGATGACAACTTTATGACGCTCGATCAACTCAGCGCCAAGTGGCTTCTATGAAACATGCGCGCCACTGCGAAATAGGCGCGCCTTGCCAGTTGACTCAACGCATGGCGAAATTCGTCTTCAGACGCCGCATAGCATTACGCGCAATTTCGCGCGAATAGCTTTGCCGCCCATCCGCCGTAATCAGAACGGTGTCCGGCGCGAAGCTAGCGGCTTGATAAGCATTTCGCGCGGACTTGAGTCTGCCCATGCCAGCATAAGCATTCCCAAGATTGATGAGACGCGCCGGATCATCAGCAAAATCAGAACGCAGCGACTCCAAGCGACGGGCCGCATCACGGTAATCGCCTGAAAGCAGCGCTGCCGATGCAAGACCACGATCAGAAACACCCACGACAATCGTCTCATCAGCAGCAAATGCCGTAGTCGAGACTTGTGCCGCCAAGGCCAGGACAAGAATCGCCGCCACCTTCCTCATCGATATTCTCCAAAAAAATCTTTCTATTATCGCGATGAATATTGCAGAATCATGACACCATAACAAGACCGCTTCAGGCTCCGGTTCTATATTTTTTTTGCATTAAAACAGTGACATACTGCATTGTCTCACCAATGTCATAATACTGTAACATAATGATGAATGGCGATAACTCATGATTCGGGCGATCGCCGGACATCTTGGTTAGAAGTGCCGCGGCCGGAGGCGGAGAGGGAAACGCCAGGTACTGCTTTTCGCTGGGCAAACGTGCAGTAACGAGGGAACAAGCCCGGCCAAGGCCGACAGCCGCCGCCGCTATCGCCGGCGCTAGATTATCGTGGGTCGGTCGGTTCAGGTCGACCGCAAACAGCATGGAACCTGCCGGAACCGTGATCCGCGTTCCCGGTGGGATGAGGCTTTCGACGAGTTGCGCATATTCGTTGGCCCTGCCGAGGCAATTGGGATGCGGTGTTCGCGGGGGCGAAGATCTGCACTTGGCTACTCACCGGCGACATTCGCGGCGGCCGCGGCGGGGGGAATGACGCCAATAGTAGAAATTTCGCCATAACGAATGGATGACAGGTGAGGACTTGGTATTAGAGGTTCGGATGAAGAATCTTGTGTATGATTGCAGTCACTGACGCCATGTCATTCTCGGTTCCGATCTCGGAATCCGGGTATAGCCAGTCGTGCAGAAGGACGGAACCGGCCACCATTGCAAAGGCATAACGAACTGCCCGTCCCGGCTCGACTATCGGGACCGTTTGAGAATTGACGTGCTGCTCCCGAATTCTGTCGGCCGATCCGGATAATAAATCCGACAGGCTATATCCTATCTCACGACCAATTTCGCTCGATTTTATCAAGGCCTTCAAAAGGTCGCTATTCTTGCTGAGGAAAAGATAGGTTTCCTGCGCGCCGTGCAAGTTCCTTTCCCTGATATCCGGCGCCATCGAATCCAGTTCGGCATGCAGGTCATTTATCTTGTCACGAAAAGGCTCCACTATCGATATTCTAAATAATTGAGCCTTGTTGACGAAGTATTTGAACAGAAGCCGCTCGGATATACCTGCCAGCTCCGCAATTTTCCGCGTCTTCGCCCCGGCCATTCCTTTTTCAGCGAATTCCGAACGTGCGGCGGCCAGGATAAGGGCGCGAACCTCTTCCGTTGGCCTTCGACGCCGCCGTGCTGTGGCTGGCGGTTCACCGGCTGTTGAAGGTCGAAGATTCATGCATTCACGTCCTTCCAATAGCTTTTTTCCTGCTTCGGCCTTCGTCTCGACGGCTCGGAAACCTTGGAAAAATGCCTGAATATGCGGGCCATCCCCTGGTCCAGTTATTCCGGCACGGGCGTATAGTCCAGTCTGCGTCTTGACATGAAAGGAAGTGAATGCTTCACAAAGGGGCCGCCTTCAGTCGGCCCAAGAGGAGAAGAGGATGACCCAAGAGGTGGACGAATGGGCGGACGTGGCAACCCTTCCCGGGGAGAGCCCGCCAGTCGATGAGCAGCTCCGGGCTATCCAGCCTGACGATCGCGTCACAGCTGCGATCGTCCAGCCAGGATTTCCGCTGACCCAGGCCTATTCGCTGCTGTTCGATGCCTATGCCAATCATCCCGCGCTGGGCGAGCGCGCCTGGCGCATGGTGGAGACGGAAGAAGCCACGCGGGTGCGCGACTATCTCGATGCGTTCTCCACGATCAGCTATGCCGAACTTGGGCAAAGGGTGACCGGACTTGCCACAGCCTGGCGACGGCATGACGAGCACATCGTCCGGCCGGGTGAATTCGTTGCGCTGTTCGGCCAGCCGGGAATTGACATCACCACCGGCATACTCGCGGCGATCTTCGCCCAGGCGGTGCACGTGCCCCTGCTGGCGTCCCAGGCGGCGGAGGACACCCGCACGATCCTGGACGAGATTGCGCCGGCGGCGATGCTGGTCGACATCCGCGATGTGGAGCGGATGGTCCCCTTCGCCCTCGCCACGCCCTCCCTGCGCAGCTTCGTCGTGCTGTCGGCCGATCTCCGCATCGACGAGGATGCGGGAATCATCGCGCGCGCGCGCGCGGCCCTGGCCCAAGCCGGCCACGCAATCGCCCTCGCCACCATCGACGAACTGATCGCCTTTGGGCGGGAGCGGACATTCGAACCGCTCCCGGCGGATCCCGCTGGCCAGGATGCCATGCTGGCGATCCTCTACACATCGGGCAGCACGGGCAAGCCCAAGGGGGCGATCTACAGCGAGGCGATCGTGCGCCTGCCGATCCTTCAGGTGGACAAGCCGCAGGCCAATATCGCGCTCATCTTCGCGGGGATGAACCACTCGCTCGGCTACTCGCATGTGTTCCGTACCCTCGCCCAGGGTGGGACGGTGTTTTTCACCCTGAAGAGCGACATGTCCTCGCTGTTCGACGACCTGCGGATCAGCCGGCCGACCCACCTCAACCTGTTTCCTCGCGTGATCGAGCAGATCTACCAATATTTCCTTGGCGAGGTCCTGCACCGGGTGAGCAGGGGCCAGGACCGGACCGAGGCGGAGACCGCGGTTCGCCAGGCCATGGCAAAGACGTTCCTGGGCGACCGGCTGGTCTTTGCAGTGGTCGGCGGCGCCCCGATATCGCGAGAGCTGCGCCAATTCTTCATGGATACGTTCGGCGTTCCGCTATGCGTAGGCTATGGCTCGACCGAAACCTCGGGCGTGACCTTCGACGGCCGGCTCGACCGCCGCTTCGTCACGGATTTCGAGCTGCGCGACGTGCCGGAGCTCGGCTATTCAAATACCGACCGCCCCTGGCCGCGCGGCGAACTGGCAGTCAAGACGCGCAGCGCCATTCCCGGCTATTACAAGGATGCCAAGGCCACGGCCGGGATCCGCGACGAGAATGGCTGGATCCTGACCGGCGATGTGTTCGAACTGCGCGAGGGCGAGGAACTGGTCTGGATCGACCGGCGAAATAATGTGCTGAAACTTTCCCAGGGCGAATATGTCGCGCTGAGCCAGTTGGAGATCGAATATGCCGGGTCGGTTCCCTGGATCAGGCAGATCTATCTCTATGGCACCTCGTTCCGACCCAATCTGGTCGCGGTGATCGTGCCCGACCGCGACCTTGCGGCCGGGCGGCTGGGCCATGCCCCTGACGAGACGGAACTGCGCAGCCTGCTTCACGCCGGCCTGGCCGAGGCCGCGCACAAGGCCGGTCTGCGCAAGTTCGAAATCCCGCGCGATTTCATCATCGAGGATGAACCCTTCACGATCGAAAGCGGTCTGCTGTCCACCATTCGCAAGCCGCTCAGGGCCGCGTTCAACCGCAAATATCAGGAGCGCCTGGAATCGCTCTATGATGGCATTGCGGCGCGCCAGCGCGAAGAGGTGCTGATGCTGCGCAATCCGGACTCGGGTCTGACGATCGAGGAGCGCATCGCGCTTGCCCTGCGTGCTACGCTGGGGCGTGACGATATCGATTTGTCGGGCAACCCCAGCTTTCTTGACCTTGGCGGCGATTCCTTCGACGCGATCACCCTGTCCATGCTGCTGGAAGATGTCTTTGGCACCGCCATCTCAGCCAGTGCCATCCTCAGCCCCAGCGGCGGTCCGCGGCGCTGGGCCGAAATGCTTCGCGGCGGCCAGGAGGAGGACAGCCTGACCTTCGCCGCCGTCCATGGCGACAATGCGCAGGTGCTTGACGCTGCGGACCTCGACCCCGCGCGCCTGTTGCCGGACGGGGTGGGCAAGGGCGCGAGTCCCGCCAAGGATGCGGCCATGACGCGCGTGGTGCTGGTGACCGGCGCGAACGGATTTCTGGGCCGTTTCGTCACGCTCGAATGGCTGGAGCGCCTCGCCCCGCTGGGCGGCAGGGTGATCGCCCTGGTCCGGGGCGTGGACGAGGCGGATGCGCGGCGCCGGCTGGAAGACGCCTACGGCGCTGATGACGCCGAACTTGCGAAGCGGTTCAGCGAGCTTGCGGCCGACCATCTCGAGGTCATTGCCGCCGATCTGGGCGAGCGGGGCCTTGGCATCGATGCAGCCGTTCGGGACGATCTCGCCCAACGGGTGGACCGGATCGTCCATGTCGGCGCACTGGTCAACCACCGCATGTCCTACAAGGACCTGTTCCAACCCAATGTGGCAGGGACTCTCGCCCTTATCGAACTGGCGCTTGCCGGGCGGATCAAACCGATCGACTTCGTCTCTTCCCGGGCGGTATCGGGATTGCCCGGCGTCGGCGGGGCCGATCTGGAAACGGCCGACATACGCGCCGCTCTGCCCCGGATTGCGCTCGGCGATGACTATGCTGTCGGCTATGCCGCCAGCAAATGGGCCGGCGAGGTCCTGCTGCGCCACGCGCATGAGCAGTTCGGCCTGCCGGTCAATGTGTTCCGGTGCGGGATGCTGATGGCGCATCGAAGATTCGTCGGGCAGATCAACGTCCCGGACCTGTTCATCCGCCTTCTGGCCAGTCTCGTGCTGGCGGGGGTACGCCCGCCTTCCTTCTATGCCGATGCCGCCGACCCGGCGGGGTTTGAAGGCTTGCCGGTCGACCATGTCGCCCGCGCCATGGTCGATCTCGCACTGGCCGGCGAGCCAGGCTATCGCAGCTTCGACGTTGCTCCCTCGATAGAGACGGGATCGGCCTCGCTCGATCGCGTCGCCGACTGGATCGAATCGGCCGGCTACCCCCTCGATCGGGCAAGCAGCCATGCGGAATGGCTGGCGCAGCTTGAGGCACGGCTGGAGCGCCTGCCCGCCCAGGCTCGTCAGTCCAGCGCCCTGCCGATTCTTTCCGCCTTCGCCGCGCCCATGACACGGAGCCAGGTCCGTGCGGGAGGGGCCTTCGCCCACGCGCTGCGGAACGACGGCAGCGAAGCGCCACCGGCCCTGACGGAGGCGTATCTGCACAAGCACCTCGCCGACATGCAGCAGCATGGTCTTATCTCACCGGCTTCCAAAGGATGTGTCCAATGACGAATGAAGTAGACGCGATCGTGGTCGGCGCCGGCTTTGCCGGGCTGTACATGCTGCACAACCTGCGGGAGAAGGGCTTGTCGGCCAAGCTGATCGAGGCGGGCAAGGACGTGGGCGGGGCGTGGTACTGGAACCGCTATCCGGGCCTGCGCTGTGACGTGGAATCGACCGATTACCAGTATCAGTTCTCGGACGAGATCGAGCGCGGGTGGGACTGGCCGGAGCGCTATTCCAAGGGGCCCGTGATCCAGAACTATCTGTCCTATGTCGCCGACACGCTGGACCTGCGCCGCGACATCCTGTTCGAGACGACGGCCACGGCGGCTACCTTCGAAGAGGACAGGCAAAGCTGGCTGGTCGAGACCGATCGCGGCGGCACCTTCCGTGCCAGCTACTTCATTCTCGCGGTGGGACCGCTGACTTCGGTGAACACGCCCCCCTTTGCCGGCATGGAGGAATTCAAGGGCCGCCTGTTCCATACCGCCCGCTGGCCGGAGGATCCTGTCGACTTCACCGGCCGCCGGGTCGGAATCATCGGCACCGGCTCGTCTGGCGTGCAGAGCATCCCGGTCATCGGCCAGGAAGCGGCCAGCCTGACGGTTTTCCAGCGCACCCCGGCCTTCAGCCTGCCGGCCGAAAATCGCGCGCTCTCGGCGGACGAGATTCGGCAGAAGCACGGGCAATTCGCCAGGGACCGCGAGGTGCGTCGCGCCTCTTCGGGAGGGCTGAGCTGGATGCTGGGCACGCGCAGTGCGCTTGAGGTCAGTGACGAGGAGCGCGAGGCCGAGTTCGAGCGCTGCTGGACGTTGGGCGGCTTCGCTTTCATCCAGTCCTTCCGTGACATCCTGCTCAGCCAGGAAGCGAACGACCTTGCCGCCGATTTCATCAAGCGCAAGATCCGGGCCAAGGTGAACGACCCGGAGACGGCTGCTGTCCTGACCTCGCAGGCATATCCGTTCGGTGCCAAGCGGCCGTGCCTTGACACCAACTACTATGAAACCTTCAATCTCCCGCACGTCCAACTGGTGGACCTGAGGAAAGCGCCGCTCGAACGGTTCTGTGCCGAAGGGATCGTCGCGGGTGGTGCAGTCCATGCATTCGACGATATCGTCCTGGCGACTGGATTCGATGCTGTGACCGGGGCCGTGCTCAAGCTGAAGATCACCGGTAAAGGTGGCCTTTCGCTCGGGGACGTGTGGTCGTCCGGACCGCAGACCTACCTCGGCATCGCTATCGCAGGCTTTCCCAACCTGTTCATGATCGACGGCGCGCAGAGCCCTTCGATCATAGTCAACGCTCCCTTGGCGATCGAGCAGCAGGTCGAATGGGTCGGCGATTGCATCGAGCAGATGCGTCGGAACGGCTACACGACAATTGAGGCAAGCGAACCAGCCCAACAAGAATGGGTTGCGCACGTGGGCGAGGTGGCCAACTACACGCTGATGGTAAATGCGGACTCCTGGGCCATGGGTGCCAATATTCCCGGCAAACCGCGCGTCTTTTCCTTCTATCTCGCCGGTCTCGATGCCTACCGCAACAGGTGCGCGGCAGTGGCTGACGGCGGCTATGAAGGTTTCCGCCTGGAAAAGGCGATGGGCGCGGTCGCCGCCTGACAGATTCGCAGGACGGACGGGAGGACGACATGGAGTTCGACTATATCATAGTCGGCGCGGGGTCGGCGGGCTGCGTCCTGGCCAACCGTCTCAGTGCGCGGACGGGCAACCGCGTCCTGCTGATCGAGGCCGGGGGCGATGATCGTCCGTTCCGCAACCCCCGGCAGTTTGTCCTGAACAGCCTGATCCACATTCCCGCCGGATACCGCTATACGATGGAGGCTCCGCCGCTTAGCTGGAACTATACGTCGGAACTGGGCGGGATCAACGCGGGCCGGTCCGCGCCGTACCCGCGCGGACGCGTCCTCGGCGGCAGCTCTTCCATCAATGGCATGATCTATGTGCGCGGACAGGCGGCGGATTACGACATGTGGTCGCAGCTTGGTTGCACCGGCTGGGGATGGAGCGATGTCCTGCCTCTGTTCAAGCGCAGCGAGGACCAATGCCGGGGGGCGGACGACGCCCATGGCGCCGGTGGCCCGCTGACGGTTTCCGACGTCCCCCGCGATCCCGTTTCGGACGCCGTTCTCGCAGCCGCCTCGCAGGCGGGACACAGGCTGGTCGACGACTATAATCGGGGCGATCCGGAGGGCTTTGCCTATATCCAGGCCACCCAGCGGCGCGGGCGGCGCCGGTCGAGCGCGGTCGCCTATCTCCACCCGATCATGCACCGCAAGAACCTCAAGGTCGAAACCGACACTCTGGTGACCGGCATCCTCATCGAGGAGGGCCGGGCGAAGGGTGTACGTGTCCGCAAGGGCGGCGAGACGCGCGAGATCGCCTGCCGGGGGGAAGTCATCCTGTGCGGAGGCGTGGTCAATTCCCCGCAGTTGCTCGAACTTTCGGGCATCGGCGATCCGGCGATCCTGCGTGCGGCAGGCATCGAGGTGCGCCACCCGCTGGCGGGCGTGGGCAAGAACCTTCAGGACCATTGGTGCACCATGCTGCGCTTCCGCCTGCGGCCGGGCACCCCGTCGATCAACACGGCGGTGAGCGGCGTCGGCCTGATGGGCGAGGTGGCGAAATATCTGTTCGCCCGGAAGGGGGCGCTATCCGCGCCGCCTGCCACTGTCATGGGGTTTGTCCGCAGCGAGGCGGTGCTCGACATCCCGGACATACAGGTCAATATGGTGAGCGCCTCGGCCGATCCCGCCACGGGCGAGATCGACAGCTTTCCCGGCGTCACCATCGCTGCTTGCCAATTGCGTCCGGCAAGCCGCGGCTCGATCCATGTCGCCAGCGCCGACGCGACCCGTCAGCCGCGCATCCTGCTCAACTTCCTCGACGCTGCCGAGGATCGCCGGAAGATCGCCGCGGGCCTTCGCATCAGCTGTGAGATATCCCGCCAGCCTGCGCTCGCATCAATAATCGAAGGGCCTGCCGGCGACCATCCGGACGAGAATGAAGAGGCGTCACTGCTCGAACATGCCCGCACTTTCGGTTACGGCATCTTCCACGGCGTGGGCACATGCGCGATGGGCGCCGACGAGCATGCTGTCGTCGATCCGCGCCTGCGCATACGGGGCATCGCAGGTCTGCGGGTGGCGGACGCCTCGATCATGCCGCGCATCGTCTCGGGGAACACCAACGCCGCCGCGATCATGATCGGCGAAAAGGCGTCGGACCTGATCCTGGCCGACGCCTGATCGGGGACATCAACGAGTGGACCCTCGCGTCCGAGCAGATTGGGAGTGGTCGAAATGGGCCGGATGCAAGGAAAAGTAGCCATCATCACTGGTGGCGCCCGAGGGATGGGGGGGCCACCGCCCGGGCCATGTCGGCTGAGGGAGCAAGCGTGATCGCGGCTCGTGCGATGCCGACCAGCGTCGCGCTGGACCGGCTGGTTGCCATTGCGCGCAGAGCCGATCCTGCGCTCGATATTCGGGAAATCCGCATCACACCCGACAATGGCGTCATCTTTCTGGGCCAATCATCCGCCTGGCTGGTACGCGACCGAGCCAATGCGGTGGTGGTCGATCCGGCGACGTCGCGGGTTGTCGCGCGGCTGGATGGACGCGCACTGAGCGCGCATCAGCGCCTTTCCGAAATGGCCGATCCGCTGCATTTCGGCACGTTCGGCGGCCTGTGGACGAAAGCCGTCTGGTTCCTCTTCGGCGCATTGCTGACGGCGATGGCCGTCACCGGCACGATGATCTACGCGATGCGGCTGGCCAGATCGTCACGCTCCAACGCTGGCAGCATGAAGATCGCCTGGCAAGGCATGGGCGCCTGGGGATATATTGGCATCGCCCTCATTCTCCTCACCCTGATCCTGACGCCGGGGGCGATTGGGGGAGCAAGCTGAAGGACATCGACCGAGGCTCTGTAAAAACAGCTGCTTGTGATTGGGCTTCCTGGCGTTTCGGGAGACTTGGTCATGAGGCGTTTCGTCGACGGGCAAGATCGGCGGCAGGATAGCTTTCTGCCTGTATCGCTTGATGATTATGTCGCCGAGGATAACCCGGTGCGAGTGGTTGAGGCCTTCATCGATGAGCTGGATTTAGCAGCGCTCAACTTTGGCGGGATTCAACCGCGCTTCAACAGCGATTCTTCATCAACGCCACGCCATCTGCCTTGCCTGCTCCCGCATCGCCTCGATGAAGGCGCGAACCGCAGGCATGGCGGCCCTTCCGGGGTCGTAGAGCAGGCTCACCGGTATGGGCGGCGGCGCATGATCCGCCAGCACCTCGGCCAGGCGCCCGCTCGCGATGTTCGCTGCGGACTGGTAACTCAGCACATTGGCAAGCCCCACGCCCGCCTCCGCCGCGGCGATGGTCGCGTCGATACTATTGACGGTCAGCCGGGGAACCGCCTCCGCGATTGTCTCGCCTCGCGGTCCAAAAGGCCAGGCGCTGCCGACGCGCACCCCGCTGCCCGCAACGCAGCGATGCCTCGAGAGATCGGCAGGATCCTTGGGCACACCATGCTCGGCAAGATAGGCCGGACTTGCCACGATGGTCTGCCGCACCGATCCTATCGTCACCACCCGCAGCGCGCTGTCGGTCAACGCGCCGATCCGCACCGCCACGTCGATCCCCTCTTCGATGATGCGGACATTGCGGTCGAGCAGCATCATGCGTGCTGTCAGTCCGGCATGGGTCGCCAGCAGCGCGTTGATGACAGGCAGCACATGCAGACGCCCGAACATCACCGGAGCGGTCACATAGAGCTGCCCACGCGGCACGGACCGCCCTCCCATCGCGATCTGCTCCGCCTCGCGCAATTCGGACAATATGCGCCGTGCCCGGTCGAGAAAGGCGGCCCCCTCGTCCGTCAGCGACACCGCCCGCGTCGAGCGATGGAACAGAGTGACACCAAGATGACGTTCGAGCGCCGCGATCGCACGGGTGACGGCCGGCGGCGACATTTCCAGCGCCCGCGCTGCCGCTGCAAAGCCGCGCTGGTCTGCCACCGCGACAAAGGCGGAAAGGCTCTCGAAACGATCCATTATTCCTCAAATTGAAATAGTGAAGACCAATCATCGCGGATTATCGCCATTGTAGCAACGCGCTATTTCCAGCCCATGGCACAGACTTTCCTCCATACCCTCTTCGGTCTCGGCGCCCGAGCCTTGCAGGCGGCTGCCGGATCACGTGCTTCCTATGCCCGTATGGAAGCCGGTGCCGGTCCGGTCGACAGGCTGACCGACCGCGAACTGGACTTCATCTCGGCCCGCGACAGCTTCTACATGGCGAGCGTCTCCGAGGATGGATGGCCTTATGTCCAGCATCGCGGCGGTCCGGCGGGTTTCCTGCGGCATGTGACGGGCAATCGTATCGGTTTCGCGGACTATCGCGGTAATCGGCAATATCTCTCCACCGCCCATGTCGCCGCCGACGACCGCGTCGCGCTGTTCCTGATGGATTATCCAAACCGCCGTCGGCTCAAGATGATTGGACATGCCCGTGCCAGCGAAGACCCGGCGGACATCGCCGCGCTGATGCCGCCTGATTATGCGGCAGAGCCCGAGCGCGCCTTCCTGATCGATGTCATCGGCTTCGACTGGAACTGTCCGCAGCACATCACCCCGCGCTTCACCGGGGTAGAGGTCCGGCGGGCTTCCCAACCCCTCATCGACGAAATCGCGGCGCTGCGTGCCCGCATTACCCAACTGGAAGGACAGGAATCATGACCGGCAAGCTCACCCAGGGTGTCCATCACATCGGCCTCACCGTACCCGATCTCGATCAGGCGCGCGCCTTCTTCTGCGGCACGCTGGGCTTCGCGGAGACGGGCGGCGTTCCGGACTATCCGTCCATCTTCGTGTCCGACGGCGCGATCCTGCTGACGCTGTGGCGCGCGGCTGACCCGCTCACTGCCCGGGCCTTCGACCGGCGCGCCAATATCGGCCTCCATCATCTCTCGCTGTCAGTCGCCGACGATGCCGCGCTGGATGCGGCGTGGGACGCAGTAACGGCGCATCCCGAAGTGGCGGTCGATGCCGCGCCCGGCCCCATCAGCCCGACTTCCTCGACGCGCCACTTCCTCATCTTCATTCCCGGTGGCATTCGTCTTGAGTTCGCCACGCCTTTTGCCTGAAAGGACCCGACGATGTCGCGACCACCAGTCGCCCATGATCGTCGTACACTGCATGATGCGCACTTCGTCAGGCGACGACCCGTCATTGCTCTGCCTGCCGACGGATCTGTTCTGATGGCCGTATCCTCGGATTAGGCATAAGCGAGTAGCGGATTTTCCCCATCGCTTCGTTTCAAATTGCAACTATGCAATAGACCCGTCCGGCAGGCCGAGCGTTCGCCAGCAGGGAAGCGACTGGAGTGGAAAGGCGCATCCTTGGGAACGCGCTCCTGAGAGGCTCGTGACGCCCCCAGACGGGCCAACAGGGAGCCAATATGCCTTCGATTCCTGCTTTCCGCCGCGCATCTCATGCGGCACTCCTACTCTCCTGTTGCGTGGCAGGCCTGCCCTCCGCCGCCTGGTCACAGGATCCCGCTTCGGCCGACGAGAGCAACGCGATCACCGTCACAGGGCGCCGCGTCTCGCAATCGTCCGAAGCGATTGGCGAGGACAAGATCAGCAATGTCGTGGCGGTGACGCGGGAGGCGCTGCTATCGGCGCCTTCGGGCATTTCGGGCCTCAAGATGCTGGAGCAGCTACCCGGCTTCAACGTGCAGACCGACGGCGCGCTAGGCCTTTACGAATTCGGCAACAGCGTCCAGACCCGCGCTTTCAACCTCGACCAGATCGGCTTCGTGGTCGACGGCATCCCCACCGGGCGCAGCGATGCCTTTGGCGGCAGCCCGGTGTTCCGTTATGTCGACAATGAAAATCTGGGCGCGGTCGTCGCCTCGGTCGGGGCGGGCGATGTCGGCCTGCCCAGCTATTCCTCCCTTGGTCCCGTAGTGCAGTATAACAGCATCGCCCCGCAGGACGAGATGGGCCTGTTCGTGTCGCAGAGCTTCGGCGATTTCGACATGAAGCGCACCTTCATCCGCGCCAGCACCGGGCAGATCGGGCCGTTCAAGGCCTATGTCAGCCGCACCAAGCTCAACAGCGACCTGTGGCGCGGCCCCGGCACCGTCGACCGCGAACATTGGGAAGGACAGATCCACGCCGATCTGGGTGGCGACAGCTGGGCGCGGTTGAAATTCGTGTCGAACGATTTCCTCGACTATGACTCGCCCACCATCACCCGCGCCCAATATAACTGCACCGTGAAAAATGCACTGGGCCAGTGTGGGCGCGACTATGCCTATATCGAAAATGTGCCGAACACGACCCCCGGATTCAATCCCACAGTACCGGGCGTCTACTATTCCAACAGCGCTTACACGTCCGTTTATAACCTTGCCATCAACGTTCGCAAGGATCGGCTCTATGGCGCGACCGTCCATGCCGGGATTGCGGACGGAGTATGGGCGGAATCCACCCTATATTGGGAGGATAAGGACGGCTATGGCGTGTCGCCCGACAGCTACGCCAATTCGCTCGGCCGCTACAGGCCGCAGTTGCAGGCCGGGCTGGCCGTCACCGCCCCCAGGGGCGTGCAATATGGCAAGTCCGGCGTTGGCGGCGACCGCTATGGCATCACCAGCAAGCTGCACTGGGAGATTGGCAGCAACGCGCTGGAAGCAGGCATCTGGGCAGAGGTCGACAAATATCACCGCACCCAGGCGCGCTACAACACCACCGATGGCGCGCCCGACGGCGCGCCCAATCTGGACGAACTGGTCTATCTGCGCCGCGACTATCGGTCGCAGCGCGACACCTTGCAGCTCTTCCTGAAAGACACGATCAAGCTGGCCGATGACAGGCTGGTGCTCGATCTGGGCTTCAAGGGGCTGATGCTGGATTACCGGCTGAGCGGGTATCGCGACTTCGACGATTATTATCGCGTTGTGAATGGCGTCGGCGTGCCGGGTTGGGGCCCGTCGATCAACAGCGCGCATTATAACGACATGTTCCTGCCCATGGCGGGCCTGCTCTACAAGCTGGACGGCCGATCGCAGATCTTCGCCTCCTATGCCGAGAATATGGCGCTGCCCAAGGGGATGGACGACATCTATGCCGTCACCCGCCCCGGAACTTCGGCTCTGGTGCCGCAGCCCAAGCCTGAACGGTCGAAGAATATGGAATTGGGCTTCCGCACCAATCAGGGGCAGCTTTATGCCTCCATCGCGGCCTTCTATACCAAATTCGCCAACCGCATTCAGTCGATCACCACCTTTGTCCCGGGCGGCGGCGCGTCGACCGAGACATTCTACCAGAATGTCGGACGCGTTCGCGCCTATGGCGTGGAATTTGCGGGCACCTACAAGCCCTCTTTCCTGAACGGCCTTGCCTATGGCAACCTGAACGTCACCTATAACAACGCCAAGTTCAAGGACGACATCATCGCATCGACCGTGATCCCGATCGCGGGCAAGTTCCTGCCCGACAGCGCGAAATGGATCGTCGGCGGCGGCGTGACGGTGGAACCGGCCAGCTGGCTGGTGGCCAATGTCTCGGGCAAATATACGTCGCGGCGCTGGTCGACCTTCACCAACAGCGCGGGGTCGAGCGTGCCGGGCTATACGGTATTCAGCGCCTATGTCGACATTGGCGATGGTTTCAGCGTCGGCCCGTTGAAGAGCCTGAAGGCGCGTTTCAATGTCGACAATATCTTCGACAAGGACAGGCTGTCCTTCATATCCTCCGCGGTATCGGGTGACGGCGCGTTCCGGCCGCTGTCGCCGCGCACCTTCCAGTTCACCATTTCCGGGGAGATTTGATGCGAGTTTGCCTTCTTGCCGGAGCAGCGCTGATCGCGCTGCTCCCCACCGCAGCATCAGCGCAGGCTGTGCCGAAAAAAGTCTATCAATTGCACCAGAAGATGCTGACACTGGACAGCCACCTCGACACGCCCGCTTCGCTCGACCTGCCCGGCTGGTCGATCGAGGAGGAGCATGATGTGCATGGTGACTATACCCAGGTCGACCTGCCCCGGATGAAGAAGGGCGGCCTGGATGGCGGCTTCTGGGCGATCTACACGCCGCAGGGACCGCTGACGGTCGAGGGGTTCCGCAAGGCGCGTGACTTCGCGCTGCTGCGCGGCATGTCGATCCGGTCGATGGTGGCCACCGATCCCGCCAACTTCCAGCTTGCGCTGGCGGCGAAGGACGCCGCGCCGATCGCGGCGACGGGCAAGCGGATCGTCTATATCTCGATCGAGAACGCCTATCCGCTGGGCGAGGATGTGTCGCTGCTCAAAACCTTCTACGACATCGGCGTGCGGGTGTCGGGCTTTGCCCATTTCGCGCATAACCAGTTTGCCGACAGTTCCACCGATCCTTCAAAAAGGCCGCGCTATGGCGGCCTCAGCCCACTGGGCAAGCAATTGCTGGCGGAGATGAACCGGCTCGGCATCGTGCCCGACGCGTCGCACAGTTCGGATCAGGTACTGGACGATCTGTTGGCCCTGTCCAAGACGCCAGTGCTGCTGACTCACTCGGGCTGCAAGGCGATCTACGATCATCCGCGCAACATCGATGACGCGCATCTGAAAGCGCTGGCGGCGCAGGGCGGGGTCATCCAGATGAACGCCTATGGCGCCTATCTGCGCGCATCCAAGCCCAATCCCGAACGACAGAAGGCGATGGCCGCGCTGATGGGTCAGATGCGCGAAGACGCGAAACTCTCGCCCGAAAAGCGCGCCGAATTGCTGTCCAAGCGGCAGGAGATCGACCGGCTCTATCCTGAAAAGGATAAGGCGACCTTCGATGATTTCATGGCGCATATGCTCCATGCGCTCAAGGTGGTGGGACCGGACCATGTCGGCATCGGCCTCGATTGGGACGGCGGCGGCGGGGTGGTCGGCCTTGAGGATGTGGTAGACCTGCCGAAGATCACCAACGCCTTACTGAAGGCGGGCTATTCGGAGGCGGATATCCAGAAAATCTGGTCCGGCAATGTGCTGCGCGTGCTGAAGGCGGCGGAGGACGGCAAGGTAAAATGACCGAAGGCTCCGCCTGTCCCATGGGCTACCCATGTGGGCCGAATGATCAGTGCGGCTCGCGAAGGCATAATCCTCCAGTGATCCGCCCCGCAACTCCAACCACCGGAGCAGGCTGGCGCAAGCATCGTCCATCAATTCGAACTGAACAGGACGCCCGGCTTTTTGCTGAACGACAATCACCCGCGTCCGAACTTTTCGGTCACAAAGGATGTCGCCGATCTTGATCTTCACCAGGTCACAGCCGCGAAGTTCGCTGTCGATGGCAAGGGCAAAAAGCGCCGGTCCAGGGTTTACCCATGCTGATCAAGAAAGAAGCGGATTGCCCATATCTGACGGGGCTCTAGCGCGCGTTTCGCACCGACTTTGCATCCCGCGTTCCATGATACTCGCTCGCGTGCAGCGGGATCAAATTCCGATAATCCCATGACACTTCTCCTCGGGCCACGATAGCCCGGAGGAAGAACGCTCAAAAGCGGACCAGAGCCGGCCATTCACGCATCACTGGTTGAACGACCGATCGCGACAAGGGCAGCCGATCGGGTCCCCTGATCGAAAATCTGCCCCCTGCTCTTCTCAGCCATTCCCGGCTTTTGCGATGTCCAAGATGAAGACCATGAGGCTCCTGGTGCCTCGGGATCATAGAGCTATCAGCGAGAAACCATCTGCGCAGCGAGTTTGACGCTCATGACCTCATCCAGATCAAGTGCAGATTGCCCTGTCGCGATGTCGTATTGGCCCCCGGCGATGGCCCAGCCCTTGTCGGTCCAGTCGGCAAGGAGACGGCGATCGACCTTCATCGTTACGGTGCGGCTTTGCCCCGGCGCCAGTTCGACGCGCGAGAAACCGATCAGTCGTCGCACGGGCTTGCCGTTAATCGACACCAAATAGGCCTGAGGCACGTCAAAGCCGCTACGCTCGCCGATATTCTTGACCGTGAGTGTCACACTGGGATCGGAGCCGCCCGATATCTTCAGGCCGGAATGCGCAAATCTGGTGTAGCTCAAACCTTCACCGAAAGCGAAGAGCGGCTTCACGCCCTTGGCCGCATACCATTTATAACCGACGTTCGCGCCTTCATCATAGTCGATCGGGAGGGCCGTCTTCTCAGGCAATCCGAGACCGGGAATCGTCCGCCGTGGAAGATCCTTTTCGTCGGTTGGGAAGCTGATGGGCAGCCTGCCTCCAGGATTGACGGCGCCCGTCAGAACGTCGGCGATCGCCTCGCCTCCCCCCTGCCCCGGATACCAGGCCTCGAGGACGCCCTTCACCTTTCCCAGCCACGGCATTTTGACGGGATTCCCGGTCTCGAGCACGACGATCGTATTCGGATTGGCGGTCGCCACCGCATCGATCAGCGCATCCTGCCCTTCGGGCAGCGTCAGGCTCCCATCCACTCCTTCGGACTGCCATTGGGTCGCAAAAACGATCGCCAGATCCGAGTGCGCGGCAAATGCCGCTGCTTCCTCGGGCACGTAGCCGCTGTCGAACTCGATGTTCGTCCGGGGCAGTGCGGCCTGGAGCGCCTTGAGCGGCGACGACGGCATGTAGAGGATCTTCGACCAGTTGCTCATTATCCCGCGTCCGCCGAGCGGCAGCAGCAAGACCTGCCCGGCCGGCGTGACCTGGCTCGATCCGCCTCCGGAGATCACGCCCACATCGGCATGGCCTCCAATGACCGCGATCGACTTTGCGTTGGCAGCAAGAGGCAGTATGCCGCCTTCGTTCTTGAGCAGGACGATACCGGCATCGGCAATTTTCCGCACGGCGTTCGCGTGGGCGGCAAAGTCGATCGGCCTTTCCCGAAGCGGCGCATCGGCACCGACCGCATATAGCGATCGCAGGATGCGACGCACCGCGTCGGACACCCGTGCCTTTGGCACGCGCCCGGCTGCCACTTCATCCTGCAGCGGCTTGTCGAAATATGTTTCCTTGTCCAGTTGCGCACCCGACTGCTGATCGAGCCCCTTTGCGAAATAGCTGACGTCGTGAACCGCTCCCCAATCCGACATGACCCAGCCCGGATATTTCCAGTCCGCCTTCAGGACCTTGTTCAAGAGGAAATCGCTTCCGCACGCATAGGCGCCGTTTACCTGATTGTACGCGCACATCACGGCGCCCGGATGGCCCCGATCAATAGCGATCTCGAAGGCGAGCAGATCGCTTTCCCGAAACGTTTTCTCCTCGATCCTCGCGTCGATAGATTGACGTAACGTCTCCTGGTCGTTCAACGCGAAATGCTTGACGGTCGAGACGACATGCTCGCTCTGTACGCCGCTGATCGAAGCGCCGGCGATGGTGCCGGCGAGCAACGGATCTTCACCCGCATATTCGAAGTTGCGGCCGTTGCGTGGATCGCGCGCCAGATTAACCCCGCCGGCAAGGAGCACGTTGAAACCCTTGGACCGCGCTTCATTGCCGGCCAGCGCGCCACTCGCAAAAGCGAGATCGGGGGAGAATGTCGCTGCCAGCAAGAGACTGGACGGCAGAGCGGTCGATATATCGCCCTTGCGAGACTGGAACGGGTTCACGACACCCAGGCTGGCATCGCTTTCATAGATATCGGGAATGCCCAGGCGGGGTATGCCGCGAACAAACCCTGCGGTGGATTTGAGACCCGGGGGGATCGGCGGCAAACCGGGAATTGCGATCGGCATGATGCCATGGAGAAGCTGGAAGCGCTCGACGTCGGTCATCTTGGCCTCGGTCGCCGCGGCCTTGGCGTCTGCCGGATCCTGCGCGGTTGCCGGAAAGCAGGGCACTATTCCGGAAAGCAGCGCTGCAACGAGCCCGAGTCTGACGGTTTTCATTTGCACACCTATAATATTCCATGATGCAGAAGGGGCTCTGAAGAGCGATCGCCAATCACGTCAGTCCGCCGGGTCCATGGCTGTAAGGCGAACAGGACCGATGAGCCCCGATGGAAGAAGTTTGCTGTCGGCCTGGTACGTTGACGCGGGCGCATAAGCAAAGGGCTTGGCACCCGGTTGCTTGTCGCCGATCAGGCGGTTGACCCAGAGGTTGGCAACCCTGACGACGATCCGGTTGGACCCCGCCTTCAGGAAGCCCGTCACGTCCACGCGATAAGGGGCATGCCAACTGATACTTACGGCGCGGCCGTTGATTTCAACCTGAGCAAGATCCCGGACGTTGCCGAGATCGAGAACCATATGGCGCCCTGTACCGATCATCTTGCCCGGCACGTCGATCATCGTGTCATAGGCCGCCACGCCCGAGAAATAGCGTATCGACGGTTCGGTGGATTTGGACCAGTCACCCAATTTGAAGGATTGACGTCCCGGCGGCCCACCCCAGCCATTCTCGAACCGGATGCTCCAGCCGCGGTCGAGCGTCATCGTTGCCGCGACGCGCGGGCCGGCGACGGTCCGGGACAGCTTGTCCGTCCGACCTTTGAAGACGACAAATCCCGCCTGTTGGGGGTCGAGCTTCAGATCGACGACCGTTTTGCCTCCGGACCGCCTGAACGACAGATCCCGGGCCTTGCCATCCTCGGGAGACCACCATTGCGGGATCCGGCCATCTACACGAAACGCGACCTGCGGATTGATGTCTGCCGAGGACTGGTTCGACAGGAAATAGATGTCGCTGTCTGACGCACGCCTGTGCAGGAACAACAGCTGCGCGCCGTTATCGTCCACATCAGGTGCTATCCGCCTGGTTCGCAGGACATCGGCCAGAGAGCTTTGGGCATAGACCATACCCTGACCGAGCTGGCGAACCTCCCCATCATGTCCCCAAAGCAGATCTACTCCCTTCCAATAAGCGGCACCTTCGTCGTTCAGGCCGATGCCGCCCTTCGGACGCATCGCAACCAAAGTCGCCCCGGCACGCACCAGCGCGCCAAGCTTCTCGACGACCGGCAAGGACAGCCGATGAACGGTTTGAGGGATGTAAAGCACCTGATATTGCATGCCCGTCTGGGTGACGATCTTACCGTCGCGCACCGACAGTTTGTCGAGAAGAGCCTCGGGGTTGATATAATCGAAGGCATAACCGGGAGGCACGTCCTTGTTCGGAGCAAGCTCGAACTGGCGCGTCGGCCCATCCTCCTCCCCGTAGAAATAAGCGACGTCCGCCACGAAGCGACCCTGCTGTAGCAGGTGCGACGTTCGCGCCAGATAATCGACGAACGGGCGGGCCATTCCCGCCCATGTTTCGTTCCGATTGAAATATTGTCCGAAAAAGCCAAGCGCGAGGCCCGGCTTGCGATCCGGGAACGGTTGGAGGTGTGACTCGTGAAGGAGAATGCGATTGACGCCTCGCGCGAAGATTTGGTCGGCGACGGGCTTCATCATCGCCGGAGAGAAAGCCCATGGATCGTTGCCTGCCGCAACCGTCAGCGCTTCCGCGGCCACCAGGGGCTTTCCGTAGACGTGCGCAGCCGACGCCGCCTCCTGGAGATCGGCTACGAGCGAAGGCTGCCCGGCAACCGTCGCGAACGGCCGATACCAAAACTCACCCGTCGGTATGTCGGATCGGGATTTCGCCGTCATGGCATCGACGATGGCGCGGGGCGTGTCGCCCTGGACCTCCGTATAGTAGGTCATGCCGCGTTTGTGAGCAGCATCGGCCAGGACATCATAGTGACTGGAGATCAGAAGATCTTTCAGCGTCTGGCGGAAGTCAGCAAGAAATGCGTCGCTACGTTCGGAACTGCCCACTACGTAACCCGCCAGAGCAGGAAGCCACGGCAAGGGATCATAGCCTCGCCGTTTGCGGAACTCCTGCAACAAGGCGGGTGTCCAGTTCTGGACTCCCGCCTCCCAGCTATCGGTAAGCAGGCCATTGACCGCCGCAGGACCGAGATTGACGCCGATACGATCGCTGTACAGGCTGAAGAGCCCATCGACATAGCGGTCGACAGCTTTTGCATCGAGCTTGTCGACTTCCAGCCCGGTCGCGACCGGTTCGGCGGGTCCGTTGGTCTGTCCCGTCAACGACCAGCCGAAGCGGAGGATCATCCAACGCCCTGGAGGCGGCGTCCAGTCCAGAGCCCCTTCGCCGGTGACATAGCGTTCAAGATCGATGACCGATGTCGGTGACAATCCCGCCGATTTTGCGGCGGGTTCCAGGGTCGCCTGGTCGACTATGGATTGAAATCCGGCCTTGGCTTCGAAGCCATCGATCCGCGGCGCGGCACTATACGTCACGCGCTGAAGGTGGAAGATGACCGGTCCAGGAGGAGGGACCAGACCTCTTGGCAGACCCGAAAGCACGCGCCAGGGCTTGGGCGCGCCGAAGCGGATCCTGAACACCAGGCCTGTCGCAGGTTTGAAGGCAAATGTCTGCTGTCGCGACGGATGCTCGGCCTCGTCTTGGGGAACGTGCCGCACCAGATCGAAGGTCTTGCCATCGCGGCTGACCAGGATGTCGATCGCAGGCCGCGTGCTCATGGCCAGCGTGAGCGCCCGCATTTCCACGGGTTTGGCGTAACGCACATCGACGTAGGCGCTGCCGTCCGTCGACATAGGTAACGCAAAGTCTGACGATAAGTCGGCCGCTGCAGTCGCCAGGGCCTCGGCGGAGCCGGCGCTCGACGTATAGGAAGGAGCCGCAGCCTCCTCCGCCGGCAGAGGAAAGGCGATGACGGGACCGGGCCCCGATGCAATCGGATCCGGTGTTTTCGGATCGCCGGGTAAGGAAAAGCCTGGGTCTCGAGGCACGGAAGCAAATGGTCCGGTCGCGGTCGGGAGGGACGGCAAGTCGGTTTTTATGCGATGGCCACCCTCGACGATCTTCGTCGCCCAAACATATTTCTTCATGCCGTCAGCGGGTTGCACCCAGGGCCCGCCCGTCTCACTCCAACCAGGCGAACCGGCTATCGTCACGTCCATCCCATCCGCATGCGCCCTATCCACGGCGGCGCGAAAAGCTGTCCTCCACGTAACGCTCATGAAGGGAGCAGGATGATCGACGACAGTGGGCTCCAGCCGGCCACCGGCAAAAGCGTGGACTCCGCCGATGCCCACGTCGTGCAGCCACTGTAGATCGAGGAGCGCGCCCTCTTGCGTGACGTTCCCGCTCATCCAGTGCCACCAGACCTGCGGGCGCGCCTCATGTGGCGGGTCTTCGAAGCCCGCCCTAAGCTTGTCCGATGGCGCCGGCTGGCTTTGGCCGTTTGCCGATGCCATTGCAAAGAGGCCGCAGGCCGCTGCAAAAGCGCCTTGAGTGACCCGCCGCCCCATCCTCTCCTCCCTATTCGACCGTCAGAACCGTCCGCGAAGGGACAGGCTGACAATCCGACCGAGCGTACCTCCGTTTGTATAACCGGAAAGGGCACCCGCCGAGACGGACGCACCATAATAAGGCGGATCGGCGTCAAACAGGTTCTGCACCGTGACCCCGATATCCGCTCCTTTCATGAAGCCGATCGCATTGAGATTATAACCGACGAACACGTCCGTCACAGTATAGCCGCGAACATGGCTTTGGCCGGGCGAGATGCCGTCGAGCACATGATACCCACCGTTGCGCCGAATAGTCAGGTTTGTGGTCACCGGGCCGCTGGTGGCGCCGAGCGAACCGACAATGTTATATTTGGGAGTCTGGCCATTCACGACCGTGCTTGCGAGATAATCCTGATACGCCCCGCCGGCGGTGGCCGAGATCTTCTTGTTCAGGATATAAGTTCCGGCGATTTGTCCATAAATCGTGCCGAAGGAAACATCGGTATTGTAGGAAACATTGAAATCAAATCCGTCCAGCTTTTCGCTGCCGAAATTAGCCCGTCGTGCGTCCACCACGCCGATGATGTTGCTTCCCGGCTTGAACAGGTCAGCGACAGACTGGATGTTCGGAGCACCGCCATTGTCGAGTCTCAGCCAGAGCGGCTGAATGCTGCTTATATAGGCCTCGCTGCACTGCTGGACGGGCGAAGCGGCGCCGCATAGATTATAGGCGGTGCTGAGGGCCCCCGGGAATCCATATGCCCCGAGCGAAAGTGAAACGAGATTGTCGATCTTCGTGTTCCAATATGTCAGGCCCAGCTTCAGCCCACGGATCGCATGCGGGCTATAATCGCCACCGATCGAGTAATTTCGACCGGTCTGCGGCTTCAAACCCTGGCCCGCGCCGGCGATAAAGGCCAGATAGGTTTGGGGCGCCAAAGTCAGGACCTGCAGGCGCGTATCGATCTTGTTTCCTGAGTCGGCAAGGCTGGGTGCAACGAACGTCGTCTGGTAGACGCCACGAAGCGTCAGATCCTCGAACGGCTTATAGTCGATACCGAAGCGGGGGTTCGTCGTTCCGCCAAAGTCGCTATAGTGGTCATATCGGACGGCGGCGTCGAGCGACAGCGCGTTGATAAACGGCACCGCATTCTCGCGTCCGACAACAGGCACAAACAGCTCCGCAAAGCCAGCCTTGACAGTCCGCGTGGCGTCGTAGCTCGCCAGGCCGGACCGATCGCCGATCGAACCGGTCACGGTAGAGTTGAACAGCGATTGCCGGCGAACTTCGCCGCCAACAGCCAGCTTCACATCACCGCCCGGGAGGGAGAACAACGTTCCGTTGGCAACGATCTGGCCGCTGACAATCTTGTTCACGCCGCGCGTGTAAATCTCGTGATCCGCCAGATTTGCCAGCACATCAGACGGGGTCTGCGACGTGTCGTAAGGATTGAAATTCGTTGCCGTGATGGCCGATCCGTTCAAGCCGGTCCGGTCGTGGATGGTAGCCGTGCTATGGCCGTACAGGAAATCACCGCGCAGTTGCCAACGATCATTGATCGTCCAGGTCAGACTTGGATCGACCTGATACTGTTCAAATCGCTGGGGCGAAACGCGGGCATTTCCCAGCCCTCTGGAGTAGTTGTAGCTAACCGTCTGCGACGTCTCGCCGTTCACTGGCCTGAAGTAGGAATTGCTTGCGTCGATGGTGATTGACGAAGGAATAGACGCGATATCGGTATAGACCTTGTCAGTTCTGAGACCGTAGATGCCGTCGACAGAAAACTTGAGCGAAGGGGTGATTTCCTGTTCGAGGTAGGCGAAGACATTGACACGACGCTCGACCGGAGTGAGGCTCGTATAGTCGGTCTGATCGCAACGCGGAACGGACGGGACACTTTGGAAATTCGGAGCAGTGTACACCGTGCCGTTGACGGTGAAATTGCCGTAGCCGCACGACGTGGTGCGCAGATCCGAACCTCCGTGGCTCGTGAAGTCAGACGTGATGTAGTCGCGGTCCTTGCCGAAGATCGCGTCGTGAGCCGCATAGGCGGCACTGATCAGAACAGAGCCTGTCGACCAGTGAGTGCCAGCAGTCAGCGTTACGTCGTTCTCGTGATAATCCTGACCGAACTGATGCTGGTAGTGCATCTGAAGGCCGTCGAAGCGCTTCTTCGCGACGAAGTTGACCACACCGCCAATCGCATCAGAACCGTATGTCGCCGACCCGCCGTCCGGCAGGACCTGGACGGTTTCGAGTGCGTCGGCCGGAATCAGATTGGGATCGGGGTCGGTGGAAAGAACGCCGACAGGCACGATCCGATGGCCGTTGAAAAGAACCAGGGTCGCTGTCTGGCCGGAAGAATTGCCATTTGTGTTTCCGAAGCCGCGCAGCGCAATCTTGGCCACGGGTGTGGCGAAGCTCGCCGAACCGGAAGAGACGCTGTTCAGCGTCGGAAGCTGTGGCACCGTCTGGTTGAGGACGTCGATTGCCGCACTGCTGCCGGTCGACCGAATTGCGGCACTGCTCACGGTGAGAAGGTTGGAGCCGGTGGGTTTCGCCACGCCGCGTATCAAGGTGCCGGTGACGACAATATCCTGCGAAGACGCTTGTGTCTGGCCATCGTCCGCCGCAGGCGCGAGCGTCGATCCGGCCGCATCCGCGCCGGCAGTGTCCGCGACGGGCGCGGGCGTATCTGGCGCGGTCTGTGCAAAAACAGCCTGGGTCGAGCACAAGGCGGATCCCGCCAGCAGCAGGGCGAGTCCCTGGATCGTCTTCATATCATTCCCCTCTTGCGGGCACGCCACGCCGGCCGGCGACGGCGGTGGCCGCATCCCGGCGAGACGAACCTCGTTATCTGTTGAAAATCGGGCGGCGCATTTCGAGGCGCCAGCAATCAGGTCAGCGGATCATAGCCTTCAATCCTCCCCGGCCTCACCTGAGACTCGATGACAGTCGCATTGCTGCCTGAGCCTCGGGATGCGGGGGTTGACGGCAGATGTCAACATAATTCTCAAAAATTATTCTATCATTCCATTATGTGGGAATTGATTTGCCAGGCGTGACCGATCGATGGAGGAGATGTCCGTGCACCCGGTCAGCGCCATCGCCACCCGCATCTCGGCCTCGACCTGGCGCAGGACGTGGGCAACGCCCGCCTGCCCGGCGGCGGAAAGCGCGTAGACCCAGGCTCGCCCCAACAGCACCGCATCGGCGCCGAGCGCGAGCATCCGCACGACATCGAGGCCGGATCGGATACCGCCGTCCGCCAGCACGGCCAGCCGGTCGCGCACCGCATCGGCGATCGGCGGAAGCGCGCGGGCACTCGACAGCACGCCATCAAGCTGGCGGCCGCCATGGTTGGAGACCACGATCCCGTCGGCGCCGATCGCGGCGGCGGCCTTCGCATCCTCGACGTCGAGGATGCCCTTGATGATCAGCGGTCCGTCCCAGGTCTGGCGGATGAAGTCGAGATCGCGCCACGATACCGAGGGATCGAAATTGTTGCGCATCCAGGCGAAGAAATCCTCCAGCCCGGTGTTGGGGCCGAGCACCGGCGCGACGTTGCCAAGCTGGTGCGGGCGGCCGTTGAGGCCGACGTCCCACGCCCAGCGCGGATGCGTCGCGCCCTGCCACGCGCGCCGCAGTGCGCCGCCGAGGCCCGGCGCGCCGGCCAGACCCGAGTGATAGTCACGATAGCGCGATCCCGGCACCGGCATGTCGACCGTGAAGACCAGCGCCGAGCAACCGAGCGCTCGCGCCTTCTCCAGCAATTCGCGCATGAAGCCGCGATCGCGGATCATGTAGAGCTGGAACCAGAAGGGCTTCGTGGTTCCTGCCGCAACCTCGTCCAGCGGGCAGGCCGAGACGGTCGAAAGGCAGAAGGGCACGCCCGCCGCCTCCGCCGCGCGCGCTGCCTGCACCTCGCCGCGTCGCGCGTTCATCCCCGCAAGGCCGATCGGGGCGAGGCCCACCGGCAGCGCCAGCCTCTGCCCGAAGAGAGTGGTCGCCAGATCGATCGTCGATACATCGTTAAGCACCCGCTGGCGAAGCGCGATCGCCTCCAGGTCCGCGACGTTGCGCTTCAGCGTCACCTCGGCATAGGAACCGCCGTCGATATATTCGAACAGGAAGGGCGGCAGACGGCGCCGGGCCAGCTCGCGATAGTCGATCGCGGAGGCTGCCGTGCGGATCTTCCGGCTCATTGCAGGTTCACGAACGCGCCGCCATCGACCAGCAGCGCCGCGCCGGTGACATAGCGCGCCATGTCGGAAGCAAGGAAGACGATCGGACCGGCGAGATCCTCGGGCGCCCCAAGCCGCCCGAGCGGGATGCGCGCCTCCATGCGCGTCCGCTTTTCCGCGTCGGCAAGGTCGTCCTTGTTGATGTCGGTCAGGATCGTGCCGGGCAGCACCGAATTGCAGCGGATGCCATGTCTGCCGAGCGCGATCGCGGTCGATTGCATCAGCGAGTGGATGCCCGCCTTGGTGGGGGTATAGTGGGTCTGCATCTCCCCGCCGACCAGCGCCGAGATCGACGAGACCGCGACGATCGCCCCGCCGTCTCCCTGTCGCACCATCTGGTTGGCGGCCGCCTGCACCATGTAGAAGGCGCCGTGGAGGTTGACGCCCATCGTCCGCTCGAAGGTCTTGGCAGGCATGTCGAGAAAGGCGTGGAACGGGCAGATGCCGGCGTTCGACACGAATATGTCGACCCGCCCGAGCGCGTCCACCGCTCGGCTGACGAAATCGGTTGCGGTGCGCGCATCGGCGACGTCGCCTTCGATGGCAATCGCGCGGCGTCCCAGCGCCTCGATCTGCGCCACCGCGCTCGCGGCGCCTTCGTCGTGCCCCAGATAGTTGATCGCGACATCGGCGCCGTGGCGCGCCGCCTCGATCGCCGTCGCCCGCCCGATGCCGGCGGAGCCACCGGTGACGAGCAGCACCTTGTTCTGCAAAAGCATCATCATCCTCTGGTCTTGGGGGGCGACCAGCCGAGTTCGGTGCTGATCGCCTTCGCGGTGTCGACCACCTCGGTGGCGAGGTCCACCATCCGCTGGTCGTCCATATATTGCGCGGCGCTGGATACGCTGATCGCGCCGACGATCTTGCCGGCGACGTCCCGGATTGGCGCCGCCACGCAGCGTATCTGGTCCTCATTCTCCTCGAGGTCGAAGGCGCGGCCTGCCTCGACATAGCCCGCCATCCGCTCGCGCCACAGCGCGGGATCGACCGGGTGGGAGCCGCTTTTCTGGTCGGCATCGAAGCGCTCGGCCCAGTAAGCGGGCGGGTGATCGAGCATGAGCGCCTTGCCGAGGCCCGTGGAGCTGAGCGGTTGGCGATCACCGACCCGGCTGGAAATGGTGATCCGCCGGCGCCCCGGAACCTTGTCGAGGTAGAGCGCCTGATCGTCGACCAGTACGCCCATATGCACGGTGTCGCCGGTCGAGGACGAAAGGCGCTCGAGATGATCGCGCGCAACCTGGATGAGGTCGATCTGCGCCTGCGCCATTGCGCCCAGTTGCAGCAGCTTGGCGCCCAGGCGGTAGCCGGCGCGCGGCGTGTAGGCGAGGTAGCCGCGATCGGCCAAAGCCGTAGCCAGCCGGTACGTCGTGCTCTTGGCGAGGCCGATCCGCTCGGACAGTTCGGCCAGCGCCAAACCCTCCTCGCTCACCGCCTCCAGAATATCGAGCCCGCGCATAAGCGTCTGGCTGCCCGCGCCCACGCTGCTGCCGCTCTCCTCGTTTTTGTTTTCGGTCATGTTGACGCCCTCATATCCATTCTATAAAACACGTTTCCATATATTGGCAACATGGTCGTGCAGCGGCCTGACTATATAGGGGTGAGGATCTCCGTGGCGCTACCGTTGATCAAGTATGTCCGCGCCTTTGTGGTGCGCGGCGGCGGGGCCGACTATCACGACCAGGGCGAGGGGCACTGGATCGACGATCACATCGCGACGCCGATGGCGCGCTATCCCGAATATCGGCAGAGCCGGCAGAGCTTCGGGATCAATGTGCTGGGCACGCTTGTGGTTGAAATCGAGGCGGCTGACGGCACGGTCGGCTTCGCGGTGACGACCGGCGGAGAACCGGCCTGCTACATCGTCGAAAAGCATCTTGCCCGCTTCCTCGAAGGTCGCGACCCGGCCGACTATGAGAAGATCTGGGACCAGATGTACTTCTCGACCCAATATTACGGGCGCAAGGGACTGGTGATCAACGCAATCTCCGGCGTCGATCTCGCTTTGTGGGATCTGCTCGGCAAACTGCGCGGCGAGCCGGTCTACAAGCTGCTCGGCGGCAACGTCCGCGAAGAACTGCAATTCTACGCCACCGGAGCGCGGCCCGATCTCGCCAAGGAGATGGGCTTCATCGGCGGCAAGCTCCCACTCCACCACGGTCCCGCGGAAGGCATTGAGGGCCTGCACAAGAACATCGCCGAACTGGCCGAGATGCGCGCGCGGGTTGGCGACGATTTCTGGCTGATGCTCGATTGCTGGATGAGCCTCGATCTCGATTACGCCACCCGGCTCTCCCACCGCGCCTACGAGGAATGTGGGCTCAAATGGATCGAGGAGGCGCTCTCACCCGACGATTACTGGGGCTATGCCGCGCTGAAGCAGAACGCGCCCAGGGGCCTGCTCGTCACCACCGGAGAGCATGAGGCGACCCGCTGGGGCTTCCGCATGCTGATGGACATGGATTGCTGCGACATCATCCAGCCCGACGTCGGCTGGTGCGGCGGCGTTACCGAACTGATCAAGATCGCCAATTATGCCGAGAGCAAGGGTGTGCTGATGATCCCGCACGGATCGTCGGTCTACAGCTATCATTTCGTCATCACCCGCCACAACTCGCCCTTCGCCGAGTTCCTGATGATGCACCCCGGACCGACCGAAGTGGTGCCGATGTTCGCACCGCAGCTGCTCGGCGAACCGGTCCCGGTCAATGGCCGCATCAAGGTTGGCGCGCTCGACAAGCCGGGCTTCGGCGTCGAGCTCAACCGCGACATCCCCCTTCATCGCCCCTATACCCACTGAGGATTTCCCATGAAGCTCTGCCGCTACGGCCCGCGCGGGTCCGAAAAACCCGGCATCGTCGATGCCGAAGGCCACATCCGCGATCTGTCCGAGGTCGTCGAGGACATCACGCCGGCGACGCTCGCCATCGCCAGGGCGGTCCATCCGGACCAGCTGCCCGTGGTCGAGGGCACGCCCCGCTACGGCGTGCCGCTGAAGGGCATCGGCAAGATCGTCGCGATCGGCCTCAATTACGAGGATCACGCGATCGAATCGAACCTGCCGATCCCGACCGAGCCGGTCGTCTTCATGAAGGCGCTGTCGGCGCTCACCGGCCCCAATGACGAGGTGATGCTGCCGAAGGATTCGACCCATGGGGACTGGGAGGTCGAACTGGGCGTGATCATCGGCAAGACCTGCCGCTACGTGGAGGAGGCGGACGCGCTTGATCATGTCGCGGGCTACGTGCTGGCCAACGACGTGTCGGAACGGTTCAACCAGAAGCAGCGCGGTACCCAGTGGAGCAAGGGCAAGGGCCACGACACCTTCTGCCCGGTCGGCCCCTGGCTGGTGACGCCCGACGAGGTCGGCGATCCGCAGGATCTCGACATGAGCCTCGACGTCAACGGCCAGCGCATGCAGACCGGCAACACGAAGACAATGATCTTCACCGTGAAGCAGATCATCGCCTATCTCAGCCAATATGTGACGCTGTTCCCCGGCGACCTGATCATAACCGGCACGCCGCCGGGCGTGGGCGAGGGCAAGAAACCGGACGCGATCTTCCTCAAGCCCGGCGACGAAATGACGCTTTCGATCGCGAAGCTCGGCACCCAGACCCAGACGGTCGCAGCGTGGCGTCATCTCGGTGACGAGGTGCTGACATGACCCTGTTCTCGGGGCGCTATGCCGGCCGGACCGCCATCGTGACCGGTGGCGCTTCCGGGCTGGGCAGGGAAGTGGCGAAGCGGATCGTGGCGGAAGGCGGCACCGTCGCCCTCTGGGATCTCAATGCCGAAACGCTGGCCGCCGCGAAGGACGAGGTCGGCGCCGCGCACACCGTCGCGCTCGACGTCGCCGATCCGCAGGCGGTTTCGGCCGCCGCGCGTGAAACCGCAGACCTGTTCGGCAATATCGACATTCTGGTCTGCTCGGCGGGCATCACCGGGGCAACACAGCCCGTCTGGGAGTTCCCCATCGACAGCTTCCAACGCGTGGTCGATATCAACCTCAACGGCCTGTTCTACTGCTGCCGCGAGGTGGTGCCGCACATGCTGGCGAACGGTTATGGCCGCATCGTCAACGTCGCCTCGGTGGCGGGCAAGGAAGGCAATCCCAATGCCTCGGCCTATTCGGCATCGAAGGCGGGCGTGATCGGCTTCACCAAGTCGCTGGGCAAGGAACTGGCCGGCAAGGGCGTGATCGCCAACGCGCTGACGCCTGCAACCTTCGAAAGCCCGATCCTCGATCAGCTGCCGCAGAGCCAGGTCGATTACATGCGCTCCAGGATTCCCATGGGCCGGCTGGGCAAAGTCGAAGAATCGGCCGCCATGGTCTGCTTCATGGCATCGGAGGAGTGCAGCTTCACCACCGCCGCCACCTTCGACACATCGGGTGGACGCACGACCTTCTGACTTTTGCGGGATGCGACCGCCCGCCCGAGAGGCGGCGCATCCCCCACTGACCGGAGAAGCCGCTTGGACGCCATTCCCTTCGTCGATGCCCACGTCCATCTCTGGGATCTGGCGCACATTCGCTATCCGTGGCTGTTGCCGCCGTTCGACGATGCCGGCCCCAACGGCAGCACCGAGGCGATCGCGAAGAATTATCTGATCGACGACTATCTGGCCGACGCCGGCCGCTGGAACGTCGTCGGTTGCGTCCATATCGACGCCGGCGCGGTGCCCGATCAGGCGCTCGACGAGACGCGCTGGCTCGAAGGCCTCGCTGCGGCGCAGGGTATGCCGAACGGCATCGTCGCCTTCGCGGCCTTGCAGGACGACGGGATCGATGCCGTGCTGGAGGCGCATGCCGCACATCCCCACGTCCGCGGCATCCGCCAGATCGTCAACTGGCACGTCAACCCGATGCGCACCTATAACCCGAGCGACGTCACGCTCGACGACGACTGGTGGCGCGGTTTTGGCCGGCTCGGCCGCCACGGCCTGTCGTTCGACCTGCAATGCTATGCCCCGCAGATGGCGGGCCTCGCGCCGCTGATCCAGCGTCACCCCGACGTGCCGGTGATCATCAACCATCTCGGCATGCCGATCCCGTCCGAGCGGGAGGGGCTGGCGCGCTGGCGCCACGGCATCCGCGCGCTCGCCGCATGCCCCAATGTCTCCATCAAGATTTCGGGGCTGGGCTTCATCGATCGGAACTGGACGCTGGATGCCGTGGCGCCGCTGCTGCGCGAGGCAATAGACGTGTTCGGCACCGCGCGTGCCATGTTCGCCAGCGACAGCCCCACGGACAAGCTCTTCGCCCCGCTCGACCGCTACCTGGCAGCATATCACGCCTTCGCCGCAGGTTTTTCCGAAGAGGAGCGGCGGGATCTCTTCGGCCGCAATGCCAACCGCATCTATCGCTTGGGGCTTGACCTCTGATGCCAGCCAACCCCCTTCTCGGCGTTCTTTTCCACTGGCTGGGCGGCCTTGCCTCGGCGAGCTTCTACGTGCCCTATCGCGGCATCAGGCGATGGAACTGGGAGATATTCTGGCTCACCGGCGGGATCTTTTCCTGGGCGGTCGCCCCGTGGTTTTTCGCCTCCGTCCAGACGCATGATCTGATTGGCGTGATGGCGCAGGTTCCCGGCCGGATCGTCGGCTGGTGCGTGTTCTTCGGCATGTTGTGGGGCTTTGGCGGCCTCACCTACGGGCTGACCATGCGCTATCTCGGCCTGTCGCTCGGCATGGCGGTGGTCCTGGGGCTATGCACGGTGTTCGGCACGCTGATCCCGCCAATCTTTCAAGGCGATTTCGCGGCGAAGCTGCTCGGCAGCACATCGGGCCACATGATCCTGCTCGGGCTGCTCGTCACGTTGGCCGGCATCGTCGTGGTGGCGATGGCGGGCGCCGCCAAGGACCGTGCGCTCTCCGATGCGCAGAAGACAAAGGCTGTGGCCGAGTTCAATTTCCGCAAGGGTATCGCGGTCGCGATCTTCTCCGGCGTCATGTCCTCCTGCTTCGCTTTCGGGCTGAGCGCGGGCGAGCCGATCAAGGCACTCTCCGCCGCTGCCGGCACTGGCCCGCTCTGGACTGGTCTGCCGACGCTCTGCCTCGTCATGGCGGGCGGCCTCGCCACCAACGCGATCTGGTGCGCGATCCTGATCGTCCGCAACGGCTCGGCAAGCCAGTGGCTGGGCGGCACTGCCATGCACATGGACGCGGACGCCGGTCGCGGCGAGGGGCGCCCTCCTCTCGGCCGCAACTTCCTGCTCGCCGGGTTGGGCGGTACCGCCTGGTACTTCCAGTTCTTCTTCTACACCATGGGCGAAAGCCAGATGGGGCGCTTCGGCTTCTCGTCGTGGACGCTGCACATGGCCTCGATCATCATCTTCGGCACGCTCTGGGGCTTTGCCTTCCGCGAGTGGAAGGACGCCGCGCCGCGCGTGCGCGCGATGGTGTGGAGCGGTGTCGGCCTTCTCGTCATCGCAACCATCATCATCGGCTATGGCAACATGCTGGCGACCTGACAAAGTTCCCAAAGATCTTTTTTAGCTATGCCGATCTTCAGACTGAAATTTCGGACAGTGCCTCTACCCGCAATCTGACGATCTTGAGACCAGGGGTATTTTTTGCTAGTGGCTCCCCCTTCACCGCTAAACCGGTCTTGCGTCTGCAACGCGAGGTCCGCCGTCGATATGAACGTTCAAGGATAAACTTTGCCCTCTTATAAAGCTCCCTCGTTTCAAGACCGTATTGCCGCAGCAGGATTGGCCAAACAGAAAGCCCTGGATGCGCTGAGAGCCAAGCCGCCCGTTGACGAGGCAATTATGGCGGAGCGGCGCCGCGCGCGCGAAGCCAAGGATCAAGCACTTGCAGTCGAGCGGGCTGCCAAGGCTGAGGCTGCTGCTTTGGCCAAAGCTCAGAAGGCAGAACGCAAAGCGGCCGAACTGGCGGCCGAAGCCGAAAAACAAGCCGCCGCAGAGGCCGCGGCAGCACTCAAGGCCGCCAGGCTGAAGCCCGCCAGCGCCGCTGAAATGAAGGCTGCGCGCGATGCGCGTTACGCTGCGCGCAAAGCTCGAAAATAAATAGCTGAGGCTGGTTCATACAGGATGGCCGATGGCGTGGGGCAAGCCCCACGCCATCACCTGAAACGACTCGCTCGGGGTAGCCTATCGACGCTGAGCATCCAACCGAATTGCGGAGCAGAATATGGCCGACTTGTATCAGAAAGCATTGGAGTCCGAACGCCGAAGCCTGTGGGCCGAATGCAGGCTGAAAGGTCTTGCAAAGGATACTCCGGAGCGCATCCGTATAGCGGAACTGGACGGATTGCTTGCAAAGCATAAAGCGAAGAAAGGCGGCGGATCTGCTCCGTCCAGTCCTGAGGCGAAAAATCCTTGAACGGGTACGTCAAATTCGAGACGCCCGACGGTGACGTCCTGGCAATCAATGCAGACAGTGTCAGCTTCGTTCGGCGTTACAGAGGAACTGATCAAGCTGGCCCCGTTTTCACTATGAACGAAAACGCTCTGGTCTTTTGATGCCGCATTTTCCGAGCCGTTGACCGTAAACGGTCAACTTGAAAATGCTCGAGCGCCGTTAATTTTGAAAAGGGCCACTACGTCGTCGTTAAGCGCGACCTTGAGGCAGTAATGGACGCGCTCGCCAAAGCATAGTTCGCCAAGGTCGACCTTCCCGGCCGTTCAGGCGTTCAGTTCCAGTCCCCCGCTGCGGAGGGGGCCGTTTTCTGAAAGCCCCTCGCACTGAGGGTCAAATCACGACGAACTACCGGCAGTCATCCTGCTTCGAAGCCAGCCAGATTGTATGAATCACGTCCTCACCATCAACGAGGGCTGCCACACTGACCTCTTCTACATCGAAATGCGCGTTTTCAAGGCGTGCAACGAAGCCTTCATCCCCATAGGCTGACCAGACAGCCAATATTCCATTGGGCCTTAAGGCCGCGTGAGCAGCGCGCAGTCCCCAATTGCAGTATAGGCGTTCATTTGCCAGGTGGATCAGCCCATCGGGTCCGTTGTCGACATCCAGCAGGATGGCATCGAACGCCGACTTCTCTCGGGCGATCACGTCATGCACGTCGGCTATCTCAACCTTGACGCGGGGATCTGAGAGATAATCATGGAAGAGGTGTGACAAAGGCCCATTTGCCCACGTCACAATCTCCGGAACGAGTTCTGCTACGCTTATGATGGCTGTGGATGGCAAGGATTGCAGGGCAGCGCCGAGGGTGAAGCCCATGCCCAAACCGCCGATAAGGATGCGGCTGTCCCGATGCTGCAGGCGGCTACAGGCCAGGGTGGCAAGAGCTTCTTCGGAATGACGGACCTGATTACCCATCAGTTCATTGTCCCCGAACCTGATGGAATAATCATCGCCGCGTCGCCATAAGTGCAGCCGTCCTCCATCAGGAAGCTCTGCCTTGCCGATCAGTTCGACGGCATCATCGGGCATGGATAACATTGAGCTATTTTCCCTTTGCTGATGTCGCTCGCATGGACGCCATGAAGCGCCACTTGTAGCCACGATACCGAGATGAGAATTTTCCGAGGCCAGGCTCAACCAATCGTGTGAGCCGGCAACAATTTACTTGGTTGTAAACTGTCCGGGTCCGGCCTTGAACATATCTCGCGCAAAGTTCCGCACAGCAGTTGCCGTCTTGAACGTCTCCTCCTGCATCTGGGAGGTCACAAGCGGATAACCCTGCGAATTATAGCGTGTTTCACGCACAGTGAGCCGGAAATGACCATCCTCATCCTTTGTAATCAAAAAGGGGCGGATTGCTTCTCGGCTCATTACTGTTCCTAATTCTGGAGAAAGGCCGACAGCGTGGGATACTGCCGGCGCATGATGTTCAACCAATCATCGCTGCAACGATCCGCTTCAATTCATTGGTAGAGAGCGTCGTCGATCGAGTGGGAGAAAAGGGTCTTTTGCCCTGCTTGCCAAAAGGCAGGTGGATAATCGCACGTTTTCTGATCTGTGTAACAATATTCATCGTAAGTCCTTGCGGCTCTTGCCGCATTCCATTTTCAAATTCATTGGTGGGTTGTCCCTGCGTCCGTCTTCCGGCGGATTGATGCCCGCTATCCGTTTGACCAGGGGATGCTTCGCGGTTTGGCTTCGGTGGAAATCCGTATGTTCCGGACGCCTGACCTGTTCACGGGCGGTTTCGTCCCCCGTGAGGCCTCGCAATGCGAACCAATGTCCACAGGCATGTGCCGGGAGCGGCCTCCTGGCCTGCCCCCGCACCGTTTACGCTGATTGGAGATTGACCGCGGACATCTTGCCGCGCTTGTCCTTCTCCAGTTCATATGTCACGCGCTGCTCCTTTTCGAGGGTGTGCATACCTGCGCGTTCCACGGTGGAAATATGCACGAACGCGTCATCGCCTCCGCCTTCGGGCGCGATGAAGCCATAGCCCTTGTCGGCGTTGAAGAATTTGACTGTTCCGGTGATCATGCTCGGTCTCCTTGTTGCATGTCCTGCGAACGCGCGACCATTCGCGCATTCCGGCTTAAAAGAGGCAATGTGGGGACAAAGGTGAACCGAAACGGCCCGATATCCGTCAAAACGCGACGTTCAGCGAAGCGTCGATAGCACAGGTAGAACGAAATGCAAAATCCAGGTGATCGGATCGGTCGCGGCGACGTCGCTTGCAGCAATCACTCAACCCTGCACAACCTGATCCGCCTCAGCGCGCACAGACGACGCAACTGTGGCGGATCCGGGCCATACCTGTGTTCACATATGGCGTCATCACGACTTCCAAAGGAGCAGCACGCCGCAATTCGCTTTTATCGAAGCAACTGCACTTGAAGGGCGGTCAAGCGCGCCTGCCACGCCGTTCCTTGACGATCTCGCACAGAAACAGAACGATCGTGGGCGGTGTGATCAAAAAAGGGAAATCCGCTGGCCTGAGGGGGGAGAAATCGAGAATCCGTCGTAACGGCGCCAGCAGGACGATCGACGCGGATGCTAGCAGCACAGCAGCCGCTGTGTACCGCAATGACGCATTGTTTCGCCATAGGGCGCGGATGAGCGAGGTGCTGAAGGATCGGCTCACCAGTATGAGCGCCATGATGGATCCGACCAGCGCGAAGAAAAGGATCGTCCTAACGCGATCCGGAGCAAATCCCCAATACGTCACTCCCAGCTGAAGCCCGAGCAGCAGCGCGAAAGCAATCCCGCCATATACGATGCTGGGCAGGATCAAGCCCTTCGAAAAAAGACGCTCGGCCGGGTCGCGAGGCGGCCGCTGCATGATGCGGCTTTCGTCCCGCTCCGCCTCAAAAACGAGAGCGCAGACGGGATCGATGATCATTTCCAGGAGCGCGATCTGAATCGGCCCCAACACCAATGGCAGGCCCAGCAACAGCGGAGAAACGGCAAGCCCCGCAATCGGCACATGCACCGCGAAGATGAAGCCGATGGCCTTGCGGATATTGTCGTAGATGCGGCGGCCAAGGCGAATGGCGATGACGATCGCGCCGAAATCATCCTCCACCAGCACGATGGCCGACGCCTCCCGCGCAACATCTGTGCCGCGCTTGCCCATCGCGATGCCGATATCGGCGGCCTTCAGCGCCGGCGCATCATTGACCCCGTCGCCCGTCATCGCCACCACTTCGCCTGCGGCCTTCAGCGCCGACACGATCCGCAGCTTCTGTTCCGGCATGGTGCGGGCGAATATCGTGACATCCTTCACCCGCACGCAAAGGTCAGCGTCGGAAAGCGCCCTCACCTCGTCGCCCGCCATCACCACGCCCGCCCCGATCCCCGCCTGCGCGGCGATCGCCTGCGCGGTAATTGGAAAATCGCCGGTTATCATCACGACCCGGATACCCGCCGCCAGGCATTGCGCGACGGCCTCGGTCACGCCAGCCCGCAGCGGATCGGACAAGCCAATCAACCCCAGCAGCGTGAAGTCGTGCACTTCATGCCCCTTCGACAGATCATCGCCCGACGCCTGCGCCGATGCGACGCCGAGAACGCGTATCCCCCGCGCCGCCATCGCCTGCGCCGCCTGTTCCAGCGCCCGGCGCGCGTCCCCATCCAGACGGCACAAGCGCGCAATCGCTTCCGGCGCGCCCTTGGCCGCCACGGTCAGCGGCTCGCCTTCGCCCGCCGGCCGCCAGACATTGGACATCGCCAGCAGGTCCGGTCGCAGGCCATAAGTATGTACTAACTCCCAATCGCCGCGGGCAGGAAGCCGGGCATCCCTGGCAATGCCATGAAACGCGACCTCCATGGGATCGACCGGCACCGGCGCGCTGGCCAGCGCTGCCGCCCCGATCAAGTTGTGGAAGTCGGGATGCGGCAAACCTTCGCCGAGACCCGTCGCAGCGCCAGACGGCAACCAAAGTTCGGTCACGGTCATCCGGTTCTGTGTCAGGGTGCCGGTCTTGTCAGTGCAGAGGACCGTCGCAGCGCCCAAAGCCTCTATAGCCGACGCGCGCCGGGTCAGTACCCCCACCTGCGCGATGCGCCAAGCGCCCATCGCCAGAAAGATGGTCAGCACCACCGGAAATTCTTCCGGCAACAACGACATGGCGGTGGCGATCCCTGCCAGCAGCGCCGCCATCCAGTCGCCACGCAAAGCGCCATAAAGCAGCACGACCAGGAGCGCTACGCTGACACCGCCAACGGCGCACAGGCTCACCGTCCGCGCCGTTTCCTTCTGAAGGTGCGGAACCTGCGTCTCCAAAGTCTCCAGGAACCGCCCGATCTGACCGACGCGGCTGCGAAGGCCTGTCGCCGTCACGCGCGCAACGCCGCTGCCGCGCGTCACGATGGCGCCTGAAAAAAGATGGGGCGTATCATCCCCGCCCGGCTCGGCCTGTTCCTGATCGCTTGGCCCCGCCGCCCGTTTCCGGACAGGTACCGCTTCGCCGGTCAGCAGCGATTCGTCCGCCTCCAGTGCCTGCGTCTCCAGCAGCAGAGCGTCGGCCGCAATCCGGTCCCCGGCATCCAACACCAATATATCGCCGGTCACTACCTCGCGCCCCGCTATGCGCAGCGCTTCCCCATCACGTATCACCAGTGCGCGCGGCGCGGACAGGTCGCGCAGCGCTTCCAGCGTGCGTTCCGTGCGCGCCTCCTGAACGATGGTGATGAGGATGGAGAGGCCCGCAAAACCCAGCAGGATCAACGCCTCGGCCTTGTCGCCCAGCAGCAGATAGAGGCCACCCGCTGCCAACAGCATAGCGAACATGGGTTCGCGCAGCACCTCCATCGCGATCCTGAACGGCGTGCGCCGCGCTGGCCGTGGCAGTTCGTTCGGCCCTTCCGCCGCCAGCCTCTCCCGCGCTTGCGAAGCGGAAAGGCCCGTCAGTTCAGCGCCAGCACCGGCCATCTCAGGCCGCAGGAACAACTCGCCCGGCTTCCGCCGCGGCCACGCATTTCAGGGTCGCGACGAAGCTGTCGGGGTTCAGGGATATGCTGTCGATCCCTTCGCGCACCAGGAATTCGGCGAACTCCGGATAATTGCTCGGCGCCTGCCCGCATATCCCGACCTTCACCCCCGCCTTGCGCGCACGGGCGATCAGGTCCGCGATCATCTTCATCACCGCAGGATCGCGCTCATCGAACAGCGGTGCGAGCAAGTCTGAATCGCGATCTACGCCAAGCACCAGTTGCGTCAGATCATTGGAGCCAATCGAAAAACCATCGAACCGCGCCGCGAACTGCTCCGCCAGCACCACATTCGCGGGAATCTCCGCCATCATGTAGAGTTGCAACCCTCGCTCTCCCCGCATCAGCCCATGGCGCGACATTTCGGTGATCACCCTGTCCGCTTCGCCAAGCGTCCGGCAGAAGGGGACCATCACGATCACATTTTCAAAGCCAATCACCTCCCGCACAAACCGGATCGCCCGGCACTCCAGCGCGAAGCCGTCGCGATAGCGCTCATGATAATAGCGCGATGCCCCCCGGAAGCCGAGCATCGGATTTTCCTCATGCGGCTCGAACGCCGCGCCGCCCAGCAAGTGCGCATATTCATTGGTCTTGAAGTCAGACAAGCGCATGATCACCGGATGAGGATGGTGCGCGGCGGCGATCTTCGCGATGCCCCGGCCCAGCGTCTCGATGAAATAGTCGCGCGGATGATCATAGCCACGCGTCAGCAGCTCGATTTCCCGCCGCTCAGCCGCATCGCTCACCTGATCGGGATGGGCGAGTGCCATCGGATGGACCCGGATGAGGTTGCTGATGATGAACTCCATTCGCGCCAGACCCACGCCGCGCGAGGGCAGCCGCCACCAGCGGAAGGCGCTCGCCGGGCTCGCGACGTTCAGCATCAAGTCCGTGCGCGTGAGCGGCAGGCTGGCCGTATCGACCTCTTCCGAAACAAAGGGCAGGCGGCCAGGATAGACATGTCCCCGGTCCCCTTCCGCGCAGGACAAGGTAAGGTCCTGCCCTGCGGTCAAGCGACTGGTCGCGTCTCCCGCCCCCACGATGGCGGGTACGCCAAGCTCCCGACTGACGATCGCCGCATGACTGGTCGGCCCGCCATGATCGGTGACGATCCCCGCCGCGCGCCGCATCACCGGCACCCAGTCGGGATCGGTATTGTCGGTCACCAGGATCGCGCCATCGACGAATTGCGCAATGTCATCGGTGCTGCGGATGATGCAGGCCGCGCCGGACGCGATGGCATCGCCCACCGCCGCGCCCGTGACGACCGGCGCAGGCGCCTTGCCCGTCAGCCGCCAGGTCTTGAGCGCCGTCGCAGATCGCGTTCCATGCACCGTTTCGGGCCGCGCCTACACGAGGAACAGCTTGTCGCTCTCGCCATCCTTGGCCCATTCCAGGTCCATCGCGCAGCCATAATGCCGCTCGATCAACACGGCCCAGCGGGCCAGCTCCAATATCTCCTCGTCCTCCAGCACAGGATGGTCGCGCTCATGGCGGCTGCATTCGACCAGTACCGTCCGCGCGCTGCCGCCGGTGGCATAGATCAGCTTCTGCGCCTTCGCGCCGACCCGCTTCTCGACGATCGGCTTGAGCCGTCCGTCCGACAGGAAGGGCTTGAACACCATATAGCTGTCCGGATCGACCCGCCCCTGCACCACCGTCTCGCCCAGCCCCCAGGCCGCGCTGATGACGGCGACGCGCGGGAAGCCCGTCTCCGTGTCGATCGAGAATATGACCCCAGATCCCGCAAGGTCCGACCGCACCATGACTTGTATCCCGATCGACAGCGCGATCTGCAAATGGTCGAAACCCTTCGCCTCGCGATAGGAAATCGCCCGATCGGTAAACAGCGAGGCGAAGCAGCGGCGGCACGCGTCCAGCAGCGCCCGCTCGCCCACGACATTCAGGAAGCTTTCCTGCTGCCCCGCGAAACTCGCGTCCGGCAAATCTTCCGCCGTAGCGCTCGACCGCACCGCGACCGCGACCTCGCGCTTGCCAGCCTTCCGCGACAGATCCCGATAAGCCGACACTATCGGATCAGCGACCGACGGCGGCAATTCCGCGTCCAGAAACAGCCGCCGCGCGCCCTCGCCTGCCTCATGCAGCGGCATCGCACCGCTGCGATACTGCGCCACGATGCCCGCCAGCCGATCCCCAATCCGGTTATGCTCCACCAGCGCGCGATAGGCCGCCGCCGTGGTCGCAAAGCCCGGCGGCACCGCGATGCCCGCCCCGCCCAGCATGGAGACCATCTCGCCAAGGGAGGCATTCTTGCCGCCTACCCGGCCGACATCGCCGCGCCCGATCGCATCGAACCAGAGGATCACCTCGTCCTTGACGGGCAATGGCGGCTTCGTTGGCACTTGGCTGCTCATCGCTTCACTGTGCGGACGCGCCCCGTCTCGCGACATTAGGAAAGATACGGATGCGCCCCTGCCCATCAGTATAACTACGGACTGCCTCCCCCGCCCGTTGGCCCCATGATGATGGCCGGAAAACAAGGATCGGGAGAAACGGCTTGAGCCCTGCCTTAACCCTCACATTCCATGGCGCGGCAGGCACCGTCACCGGCTCCTGCATGGAATTGCGGCTGGGCGATCGGGCCATCCTCGTGGACTGCGGCCTCTTCCAGGGATCGCGCACGCTCGAAACGCTGAACCATGGCGCATTCAGCTTCGAGCCAGGCAAGATCGACGCGGTCGTCCTCACCCACGCCCATATCGACCATTGCGGCCTGCTCCCCAAGCTCGCGGCGCAGGGTTTCGACAAGCCCATCTGGTGCACGCCCGCCACGTCAGACCTGCTCGAATATATGCTCGCCGACGCGGGGCGCATTCAGGAAAGCGAAGCGGATCGCCGCAACCGCCGCCGCGACCGCGCGGGCGAAAGCCTGTTCGAGCCGCTCTACACCGAGCAGGATGCGCTCAATGCCTGGCGCCTCACCCGCCCGACGCCGCTGTGCGACTGGTTCGACCCAGCCCCCGGCTTCCGCGCGCGCTTCTGGAACGCGGGCCATATATTGGGCGCAGCCTCGGTCGAGATAGAAACCGCAGGCATGCACCTCCTCTTTTCGGGCGACCTTGGCCCCATCAACAAGGCCTTTCACCCCGACCCACAGGCCCCCGCCGGTCTCGACCATGTGGTCTGCGAAGCCACCTATGGCGACCGCGCGCGGGAAAAGTTCACCATCGAACAACGCCGCACCCAATTGGAGACAGAGATCAAGGACGCCCTGTCGCGCGGCGGCAACCTCATCATTCCCAGCTTCGCGCTCGAACGCACGCAGGAACTGCTGCTCGACCTCGCCAAGCTGGCCGACGCCAACCGCATCCCCAACGTCCCGATCTTCGTCGACTCCCCCCTCGCCAGCCGCGCCACCAAGGTGTTCGCCGCCCATGCGTCGGAACTGGAGGACACCGGCGGGGAAGACGTCTTTCGTCACCCGTCCATTCATTATGTCGAGGATGTCGCGGAATCGATCCGCCTCAACACCATGACCGGCGCTATCATCATGGCCGCATCGGGCATGTGCGAAGCGGGCCGCATCCGCCATCACCTGAAGCATAATCTGTTCCGGCGGGACTCCACCGTCCTGTTCGTCGGCTTTCAGGCGAAGGGATCGCTCGGCCGCGTCATCCTTGACGGAGCCCAGCGCGTCCGCATTTCTGGCGAGGACATCAATGTCCGCGCCCGCATCCGCCGCATCGACAGCTATTCTGCCCATGCCGACCGCGATGAACTGCATGGCTGGATCGGCGCGCGCAGGCCGATCAGCGGCAGCCTGTTCCTCGACCATGGCGAACCCGAAGCCGTCGCCGCCCTGCGCATCCTGACGCAGGCGGACAATCCCGCAGCCAGCATCATTGCCCCGCAGATCGGCGAAGTCTATGCGCTGGAACCCGGCAAGCCGGCCCACCGCATCCAGACCGGCCGGGTCGACATGGAGGAGCTGAGCGGCCCCGACTGGCAGAATGATTATGCCGACTTCATCACCCACCTGAAACAGCATCTCGGCCGCATCCGCAGCGAACGCGCCCGCCGCGATGCGCTGGCGCGGATGCGGCGCGTGCTCGACGCCTATCAAGAGGCGAAGCAGCGCCAGCACGCCAAATGAGGAACTCGGCCATGCCCAGCGCGTCCCCATCTCCCATCCGCCACGCGGTGGTGCTCGCCCACCCCGATCCCCGCAGCTTCAACGCCGCCATCGCGCAAACCTATTGCGAGGCGGTGGAGGCGGCGGGTCAGCAGGCGATCCTGCGCGACCTCTACGCCATGAACTTCGATCCGGTGCTGAAGGCACATGAACGCCCGGGCCGCAGCGACTTCCGCCTCTCCCCGGACGTGCAGGCCGAACTCGCCCTGCTATGCGGCGCCAATGTCATCACCTTCATCTTTCCCGTCTGGTTCGGCATGCCGCCTGCCATCCTCGTCGGCTATATCGACCGGGTGCTGGGTGCGGGAACAACCATAGGCCAGGTCCAGCATGGCGCGGGCACTGGCCTGCTCGGCAACGGCCATCTGTGCGCCATCACCACCTCCGGCGCGCCGGAGGACTGGCTGCAATCGCAAGGCCAGGCCCAAGCGCTCCGCAATCTCGCCGGCACCTATCTGTTCCGCGCCTTCGCCATGCAATCGAGCGAGGCGCTGTATATCGGCAATGTCGTGGACAGCGCACCCGCCGACTTCTTCAAGGACAATCTTGCCCGCGTGCGCCAGCGGGCGGCCAGTATCTGCGCCCGTGTCGCGCAGGAACTGCATGGCACACCCGTCCCGCCGCAACTTGGCGACGGCAGCTGATCCTCATGCTGACGATCAAGCGCCTCGCCATCGACACCTACCCTGAAAACACCGCCTTTCTGTTGCGTGAAAGCAATGGCTATTCCGCCGAGCAATTCCAGGCGCTGCGCAAGATCCGCATCAGTGACGGAAGCGCCGAAATCCTCGCCACCCTCGCGCTGGTCGATGAACCCGCGATGCTGAAGCCGGGCGAAATCGGCCTTGGCGAGCAGGCATTCCGGCGCCTCGCCCTGCCCGAAGGCGCGGCCGTTGCAATCGAACAGGCGATGCCGCCCCGCAGCCTGGAATTTGTCGGGCGCAAGATCGACGGCGATACGCTTCAGGATGACGAGATATCCGCGATCATCCGCGACATCGCCGCCCACCGCTATTCACCGATGGAAATCGGCGCATTCCTGGTCGCCTGCGCCGGGTTCATGAGCACGCAGGAAACCCTTGCCGTCACCCGCGCCATGGCCGATGTCGGCAACCGCTTCGACTGGAAGGCCCCGCTGGTCGTCGACAAACATTGCATCGGCGGCATCCCCGGCAACCGCACGTCGATGATCGTAGTGCCGATCGTGGCGGCGCACGGCCTCATCATGCCCAAGACATCGTCGCGCGCGATCACCTCCCCGTCCGGCACCGCCGACACGATGGAAGTGCTGGCGAGCGTCGACCTCAGCGAAGACGCGATGCGCGCCATCGTCGCCAGGGAAAAGGCCGTGCTCGCCTGGGGCGGCAAGGTGAACCTGTCGCCCGCCGACGATGTGCTGATCTCCGTCGAACGCCCGCTGCGCATCGACACGTTCGAGCAGATGGTGGCTTCCATCCTGTCGAAAAAGCTCGCCGCCGGGTCCACCCATCTGGTGCTCGACATACCGTTCGGACCCACCGCAAAGGTCCGCACGCAGGATGACGCCGTTCGCCTGCGCAAGCTGTTCGAACATATCGCAGACGAGATCGGCCTCGTCATCGACATCGTGATCACGGACGGTTCGCAGCCCGTTGGCCGGGGCGTCGGCCCGGTGCTGGAGGCGCGCGATGTCATGGCGGTGCTGCGCAACGATGCCGACGCGCCGCAGGACTTGCGCGAGCATGCACTGTTCCTCGCGGGCCGCGTCCTCGACTTCGATCCCGCCCTGCGCGGCGGCCGGGGCTATGCGCGGGCGATGGACCTGCTCGCCTCTGGCAAGGCGCTCGCCGCCATGGAAAGGCTGATCGACGCGCAGGGACGGCAGCCGGTGAAGTTCGCCCTCGGCGACCATGTCCATGAAGTGGTCGCGCCGCATGAAGGGCGGGTGAGCGCGATTGATTGCCATCGCATCGCGCGCATCGCCCGCCTCGCCGGTGCGCCGATGGACAAGGGCGCGGGCATCGACTTACTGCACAAGGTCGGCGCGCAGGTGCGAAAGGGGCAGGCGCTCTATCGCATCCACGCCCAGTCGCCCACTGGCCTTGGCTTCGCGCGCGACCTCGCGGCGGAAGATTCGGGCTATATGGTGGCACGGTGAGCGCGGTGATCCTCGCCTTCGCGGACAGCATGGCGGCGGCGGATAGGCTGGGCGCATCGCTCGACCTGCCGGTTCGTGACGTCGCCGTTCACCGCTTCCCTGACAAGGAAGCGCTCGTCCGCATTCCAGCATCAGCGCGGAGCGTCATCCTGTATCGTTCGCTCGACGATCCCGACCGCAAGCTCATCGAACTCCTGCTCGCCGCTTCCGCCGCGCGGGACAGCGGGGCGGAGCGCGTCATCCTCGTCGCGCCCTATCTTGCCTATATGCGGCAGGACAAAGCCTTTCACCCCGGCGAAGCGGTCAGCCAGAAGGTCATTGGCGGCCTGCTCGCCAGCCATTTCGATGCGCTCCTGACGGTCGATCCCCACCTCCACCGCGTCGCCACGCTATCCGAAGCCATCCCCGGCATCTCCGCCATCAGCCCGTCCGCAGCCCCCCTGCTCACGGCGCTGATCGACGCCGGGGATAATCCGATCATCATCGGCCCGGACAGTGAATCCCGCCAATGGACCGAAGCGATCGCCAGACCGCTCGGCCTCGAAACCCTGGTCGCCACGAAACAGCGCCTCAGCGACCGCCAGGTGAGCCTGACCATCCCGGACGTGGAGCACGCAAGGGGCCGCCGCGCCATCATCGTGGACGACATGATCTCCAGCGGCCGCACGCTGGTGGAAGCGGCGAAATTGCTGCGTCAGGCAGGCGCAACCTCCATCGAAGCCATCGCCACTCACTGCCTCGCTCACCCTGACGACCTCGCCTTCATGGCTGCCCACGGGATCGCGCGCATCGCCAGCAGCGACAGCATCGACGGACCAACAAGCAAGGCCGCGCTCGCCCCCCTCATCGCCCACGCGATGAGGGACAACGGGCTGGCTTAGATCATAGAAGCACCAACCCCGCTCGGGCGGTGCTTGCCGAGGCCCTCTACTCCGTCATGATCTCGGCCACGCGCCGCCGGCCAGCTCGCGCGCCGCGCTGCCCACGCCGGCATAAGTATATGTCCCCATTGGTCCCGCGCGGCGGGCGTGGGAAAAGGGGGATGCTGATGACCAGTAAAGGACAAGGTGCGATGCGGACGATGGCCGTACTGGCGACGGCTCTGCTGGCGGTCGCATGCAAACCCGCCCAGAAGGCAGAGGCTCCCGCCCCCGACCCCAATGCGTCGGCGACGAACTACGCTACGGAGGTCGCCGTGCTGCCCAAGCAGGCCCGCGACGCCGTCTTCTTCCGCGCCATCCGCGATGCGGGCCTGCCGTGCCAAACTATCGTGAGCAGCAACCCCATGCCGGGCGCGCCCTCGCCCGCCGTCGTCTGGCGCGCCCAGTGCGAGGACAAGGCCTATCACCTGATCCAGATCCAGCCCAACGGATCGGCGGTCGTCACCAGCCGCTCCACGCCCTGACGGGTTGCGTACCATGCGCTACCGGCTCATCCTCGCCACCCTTGCCGTAGCGCTGATCCTTGCCGTCCTCGTCCTCCAACTGATCGGCATGGAGTGGCTCTGGGTCATCCTGAACGGCATCATGCAGCACGAACTGCGCTGACAGCCCTCAGGCCGACTACCCGCTCCGCAAAGCCCGCGCCTCGCTGAGCAGGCTCACCACTTCCTCGTCAGTCGTCTGATCAAAGACGACATAATGCGCTCCCACCGCATAAAAGGGATAGGGTTCATAGAGGCATATCACATCGTCGCACTCCTCCCGCAGCCCCGCGACAACATGGGCGGGCGCAACCGGCACCGCCAATATCAGCCGCGCGGGATGCGCCTTGCTCAGTCCCTTGAGCGCCGCCTTCACCGTGCCGCCGGTGGCGATCCCGTCATCGACGATGATCACCGTGCGGCCTGCCACCGCAATCGGCTCCCGGTCGCCCAGATAGGCCCGCCGCCGCCGGTCGATCTCGGCCAGTTGCTTGCGCATTTCGGCCCGGACATATTCGGGCGTCGGCCCCAATTGCCGCACCACATCCTCGTTAAGCACAAGCTGCGGGTTCGCGCCGTCGACCACCGCGCCGATGCCCAGTTCTTCATATCCCTGCGCGCCCAGCTTGCGCACGAACAGCAGGTCAAGGTCCGCCCTCAGCGCCTTCGCCACCTCGAAAGCGACCGGCACGCCGCCGCGCGGCAACGCCAGCACCAGGGGATTGTCCTCGGCCAGATGGGACAGCACCTTTGCCAGACGTACACCCGCATCGCGGCGATCGTGGAACAGCATCGATGGCAGCTTCATCGCGCCGCTCCTTTCAGGTGAGAGGTGAACCAGCGCGCCGCAAGCTTGATCACCTGGTCGAGCGTCCCCTGCTCGTCGAACAGGTGGCTGGCACCCGGAACCACCACCAGTTCCGCGGGTGCCTTCATCAACGTCTTGGCATCATGGTTGAGCGCCAGCACATCCTGGTCCAGGCTGCCGACGATCAGCAGCGTGGGCGCCTTCACGCCCCCCAATGCAGCCGCGCCCGCCAGGTCCGGCCGCCCGCCGCGCGACACGATGGCCGCGGCCCGATCCCCCGGCATGGACGCCGCGATGATCGCCGCCGCCGCGCCCGTGCTCGCGCCGAAATAGCCGAGCGGCAACGGCCCAAGCTGCGGCACCTCCTCCGCCCATTCCGCCACCTCGCGCAGTCGCCGTGCGAGCAACCCCACGTCGAACACATTGCGTCGGTCCCGTTCCTCCTCCGGCGTCAGCAGGTCGACCAGCAACGTCGCCATGCCCACACGGTTCAGGCCCGCCGCCACATGCTGGTTGCGTGGCGAGTGCCGCCCGCTGCCGCTGCCATGGGCAAATATCACCAGCCCGGTTGCGTTTTCCGGAACGTCCAGGAAGCCCGACAGGCGATGCGCGCCAATGACCACATCATGTCTGTTCGCGATAAGCTCTGTCATGATCATAATCCAAAAGGCCAGGTTTCTGGCGCGCCATGCGGCCGTTCGGCGCCCAGCGGCACCACCGCCGTCGTCTGAGCGAACCACACCCACGCGTCGAACTGCTCCGCCATCACGGCCTCGAAATAATGGCTGAGCCGCTCGGTCTCGGGCCGGTAAACGACACCTATGGCGCGCTCCAGCAGCGGCTGGCTCAGCGCATCGCGCAATGCCGCCTTGTCCCGCCCGCGCCAGTCGGTCAGGCAGCGCGCCACGCCCGTTCGGCGAAAGGCATGCTCATAGCTGTCGGGCCGCGCCGGGCGCACCGTCTTGATTTCCATCGCGCTGCCCCAATCGCTCGCCGCCGCGACCAGGCCCGTATCGGTGCCGAACCCGATCGACACCGCATCATCGCCATAAGCAAGGCGGCAAAGCTGGCCGATGTTGAATTCCCCCTGCCATCCCATGGCCGTGGCGGCGGCGTTGCCGATATGGCTGTTATGCGCCCAGATGACCGCCTTCGTGCCACTGCCGCGATGCGCGATCAGGTTTTGCAGCGTTTCGAACATATGGCGGTCGCGCAGATTCCAGCTCTCGGTCGAGCTGCGATACATGGCCCGGTAATAGCGTTCGGCCGCCCGCACGATGCGCGCATTCTGATAGGCGTCGAACCACGCGTCGCCATCGTGTTTCAACAGGTCCAGCCGCTGGTCGAGCAACTCGCGAAGCTGCGCCACGACGCCGTCCTCGCACCCATTGCCGCCCGACATCATGACGGTGCGGCCATATTGGGCCGGTTCGTCCTGCCATGGCGTCAGACATCCATATCGGCGGCGAGCCTGCTCCGCTTCCTGCGGATCGACCTTGTCCAGATAGGCCAGCACGGCATGGATGGATTCGCTGAGGGAATAGACGTCCAGCCCGTGAAAGGACGCCTGCCGCTGTGCCTCCAATCCCTGATTATGGCCACGCAGCCAGTCGGCAAAGGCCAGCACTTCCTGGTTGCGCCACATCCATGTCGGAAAGCGGACGAACACATCGCCTTTTCTGGGGCGCGGTGCCTGATGCCGGACATAATCGTCGATGCGCGCCGCGTCGGGCCAATCCGCCTCCACCGCCACCAGCGCAAAGCCATGCCGTTCGATCAGCCGCCGCGTGATCGCCGCCCGCGCGCGGTAGAATTCCGACGTGCCATGGCTCGCCTCGCCCAGCAGGACGACGCGCGCATCCCCGAAACGGTCGAAGAAATTTCCGAACGCCTCCACCTCGTCGGGCGAAGGCAGCAGCTCGGCATGGCGGCGCAGCATCTGCACCAGCTCGTCGGACGCTTCCATGGTCGAATGGCGGGCGGTTCTTGCCTCAGTCATCATCTTCCTCGCATGCAATCGCTGAAGATAGAGGGGCCACTATTCCGGGGTCCCGCCGCCATGATCCCACAATCCATGCCCGGCGACATTGGGGATTATACGAGGTGCTCCAGCGCCGGGACCGGTTGCGCCCGGTGAGACGGGCAGGCGATCGGCCTCAATGCGACGGCCTGCCTTGGCCGGCGTGCGACTGGCCGTGAAGCACATACAGGGCAACGAGCTGGGCCACCGACTGCACGCCCAGCTTTCGCATCAACCGGGCGCGATGGACCTCGACCGTCCTGTGGCTGATGCCCAACAGCTTGCCGGTCTCCCGGTTGGTATGGCCGCTTGCCACCGCGGCCAGCACTTCGCGTTCGCGGGGCGACAGCAGGTCCATGACGGCGAAAGGCCGCGCGGCTGCCTGCTTTTTCCCAGCGTTCGTCATGACGGCACCTGTCAGTTCCCTACTTGACCCATCGTCGCGTCCCTGATGGCGTTTATCAGCGCCGAATCCTTGCACGGCTTGTCGATCAGAGCGCCAAAGCCATGCGCCATCGCCTTTTGCAGCAATTCGGCCGAACCATAGGCAGTGACCAGTATCGCGGGCCCGCTCCATCCCGCCGCGCGCAACCTGTCCAGCACCTCCAGGCCATTGCATCCCGCCATCCGGTAATCCGTCACCAGACAGGCCGGGTTGTTCGCCTTCACATCGGCGACCAGCGCCTCGGGGTCGGCAAAGGAACGCACCTGAAAACCCCGCCCCTGCAACAGCAGCTGCATCGAACGCCTCGCTCCGGCATCGTCGTCCAACAGGGCGACGAAAATCGGGGGGCTGGATAATTTCGGCGCGCCTTGCGCCGCTGGTGTGAGCAACATGAGAAAATGGTGCCATGGCGCGCGCGCGCAAGTCTTTACGTATTGATCGCAGTCAGGTCCTTGTGGCCCATGCCTGCGGCAAAGGCGATGCGCAGGGCGTCCGACAGGCTATGGACATGCAGCTTCGCCATCAGATTGGCGCGATGCACCTCGACCGTCCGGGATGAAATGCCAAGGTCATAGGCGATAGTCTTGTTGGGAAGCCCCTGCGCCAGCCCCTCCAGCACCTCCCGCTCCCGCACCGTCAACGCCCCGATGATCAGCTCCGCGCGCGCAGCATCGGCCGTCGCCCCCTTGGCAGAGCGCACCCGGTCCAACGCGCGCTCGATCGCATCGATCAGGACCACTTTTTCAAACGGCTTCTCCAGAAAGTCGATTGCGCCTGCCTTCATCGCCTGCACCGCTATCGATATGTCGCCATGTCCGGTCATGATGATGACCGGCATCGCGATCCCCCGCTCCACCAGGACGCGTTGCACCTCCAACCCATCCATGTCGGGCATGCGAACGTCGAGCAGGATGCAGCCTTCCTCGGCCGATCTGGCTTCCTTCAGGAAGGAGACCCCCGACACCCATGTCTCCACGCTATAGCCCGACGTCTTGAGCATATAGCCCGCCGACCGCCGGACGGCATCCTCGTCATCGATGATGTGAACGAACTTCTTCACGGTCATATGCCTCCTCGGCTTGCGCTCGAATGAGAGTGAAGTGGAAATCGGTGCCTTTTCCCTTGCGGCTTTCCATCCAGATCTTGCCGCCATTCACCTCGACGATGGTGCGGCATATGGAAAGGCCAAGGCCCATACCGTTGGGCTTGGTGCTGACGAATGCGGTGAAAAGCTGTCGCGCCACCCCCGGTGCAATGCCGCAGCCGGTGTCCGACACGATGACTTCGACCAGATCGTCCTTGGCCGCGCGCGTGGCGATGGTCAGCTGCTTGACCGCGCTGTCCGCCATCGCCTCGCACGCATTGCGAACGAGGTTGATCAGCACTTGCTGGATCTGGACCCTGTCGACCAGCACGGGCGACGCCAGCGGATCGATGTCGAACTGCACGTCGATCCCCATTTCGCGCGCGCCGGCGAGGCCCAGCGCAGACGCCTCCTGCACCAGTTCGGGCAGGCTTTCGATCGTCTTTTCCACCTCGCCGCGCGACACGAACTCCCGCAGTCTGCGAACGATCTGGCCTGCCCGCAGCGCCTCGCTCGCCGCCTCTTGCAATGCCTCTCGCATCATTGGCCACTCGCTTTGCTGTGGCTGCGCCATCTGGTCGCGCACGGCCTCGACATAATTGGCGACGGCGGCGATCGGCTGGTTGAGTTCATGGGCCAGCGTCGACGCCATCGTTCCCATCGCGCTCACCCGCGTCACATGGATCAATTCGGCCTGCAATGTCGCCATATGATCTTCGACCGCCCGCCTTTCGGTAAGGTCGCGGATGAAGCCGGTGAAGATGCGCTCATTCCCGCGCACCGCCTCGCCGATATATAGTTCCATGGGGAATATGGACCCGTCGGCCCGCCGGCCCGAAACGACCCGGCCCTTGCCGATGATGCGCTTTTCACCGGTTTCCAGATAACGCTGGATATAACTGTCATGCCGTTCACGATCAGGGGACGGCATCAACATGCGCACATTCTTGCCCAGCACCTCTAGCTCGGCATAGCCGAACAGCGCCTCTGCGGCCGCGCTGAACGACAGCATCGTGCCAGCCTCGTCGATCACCACCATCGCGTCCGGCACGGTGGACAGGATCGCGCGCAGCTGGCTTTCATGGGCGCGCAGCTGGCCTTCGGCCGACCGTTTTTCGGTGATGTCGGACACGATCTTCGCAAAGCCGCGCAGCGCGCCATCTTTGTCATGAAGCGCGGTCCAGCTAACCGCCGCCAGGAATTCCGACCCGTCCTTGCGGACGCGCCAATCCTCTTCTTCGAATCGCCCTTCTGCGCAGGCACGCTCGATATCGGCCTCGGGCTTGCCCGCCGCAACGGCTTCGCGGGGATAGAATAGGGAAGATGGCTTGCCCAGCACCTCCTGCTCGGTCCAGCCCTTCAACCGCTCGGCGCCCCGGTTCCAGATCATCACCCGGCCAGCCGGATCCAACATGTAGATCGCCAACCCGTGCGCGCCATCGATCAACAGGTTGAGCTCGACCGCCAGCTGCTCGTTCGCCGCGCCGCCATGTTCGACGGCGACTTCAGCCACCTCCAGCCGCTGGTTCGACTGGCGGACGAGGCGGCTCATCAGGATGATGCCGGCAGCGGTCACGACGAACAGCGCGATCTCGATCAGGTCGCGGTTCTGTAGCGTCGACCGATAGGTAATCGCCACCCCTGCCGCAACGCTCAGCAGGGTAGCGAGGATCGCCGGTCCCTTGCCCAGCCAGAGCGCGATGCCCAGGATTGCGATGACATAGGGCAGATAGGCCGACCGGTCGCTCAGCCATGGATCAAGAAGCAGCCGGACCGCCGCTACTAAAGCAACCCCCAGAATGGCGAGGGCGTAATATTGCGGACGCGCTGTTTTCCATGACGGCATGGCCTCACCCTATGCGGGATTTTGACGTCAGCCTGGCAAGGCCCTGCGCACCCTAACATCATTGGCCGTATTCCAACACACGACTTATCCATTCCCTCGTAAGTCTTTGATATGGAACAGATGATATTTCAGCCATGTCCGTGCAATCCCGGATGGTCATTACGCTACCTAAACGACTCCATGATCTACGCCTTTAGGTTGGACAGCCTCCCCGCCTTCCACCCAAAGCCATTTCAATTGATGCTTTCATTATGGGATTTCAGTGAGCCAGGAATAACGGGACATTCGCTTCCCCCAGCATTGTCCGGGTGATTCCGCCGAACAGACTCTCGCGCAACCGCGAATGTCCATATGCTCCCATGATGCAGAAAGCCGGCCGCCGCCTGTTCATCTCGGCCAGCAGTCCCGCCGCGACGCCGCCTTCCGGCTCGTCCAGATGCTCAACCCGCGGCCTGACGCCATGTCGGGAAAGATAGGCCGCCGCATCTTCCGCAAGCTCGCCACTGACTTCGCCCATCTCGATGATCGTCACGCCCTCGGCGCTCGCCAGCAGTGGCACCGCCGCCCGCAACGCTTCGGCAGCCGGGCACGATCCATCCCACGCGGCCAGCACATGGCCGCCAAAGTCGATGCCCCGGCTATCGTCAGGAACCGCCAATACGGGCTTTCCTGATTTCAGCACCGCATCTGACACGATTGGGATCATGTCGGGCATCATGCGATCCGCGAGCGACGTATTGAGGACGATGATGTCCGCCAGCATCGCGCTGTCCTGTATCGGCGGCGTGATGAAGCCCGTTTGATCAACCCAGTTCCAGGCCACGTCTTCCGCCTGTAGCCGCGCCCGGATACGTCCGGCATTGACCTCTTCCCGTTGTCGCGCATCCTGAAGCAGCATCAGTTCGGCGTCCGGATAATATTCGCTGCCCGCCAGCACCGGGACCTGCACGACGTCGAGGCAGGTCAGATGGCCGGAAAGGCATCTGGTCAGGTCCAGCGCCGCCTGAAGGCGCGCCTCCTGACCGGCATCATCATGGACGAGCAAGAGCACGTTCTTCATGTCGATTTCCTCATGATAAGATGTTCGCTATCCAACGGATGTCATCCCGGCATTCGGGCCAGGATCATCGCCGCGATGGCGATCATCAGTCCGATGGTCATGGCTGCCTGAAACATGGCGTCTGCGGATTGGCGCACGCGATCTATGACGGACATATGCTCCTCCAATGAAATAGCGTCAGGGACCGACCCGCAATGGAGCACCCCGGCAGGCAATGGCGCCCGCCGGGGGATCGGGTCAGAATGTTGATACGACGATATTGTCCTCGACCTTGGTCACGCCGGGCGCTGCCCAGGCCGCCCGCTCCGCGACGCCGCGTTCGTGCCAGGCCTTCACCCGTCCGCCGAGGCGTACCGTGTTCCCAACCGTCGCGATCGTAACGCCGGCAGCGTCGAGATCCGCCTGACGCTTGAAGGCGGCGGCGATCCGTTCCCGAATGTCAGCGCTGACGGGCAGCTTCTTCACCTCGACAAGGTTGCTGACGCCGGTCACGCCGGAAACCCTGGCGGCTGCCCGTCTCGCCTCATCGCTCTGATAATAGGCATCGACAACGCCCGACAGCGTGACCCAGCCCTTCTCCACCTTCACATTGATCTTCTCGTGCGGGATGGAGACGTTCCACGAAAACATGTCGAGGATGCGCTTGGCAATTTCATGGTCCGCCGTCTTGGGTTCGGACTTGAAGCGCACCTGGATCTCCTCGGCGATCGCCTTGACCCCGCTGACACGCCGAGTCGCCTTTTCCGCTGCCATCTTCTCCAGATAGTTGGAAACATAGCCGGACAGGGTCACCACCCCGTCATTCACCGCCACGCCGATATCCGCATGATCGACGCTGGGATCCCACTCAAGTTCGTCCATCACGTCATGCTGCAACTGTCCATCGGTCTTCATCGCAACTCTCCTTGTTGATGGGTGCGCTCCAATGCCGGGCGCGTGATTTGCTGGCGGCGGAAGGCGCCACCGGCAAAAGCATGGCGACCACTGTGCCCGAGCCTGCTCGGGCACCGCCGCGAATGAATAATTTGCCTCTCATGTCCCGGATTGCTCTACGGACCCGCTGCAAGCCGTTCCCACGGCATCCGTCCACTGTGGTTAGTCGCGGTCGCGCAGCGCCGTTCGCCTGCAAGCCCGGACCATCGTCCGCAATCACCAGCCAGATCCAGTCATTGATCCTGCGGCAACGGAGCCAGATATGCCGCGCACCCGCCCTGACCGCATTGGCGACCAGTTCCAGCATCACCGCTTCCAGTTCGGCCGGGTCGGCGCTTACCCGAGCATCGGGCAAGGCCATCTGCGTGTCGATCTCCAATGACGCCGGGTGGTTCACCATGGCGTGGAGCAAGGGCGCGGCGTGTGCGACCTGCGCGCCCACATCCATCGGGCAGCACTGTCCCGCCTTCTGCCTGGCAAGCAGCCGGGACGTGAGCTCGTTGCCCCGCACAGCCGCCTCCTCCAGCCCGCGCAGCATGGTTTGCCGCTCGGGGCCGTCTTGATGCTTGTCCAGCAGATGCCTGATTGAAGCAATGACAGCGAACAGGTTGCGCAGATCGTGAACCGTTTCCCGGACAGGATCGTGCCGTGGAGCACCGCCTTCCATGTCGCCTGAACGCTGCATGTTCGCCTCCTCGCTGATGAGGCCATTTTACGAACTGCGCATCGCCGCCCTATTCGCAACTTCCCGTAAGTAGCTTTTCATTAACCGTGCCGGACGCCCTGCGGCATTTACGGATATCTCCATGGACATCGCCCTTCCTAGGATCGCTGCGTACCCGCGCGATCCCAGCCAAGGACGAAATCAGCCATGACCATCCGCAATCTGTCGCCGCTTCTTCACGCCAGGACCATCGCCCTGATCGGAGGATCGCAGGAGGAAGGCGCCATCGGCACGCTCGTCCTCGACAATCTGCTCGCGGGCGGGTTCGAAGGTAGCATCCATGTGGTCAATCCTCACCCGGTGACGCGACAAGGCGCGACATGGGTCGCCAGCCTCGCCGACCTGCCCGCCGCACCCGAACTTGCCGTCATCATGACGCCCGAACCGACCGTGGCGGGCATCATCGACGAGCTTGGAACCCTCGGCTCCCGCTGCGCCGTCATCCTGTCAGCGGGCCTTCACGATGCCAGCGCATTTCACCACGCGATCAGGGCCGCGGCCCAGCGGCACGACATGCGGATCGTCGGACCCAATTGCCTGGGCATCATGGCGCCCCATGCGCGGATCAACGCTACCTTCGCCTGCACCCCGGCGCTGCCGGGCAATCTTGGCCTCATCTCGCAGAGCGGCGCGCTCATCACCGCAGTACTTGATTGGGCGCAAACCCGCCGGGTGGGCTTTTCGGGCATCATTTCCGCAGGCGACATGACCGATGCAAATCTTGGCGACCTGATCGACCTGCTCGCGGCCGATGCGCACACCCACGCCATTCTGCTCTATGTGGAGGGCGTCACCGAGGCGGCCGAGTTCATGGCAGCCGCTCGCGCGGCTGCGCTCCATAAGCCGATCATTGCGATCAAGGCCGGCAAAAGCCAGCTCGCCGCGCAGGCGACCCTTTCGCACACAGGGGCCATGATCGGCTCCTATGATGTGTATAAAGCCGCCTTCGAACGCGCCGGGATCCTGCTGGTGGACAGCCTGACGGAACTGTTCGACGCCGCCGAGATCCTCTGCGCCTGTGAGCCAATTCCCGGCAATCGCCTGGCGATCCTGACCAATGGCGGCGGCGCCGGCATATTGGCGGTCGATGCCTTGGCGCAGGCGGATGGGCAGCTCGCGTCATTGGCGCCGGAAACGATCGCCTCCCTTGCGGAGGTCACGCCCGCAGGTTCGCCGCGCGCCAATCCCGTCGATATATTGGGCGACGCGGACCCAGGCCGCTATGCCGCTGCTGTACGAGCCATCCTGCGCGACAGCGGGAGCGACGCGGTGCTGCTCATGAATTGCCCGACCGCACGCAGCGAAGCGAGGGAAACGGCGCTGGCTATCTGCCGCGAAGTCGCGGCGGCGGCGCAGGATCGCATCCGCAAGCCTGTCCTGGCTTGCTGGCTCGGTGACGCTAACAGCGACAGGGTAAGGCCCGTCTTCGCGGCGGCGGGCATCCCGGTCTTTTCGACACCCGATGACGCCGTCCGCGCCTTTGGCTATCTGGCCCAGGCTCGCCGCCTGCGCGAGAGCCTGACGGAAGCGCCCGCCCGGTCGCGCGATGTGCAGGCCGACCGTGCCGCCGCCCGCGCCATCATCTCCGGTGCGCAGGCGGACGGATGCACGACACTCTCCGAAATCAAGGTGAAGAAGCTGCTGGAAGCCTATGGCATCCCTGTCGCCCCCACGCGCTTTGCCGCTTCGGCGGACGCCGTGGAAGAGGCCTGCTGCTGGCTGAGCGCGCCCTATGCGGTGAAGATCGTCTCGCGCGACCTGCCGCACAAATCGGATGTGGGCGGGGTCGCGCTCGACCTGCCAGACGCCGGGGCTGCCGTGGCCGCCGCGCGAGAGATGGAACGGCGCATCCGCCGCGACTTGCCCGAGGCCCGCATCCAGGGGTTCGCCGTCGAGGACATGATAAATGTGGAAGACGGGAGGGAGATGATCGTGGGCCTCAGCACCGATCCGGCTTTCGGCCCCATCATCATGGCTGGCGCGGGCGGGGTCGCGACTGAACTTCTCGACGACAAGGCCATCGACCTCCTCCCGATCGACCATGCGCAGGCTGACGCCCTCATTGCGCGGACGCATATCTCCCGGATGCTCGCCGGATATCGCAACGTCCCGGCAGCGGATGTGGAAAGCGTCGCCGATGTGCTGGACGCCGTGTCGGCCATGGCGGTCGACCTTCCCGACCTGATGGAACTGGACATCAACCCCCTGATCGTGAGCGCGGCCGGCGTCATCGCCCTTGATGCACGGGCGCGTATCACCGCCGGGGCGGCAACGGCATCCCGCCTTGTCCTGCGCGCGCCGCCGGAAGGATGGACGTCCGACCTCGTCACGGAGCAGGGCCTTCGCTTCCATGTGCGGCCGGTGCGCCCTGACGACGGGCCCGCCGTGGCGGCCCTTTTCGACCATGTCTCGCCCGAAGACCTGCGCTTCCGCTTCATGTCGGGCGTAGCCAAGGTCAGCCGCGAGCAGATCGCGATGATGACCCGCGTGGATTATGTCCGCACCATCAGCTTCGTCGCCTTCGGAGAGGAGGGCGACCTCCTCGCCATCGCCATGCTCGCGACCGATCCTGATCGCACCCGCGCGGAGATCGCACTCAGCACGCGCACCGACATGAAGGGCAAGGGCCTCAGCTGGACCTTGTTCGAACATGTCCTGCGCTATGCGAAGGCGGAGGGGATCGAGACGATCGAGTCCGCAGATCACGAGGCGGCCCTGCGCATGGAACGGGAACTTGGCTTCGTCACCATCGCGGATCCCGACGATCCCACCGTCCGGATCGCCAGGAAAAGCCTGGCGGCTCATGTCAGCTGACAGCATGTGCGGCAACGAACGGCCCTTTGATTTCGAAAGACGGCGCGTATCGGTGTTGGCTGAGCAGGAAGGAGACAGGATCGAGATCGTCAAAGGGGCGCCAGAAACGATCCTGGACCTGTGCGATCAGGCGCAAGTGCCAGACGGAACGATCATGCCGCTCGACGCTACGCTCAAGGCAAGCCTCATCAAGCTGCACGATGACAATGCCGCATGTTGACGATGGCGCTCGCGTCGCTGTTCCTGCCCTTCCTGCCGCTGACGCCGGTCCAGATCCTGCTCAACAACATGCTCTATGATTTGTCGCAGACAGGCATAGCGTTTGACCGGGCAGAAGGCGGCGATCTTGCCACGCCGCGTGGATGGGCCATGCGCGGCCTCGTTCACTTCACCCTCATCATGGGGCCCTTGTCGTCACTGTTCGACATCGCGACCTTTGCGGCACTCATCGCCCTTGTGGCGGCAACGGCCGCACCGCCTGCTCGTAATGAGCGCCAGCCTCTGCCTCGGCACGGCGATCGCCCTGCCTTTCCTCCCGTTCGCGCCTACGTTGGGTTTCTCCGCGCCTCCACCGGGCATCCTCATGGTGACGGCAGCGCTGGTCGCCGCCTACCTCCTCTGCGCCGAAGCGCTCAAGCGGGTGGCGATGCGATAAGGTCTCTGCGGCGAATCAGGGCGTGATCGTGTATTATGCCACCAGAGCCGCTCCAGAGCCGTGCTGGTGGCGGTTTCGTGGCCGTGGAGCTGCCTCTGGCTGCTGGGCATGGTGCTCGCCATAGACCTCATATCGCAAGGCGTGATGCTTATGCTGTTCGGTTTTTCCCTGCGTTCGGCGGACAACGTACAGTGAAGCCGATGGTGGCGATGCAGATCCCCGCGCCGGGCGCTGCCCTCCGGCGGATCGAACGCCCCATCCCCGATCCCGGACCCGGCGAACTGCTGATCGAAGTCGCTGCCTGTGGTGTCTGCCGGACCGATCTGCATGTCCTCGACGGCGAAATCTCCGCCCACTATCCCATCATACCAGGCCATGAGATTGTCGGCCGCGTCGCGGCACGGGGAACCGACGTTGAGGGCTTCGCCATAGGCCAGCGCGTGGGCGTCCCCTGGCTCGGGCACACATGCGACATCTGCTCCTATTGCCGGGCAGGGCGAGAAAATCTCTGCGACGCTCCGCTCTTCACCGGAGCCACCCGCGACGGGGGCTATGCGAGCCATGCGATCGCCGACGCGCGATATTGCTTCGACCTGCCCGATTGCTTTTCCGACGTGGAGGCCGCCCCCCTCCTCTGTGCTGGCCTGATCGGGTGGAGAGCATTGCGGTTGGCCGGCCCGGCAAACGTCATCGGCCTCTACGGCTTCGGCGCCGCCGCGCACATATTGGCGCAGGTCGCCCGGCATCAGCAGCGTACCGTCTACGCGTTCACCCGATACGGCGACACAGCGGGGCAGGACTTTGCCCGTTCGCTTGGCTGTGCCTGGGCGGGCGGCTCCTCCGAAAAACCGCCTGCGCTTCTCGACGCCGCGCTGATCTTCGCCCCGGCGGGCGAACTCGTTCCCCGTGCCCTGCGATCGGTCAAGAAAGGTGGCCGCGTAATATGCGCAGGCATCCACATGAGCGACATCCCCTCCTTCCCTTATGCCGACCTGTGGGAGGAAAGACAGATCCTGTCGGTGGCCAACCTGACGCGGGAAGACGGCACCTCCTTTTTCGAACTGATCGGCGGCATGGAACTGCACATCGTCACCCAAAGCTTTCCCCTCGATCAAGCCAATCAGGCATTGCAAAGCCTGCGCGAAGGCAGGGTCAAGGGCGCGGCCGTCCTTGTCCCGCCGATGCCGACTGCGTGACTCTACTTATGGCGCGGCATCCTGCTCCGGACGACAATTCAGCATGGACTCTATAATGGAGAATGACCCATGCGCCGCCATGTCGCCAGTGCCGCGCTGCTCAACCTTTCGCTCATAGTCGGAGCGTCGGCGCAGACCGCTCCGCCCCGCGCGCCGTCACCCCCGGCCGCGCCTAAGATGGACTGCCCAATGCATGACCGGGCAGGCGGGCACATGATGCAATCGGGCGCCATGCCGATGCAGCAGGGGCGTCCCATGCCCGGAGCGATGGAGCATTGCCGCGCGATGCATGATCCAGCCGAACGCCGGCAACAGCATCAGATGATGCACCATCCCGGCGAACCGCCAGTTTCACAAAAGCAGGAGAAGGACAAATGACTGATTTTCGTTCACTCATCCCCTTTGGGCGCAGCAATCTCTTCCGCACCGGCTTTGATCCCTTTGCCGAGATGCGCAAGGAAATGGATCGCCTGAGCGACGATCTCGGCCGTGGCTGGCTCACCAACGGCGATGGCGGAAACAGGGGCTTCAACCTCCCCCGCGTCGACATTGCGGAAACGGACAAGGGCTTGGAACTGACCGCCGAACTGCCAGGCTTTGACGAAAAGGACGTGTCTCTCGACGTGCAGGACGATATCCTGACCATAAAGGCCGAGCATAAGGAAGACCGCGAGGAAAAGGATGAAAAGAAGAATTATCATCTGATCGAGCGCAGTCGGGGCAGCTATCTGCGCCGCGTTGCACTTCCGTTCGAAGCCGATGCGGACAAGGCCAGCGCCCATTTGGAAAAGGGCCTGCTGAAAGTCATCGTCCCCCGTCTCGCCACGGAAGCAAGCAAGCCGCGTCAGATTCCGGTCGGATCGAAATAGCAGGACAAAAATCGATACGGGCAGGCAATGGTCTTGGCGTGATGCTATATACCCTCTTATGAAACGCATCGCGCTCTGGCTGTTGCCGCTCGCGCTGGTCGCGGTGGCTGCGGCATGGTGGTTGCTCGCGAGCCGGGCGCACAAGGTCGAACTCGCGCCCGTCCGTATCGGCCAGGCCGTCGAACTGGTCTATGCCACCGGCTTCGTGGAGGCGCAGCAGCCCGTTTCGGTCTCGGCCCGTCTCACCGCTCCGGTTCGCCAGGTATTGGCTGAGGAAGCGCAAACTGTCGTGCGCGGTCAGCCGCTGATCCTTCTCGATGACGAGGAGCAGCGCCACGCGCTGCAACAGGCGGCTGCGCAACGCCGCCTTGCGCAGCAGGATGAGCGGCGCGTGCTCACGCTTTTCGCCAAGGGCTGGGTCACCCGCGCTGCACGGGACTCGGCCGTAGCCGCCGCCCAAAGCGGGAGAGCGGCGGAAGACAGCGCCCGCGCCCGGCTCGACCAGATGATCGTGCGGTCGGGCATCGACGGCGTCGTCCTGCGCCGGGATGTGGAGCCCGGCGATCTCGCCAGCCCCGGCCGCATCCTCATGACGCTGGGCGATCCTTCCCGCATATGGATCACGGCCACCGTAGATGAACGCGACGTTTCCCGCGTTCGTGCCGGTCAGGAAGCATTGATGTCGAGCGACGCCTGGCCCGGCCGGGTGCTGCATGGTCATGTGCGCGAGGTGACGCCGGGCGGCGATCCCGAACAACGCGCCTTTCGCGCCCGCATCGTGACCGACGGCGCGGTGGCGCTGCCGCTGGGCCTGACGTTGGAGGTGAACATCGTCACGCGCAGGGCGCAACAAGCGCTGCTGGTGCCCGCAACCGCGATTGAAGACGGCAAAGTGTGGATCGTTCGCGACAATCGCGTTCATGCGAAACCTGTCCGCACCGGCATTGCCGGGACCAACGACGTGCAGATCTTCTCCGGCCTGTCGCGTGGCGACATGGTGGTGAAGACGCCGGAAGGGAAGCTCAAGGACGATATGCGCGTTCGGGTGCGGCGATGACCGGCCAGTTGCGGCTGCTGGCCAGCGTCGCCGCCCGTCATCTTGTCGGCCGTCGCCGCCAGACCGTCGTCGCAGTAAGCGGGGTGGCCGTCGGCGTCGGATTCTTCCTCGCCGTGTCGGCCATGATGATCGGCAGCCAGAATGACTTCATCAAGACACTGATCGACGCCGCCCCGCACATCATCATTTCCGACGAGCTGCGCAGCCCGCCGCCTCAACCCGGCATCAGCCACTACAAGGGCGCGGCTGTGGACCTTCGCCACTACAAGGTCCGCAACGAAGTGCGTGGGCTTAAAGGCTGGCCGGAGATATTGCGTGCCGTCGACGCGGTGCCCGGCGCCATCGGTTCGCCCAGCCTCAGCGGCGCGATCACCCTGCGCAGCGGCGGACGCGAGGAAGCATTGACCATCGTGGGCGTCGATCCGGCGATCGAGGAAAAGGTCAGCACGATCCAGGACCAGTTGCGCATCGGACGCCTGCGCGACCTCGAAAGCACGCAGGGCGGCATTATCATAGGCGAGGAAATGGCCCGACGGCTTGGCCTTGGCGTGGGCGATGTGGTTGGCGCGACCTCCGCTTCGGGAAAGAGCCGGTCGCTCCGCATCGTCGGCCTGTTCAAGCGCGGCCAGACGCAGATTTCGTCCGGCCTGGGCTATGTCCTGCTGCGGGAAGCACAATCACTGCTCGGCCGTCCCTTCATCATCAACCGCATCGGCGTCCGCCTTGCCGATCCCTATGAGGCCGAGCCGATCAGCCGCCGCCTGGAGGCGCGCTATGCCTATAAGGCGGAAAGCTGGCAGGAACGTTCCGCCGACTTCCTCTCCCTGCTCGTGACCCGCAACGTCATCATGTACAGCGTCGTATCGGCCATCCTGCTGGTCGCCAGCTTCGGCATCTACACGGTCGTATCCAACAGCGTGTCCGACAAAAGGCGCGACATCGCGATCATGCGCTCGATGGGCTTTTCAGAGCGCGATCTACAACTGATCTTCGTATTCGAAGGGCTGGCCCTGGCATTGATCGGCATCGTCGCCGGATGGCTGCTGGGCTACGGGCTGATGGCGATCCTCGGCTCGCTCAAATTCCCCATCGCGGGCGAAGACCAACGCCTGCCGCTGGACCGCTCCGCGCGTCAATATGCGATCGCAGCGGCGGCGTCCCTGATCTCGGGGGTGATTGCCGCATGGCTCCCCGCGCGAAAGGCGGCGCGCGTCGATCCGGTCGACATATTGCGGGGCGCGGTATGAGCGCGATCATAGAGGTTCAGGACCTGTCCCGCAGCCTGCCCGGCACGCCGCCGGTGACGCTGGTCTCCGACGTGTCCCTGTCGATCCAGCCAGCCACATTCGTCGCCATCGTCGGGCCGTCGGGCTGCGGCAAATCCTCGCTGCTCTATCTGCTCGGCCTGCTCGATCGGCCAACATCAGGACGGGTGCTGTTCAACGGGCAGGACATGAACTCGCTGCGCGGTGACGCGCGCGCCCGGATCCGGTTGGCGAGCTTCGGCTTCGTCTTCCAGTTTCACTTCCTTCTGCCGGAGTTCACGGCACTGGAAAATATCATGCTGCCCATGCGCAGGCTCGGCAAGCTCCCGCTGGCGGAAATACAGGCAAAGGCGCAGGCGTTGCTTGAAGGCATGGGTCTTGGAGAGAAAGGCGCGAAGACGCCTGATCGCCTCTCCGGCGGCGAGCGCCAGCGTGTCGCCATCGCCCGCGCCATCGCCAATGATCCCGCACTGGTGCTGGGCGACGAACCCACAGGCAATCTCGACAGCCAAAACAGCGCCCGCGTGGTCGAGATGTTTCGCAATCTTGCTCACGATCAGGGTCGCGCGGTGGTGTGCGTCACCCATGATCCCGATGTCGCGGCGGCGGCCGACGTGCAGATCTCCATGCTGGACGGCCGTATCAAGGAAACAAGCGTGAGACCGCGATGACTGCTGGCATCAGTTCCTCCATCATACAGCCTTATCTGCCGCTGTTGGCCGCCGCGTCGCCAGATTTCGCACCTTCGGTTTGATCGGCGGTATCGGTGGTCCGGCGCCGGACATGGTTGCCGCCGCCCTCGCTCACATCATACTCCGCACGCGCCCGCACGGTCGCCTTCGGGCGGATATCAATCCACCGGAATGATTGGTCTATTGACCGGGCGAGCGCTGATTGATCCAAACAGCACGGCATTGCGTTATGTTAAATTTACCGGAGCAGGGCGGCTAGCGACCAAAGTGAGACATTCGCGGCTTTGCTACTTGATCCGCAACCGGACATTCCATCGCACCGCGATTTCCTACAGCTAGTTGCGACGTCCAATCTTTTTGAAGGTGCTTTAGGGTGCGATGGAACCGAGGATGTTCGATGCGCTTCGCCCGATGCGCCTCGTAGCTCCGCCCCATGCGTCACCGGCGTTTCCTTCGCCATGAGGATAGATCAGGTTAAACGCTTCTCGATGGACAATTGTTGAGGTTCGGCATCCAAGCCTCGTTACCCGGACTTCACCATTTGAGGCGGTTATTTTACGAGCCTCCACCGAAAATACGATAAGCTTGTTGTTCGCGCATATGTCGGATTTTGTGAACCGCCACTGCGGGTTTGTTTCTGCTACTGCGCTGATTTTCAAATTCTTGATCTGAGCAAAAGCGGATGATTTTGCTTCCGATCTAAGCGCAATCGCAAGATATGTGGCTATACCTCGCTCATCATTTGACTGGACGGTCAGGTTGGCTGAGCCAGTGTGGTGGAGGCGCGGATCTAACGCTACACGCACCCAGAGCCTGCCCGACGAGACTGCAGGAAAGCTCTCCCCGTAGGGGATGGCAGCGCTGACTGTCAGAGGCAAGCTCGCGCCTAGGCTGGTAATGACTCCCGACACACAGCCCGCAAGCTGGAGTGCAACGCGCCGTCGTCCCGACGCGACTGTGTGAGTCAGCCTGTTTCGCCTACCTATCAACGGGGCGGGATGACCATATCTCATTCAGCGCACCCAACATGAGGTTTCGAGTGAAGTCGGAATGTTAGCAGTTGGAGAGGTGAGCGGCCAGTCCGCTATCCACCCATCCTGACCTCTCAACCTCGCCACCCTAACACAGCTTCCAACCCGCCCCTTTCCCGCTACCACATCTCAATCCCCATTCATTTGCCAATTTGAACTATTTATGCCACATATACCCTGAACAAGCTTCAACTTCGCGCAAGAGGGCAGGAATGAACGCAGTGGTGACCCAGATCGGGGATCTGGCGGAGGCCGGCGAAAAGATGGTCGAACGCCTGCGCCGCAAGGCGTTTCTGCCGGATAGCCGGAAGGAACTCAACATCCGCTTCGGCATTGCGGAGGCGGCGCAACTGCTCGGCTGCTCCACGAATCGCATTCGCATGGCGGAGGAGGACGGACGCCTCCCCCCTGCCCCACCGACCGAAAATGGACGCCGCCCCGGCTACAAGGTGGAGGAGCTGCTGAACATGCGGCAGGTGCTCGGCGCCTCGCCCGAACGCGCCCCGCTGGACATTCCGGCCATCATCGCGGTACAGAATTTCAAGGGCGGCGTCGGCAAGTCGACCGTCACCACCCATCTCGCCCATTATTTTGCGGTGCAGGGCTATCGCGTGCTGGTCGTCGACTGCGACAGCCAGGCCACCACCACCACCCTGTTCGGCTTCAACCCGCATTTCAACATCCAGCGGGAAGAGACGCTCTACCCCTATCTGTCGATCGACCCGACGCAGGTGGACCTGCTCTATGCGGTCAAGCACACCGCCTGGCCCAATGTCGACCTGATCCCGTCCAATCTGGAACTGTTCGACGTCGAATATGAGCTGGCGGCCGCAGGCAGCGATGGCGGCTCCGTCCTCGCGGCGCGGTTCCGCAAGCTGAAACAGGGCCTGATGGATCTCGCCCGCCATTATGACGTGGTGCTGCTCGATCCGCCGCCAGCGCTCGGCACGATCAGCCTCGCCGTGATGCAGGCGGCCAATGCCCTGCTGGTGCCGCTGGCCGCGACCACGCCCGACTTCTGCTCCACGGTCCAGTTCCTTTCGATGATGGACCAGGTGATCGGCCAGCTCCAGCAGGCCGGGATAGAGGTCGACTATCAGTTCGTCCGCCTGCTCTGCTCGAAATTCGACAGCAATGATCCCAGCCATTCGATGGTCCGCGCGATCATGGAACAGAGCTTCGGCCCGGCCCTCCTGCCCATTCCCATTCTCGACAGCGCGGAGATCAGCCATGCGGCGCTGCGCATGATGACCGTCTATGAGCTGGAGAAGCCGATCGGCACGCCGCGCACCCACAAGCGGTGCCGCGCCAATCTGGACGAGGCCATGGGCCAGATCGAGGCGCTGGTGCGCCAGGGCTGGGGCCGCGTGGCCCCGGCGCGGGAAGAGGACATCGTCAATGCGGCGTGAAGGCCTCATCCATATGTTCACGATATGTTCCCATATGATCGAAGGGGAATGTCATGGCGCGTAAGCAATCCGACTATCTGGCCGCCCTTCTCGCCGACGAGCCGGAGGCGACAGCGGCGCCATCAGTCGAGCCGGAGGAAGTGAGCCCGCCCCCCTCGCCTCCCGACCCCTCGCCGGTCGCGCCACGCCAGGATCGCGCGCGGGGCACCACTCTGCTCGGCCGCGAATCCGCCCTCGCCCGCCTTGCTTCCGGAGAGGTGCGGCAGGTCACGCAATTGCTGCTGGACCCGTCAAAGGTTCGGATATGGAGCGGCAATGCCCGCCTCTACGCGCATCTCGATGCGGAAAATTGCCGTGAACTGATCGACTCGATCATCGCGGAAGGCGGGCAGAAGGTGCCTGCGGTGGTCCGCCGGATCGAGGGCGATCCCGACCATGATTATGAAGTGATCGCGGGCACCCGCCGCCACTGGTCGATCAGTTGGCTGCGCGCCAACAGCTATTCCGACATGATGTTCGTGGCGCAGGTCGCCCAGCTCGACGACGAGGCCGCCTTCCGCCTTGCCGACCTCGAGAACCGCGCGCGCAAGGACGTGTCGGACCTCGAACGCGCGCGCAACTATGCGGAAGCGCTCAAGGCCCATTATGGCAGCCACCTCACCCGAATGGCCGAACGGCTGAAGCTTTCCAAGGGGTGGCTCAGCAAGATGATCAAGGTCGCGGGAATCGAGGACGCGGTGATCGACGCCTTCGCCTCTCCGGCCGACGTCCAGCTGAAGCCTGCCTATGCGCTGGCCCAGGCGCTGGACAATCCGAAGGCGGCACCGGCCATCCGGGCGGAGGCTGGCCGCCTCTCCTCCGAACAGCGCGCCCTGCGCGCGGCGGGCGCTGCCCCCATCCCCGCGGCGGAAGCGCTCAAGCGCCTGCTTGACGCCCCGCGCATTGCGCAGTCCGCGCCCAGGGAGGAACCCTTCACCTGGACCACCCGCTACGGCCGCCCCGCGCTGACCGTGCAATCGGTCAATCGGCAGGGCATCACCATCCGCCTCCACGCCGGGTCGGGCGCCGACATGGAAACGCTCACCACCGCACTGCGCGACACGCTCGAACATCTCGAACGCCAGGGCATGGGACTTCAACGCTGATGGAGGCTGGGGGGGCACAATCTGATCCAGGAAGCAGGAAGGCAGGCGCCGCGAGCCTCCTCGCGCCTGCCAGCTGTTTCCCCGGGGAAACAGCGTCTCCCCCCCCCTCCCCTTCCTGCTCCTCGTTTCCCCGGGGAAACAACCACACCCACCCTCACCCCAACTCCGCCATCCGGCCCACAGCACGCTCCCACCATCATTTCAAAACCCGCGCCCAGTCGCCGTCTCGTTCATGGAATTGCCACGGTCCAGCCCTGCCGCCGCCCCGCCTCGCGCGCCATGCACCGCCGTTCATCTTCAGGATCCGCCCATGACCCGCGCCGCCAGGACAGAGATCACCGACCAGTTCGAGCTCTTCCTCCCCTATATTGCGGACATGCCCTTGCGCGATCAGCGCGAGATGATGGAGCGTCCCTTTTTCAGTCTCGCCAAGACAAAGCGGGTCAAGCCGATCGACTACACCTCCCCCGATGGCAAGGCCTGGGTCCATGTCTCCGCCAATCCCGACTATGGCATGGCCACCATCTGGGACGCCGACATATTGATCTACTGCGCCTCGGTGCTGGCCGACATGGCGCGCCGCGGGCTCAACGACATTCCGCGCAAGCTGCATCTTATGCCCTATGACCTGCTGCGCGCCATCCACCGCCCTACCACCGGCCGCGCCTATGAACTGCTCGGCCAGTCGCTCGACCGGCTCGTCTCCACCACCATCAAGACCAACATCCGCGCCGAAAACCGCCGGGAAGCCACTTTCAGCTGGCTCGACGGCTGGACCCAGCTTGTCGATGAACGCACCGAACGATCCCGCGGCATGACCATCGAACTCAGCAACTGGTTCTATGAGGGCGTGCTGATGCAGGGTGGAGTGCTCAGCATCGACCGCGCCTATTTCGACCTGACCGGCGGGCGCGAACGCTGGCTCTACAAGGTTGCGCGCAAACATGCCGGTGGGGCAGGGGAGGGGGGCTTCGCCATCTCCCTGCCGACACTTTTCGAAAAGTCGGGCGCCGAAGGGCCCTATCGCCGCTTCAAATTCGAGATCGCCAAGATTGCAGAACGCGATCCTCTGCCGGGCTATGCGGTGGAACTGGAACAGCCCGACGGCAAGCGCGAACCCTCGCTTCGCATGCGCCGTCGTCGCTCCAACGATCTACCTCGCTCGGTAGCACCCACCCCGACAGTAGCGGCGGCACCCCAGTCCGGCCGTATCACCAGCCCCACGCCTGCGTCCGCCGACGAAGACATGCTGATCGATGCCGGCAGCATGATCCGCAAGACCTTGGCCGGAATGTCCGCCAAGGCGACCGCCGGCGAAATCACGGACGCAACCATGGCGACCCTTCGCGCGGAATATCCGGGCTGGGATTATCAGACGCTCCATCGGGAATTTCGCGACTGGCTCGAAGCCGATCCCGCACGCACGCCGGTCAATTATCAAAAGGCATTTATCGGTTTCGTCCGCCGCTTCCACGAGAAGAACCGGCACCGTCTCTAGGACACGCCGAACCCGACCGCACCGGGTCGCTTCTCTGGATTTCCCCGATATCGCGATTTCCTGATCATGGATCAGACCGCTCCAGCACCGCTCATCCGAAGATCAGCATCACAGGCGGAACGGGCGAAGTCCGCTGATGCTCTCCGCCTTCCGTTCAGCCGACATCACCGATTTCCATGCGGAAGCAGCGATTTTCAGCGGATGCCTCGACATATCCCTCTTTCAACGCAAGGTGCGTTCCCGAAGTGTCGGGTTAGTCGGGCGGCATCCAACAACCAGGCTGCAGGCGGCTCCATTCCTTCCACCTACCCAAAGAATTTGAACGTCCTCTCCGACACCCCGCACGAATATGATTCAATCTCCTCCCACCAATCCCCACCGCCAGGCGAGCTTCGACATTACAGGAACGGTCTTCGCCCCTTCGGGAACGCTTACCCGACATTTCAGGAACGACAGTATCGACATTACGGGAACGAACTATCGACCTTATGGGAACAGGACAGAACAACCGACTCGTGCTTTTCCTGCGATTCGCACTGCAAGCCGAACCGATTAACTCTTTAACTTTCTTAGAAACCTTATAACCAGGCCATGATATTATTGGTTGAAGAAATTTGGATAAGGACTGGCTCGCCCAGGTTCAAAGGCGCCCTGTCAGCCTCTCCACCTGTGCGATCAATTTCGTTGCGCCTTGATGGGAAATGCCCAGCAAGTGGGCGACCGCAACCTTGCTGAGGCCCGGATAAGCAAGCTCAAGCCGCATCAACAGTGGAGCCTTGCTGCGCCGTGTCACGCGCGCATCCGTTGGGAGTTGCGCGAGCTTTGCCTCCAGCCGTCCCAGTTCGGCCAGTCCCCGATTCGCTTCGCGCGCAACCATGGTCGCAATCTGCTCCGCCAGCAAACTGGCATCATCTGGCAGAAAGCGTGGCAGTTCGACGAAGGCCGGTAACGCACGTAAGCTCAGCCCTGCCGCGAACATGGCGCCGGGAAGATGGCAGGCGAGTATCCAGCCCACATCGAAACGCCGGGGATCTATGCGCCATTGGCGCCCATCGGCTGTCGTGACCAGATGACCTTCGCCAACCGGTGTGTCGAGGCTCCCCCTCGCGTCGATCAGACGCTGCGCGATCCCGAGGAAGGACGGTGCGGAATAGGGGGCCTCAAGCAGCATCTGAGCCGTCCGCCATGCGGGACCGAAGCGAACAAGATCCTCAGGCGCCCACAACGCTGCCTCCTTTCGGTCGTCCAACAGCGTGCGGGAGACTTTGAGTGTCGCTCGGGCGACCGGATCATGGCTGTCGCTCACTGAGAGTGCGAAATGAAAAAGGGCCGCGACGGAGAGCGGATCGTTGAGGCCTTCATTATGGCGTGGGGGAGGCGTGCGCCCGCAAATCCAGTCCTGCAAATCCGTGACCGATACAGGCACACCAGCAAAGCGCGACAAGACAGAGGCGCCCTTCAACCTTGCCCTGGCGAGCCAGATGTCGGCCGCAGGACTATTGTAGAGGCGCCCATCAAGCCGACCGAGGAGAAGAAGGGCATGGTCCGACGAGGTTGGAAAGTCGCGCATTACCTAAGCATAGCGCAGCATGGTGTACAACCAAAGATGCCTGTTGGTTGTATCAGCTATGATGGAGGAAAGGCTGGAGCAAGCCGCCGTAACAATCTGCTATCGATCATTCTCATGCCACAATGAAGCACTCGCTGCCAGCGACATTTCACCTTGAGCCGTGCTGCCCGATGGCCATGTACAAGCCGAGGAAATCCTCTCAAATGGGGCAAATGCGGAACAAAACAGGAAACGGCCATAATTTGCCTTCAGGGCCCTCTGGAGAGCTTTTGGTCGGCCTGCATGATCAGACATAGGGGAGGCGATTTTTCGCGCTCAGTGAGCGCCCCAGGCTGCACGAATTTTAGGCATTCTCGCTCAAACGGCGCTGGGGTGCCCGACCTGAGAAGCCGTCCTATCGATCCGCAGGGGAAAATATCGATCACTGATAGTTCATCACGCAGCACCCAGAATGTGAAGTGCTGGGCGGAAGCTTCCCGATGCCTTGCTGAATGACGGTGAAAGTTTATGACGATGATACCGCCCAATTGGAAAATGCTCCAAATCTTCTTTCGACACTCTGTTTCAAATTTCCCAAGCGATATTTTGGGTCTTGTAACGGCTTGCACTGATCCAAATCTCGCAGCAGCGTGATTGGATTGCGATATTATGATGAGCTAAACTGGCGGGATTGATTTGGGTGATCTGCTGAACATGCCCTTGAAGCGAACAGCACTTCCGCCACTCTACCCAAAAACTATCACATTAGTCAGGGTGATATCGTGATCAGCAGTTCATATTTCGCGGAGCCGGGCATTTTCAGCCGCCCATCTTCGAACGAGCTTCCGCAAAGCTCGCGGAGGTAAAGCGCCGGCATGTTGTTGCTCATGGCAAAGACATGCCGGCGTGCCAATCAGGCCTTTTCGGCTGTAGGTGCCTTGGCTGCGGGCTTCTTCTTGGCCGCAGCCTTGGCGGGCGCCTTCGTCGATGCTGTTCCTGCGGCGGGCTTTTCAGACGGTTTGTCGCTGGCCGAAGCCGCCTTCTTCTTCGGGGCTGGTGTTGCTATGGATAGACGCTTGCGCGAAGCGGCGGGCTTTTCAGCAGGCTTCTTGGCTGCGACCGACTTTGCTTCCACAGGCTTCACTGCGAGCACCTTGGCGTCTGTCGACTTGGTAGGGGCAGCCTTTGCTTCCGCAGTTTTGGAAGCCGAAGGCTTGGCCGGGGACTTCGCCGCTGCCGGCTTGGCAGGGCTGGCCTTTGCGGGCGCACTCTTCGGAGCTGCTGCTGCGCTGGCTGCTGGAGCAGGCGCCGCTTCCGCCGGCTTCTTCGCGGTTACGGGCTTGCGGCCAAGGCCAAGCTTCGTGGCGACCGCCCGCCGTGCTTCCGAATAATTGGGCGCAACCAGCGGATAGGATTTCGGCAAGCCATAGCGTTCGCGATATTCATTGGGCGACAGACCATGGCTGGCCAGGTGCCGCTTCAACGTCTTGTATGGCTTGCCGTCAATCATGCTGAGAATATGTTCGGGCGAAGACAGGCTTTTGCGTACCGATACGGCTGGAGTATAAGTCGGCACTGCCGCCTCTTCAGGCTTTGCGGCCGGATCATCAGTCAAGGCAAGGCGGGTGGTCCGGATGAGGTCGGCAAGACCTTCGCTCGCGACATTATTGTTCGAGACAAAGGCACTCACCAGCTGAACAGTGAGCGTCGTGATGTCAGGCTGGTTGTTTTCAGACATTGGCCCCGCTTCCCATCTTTGAGTAATAGAAGCGGCCTTTTGCGCGGTTTTGCGTGAAATGTAAATCCGAATCGACTTGACAGCACAGACACGGGCTATCGAGCGCGGCTAAACAACTCCAATTTGTCTCGACATGGCACACTTGATGAAGGGGTTTCCATCAATGAACCGCTGTCTTCATCGGTCCTTTGGCGGCCACGTCTCGGAAATAAGATGTTGGTACAAGGATGACGGACAAGATTCTATATTCGCGTGCCGGCTATCAATGCTCGATCAATGCAAGATAAGATCCCATAGTATGAAAGCTGTTCCCTGTATAAAATGCAAGCTTTCGACCCGCCCGCGGACTTTGAGAGAGGATGCCCGAACGACGCCCAAAGGCGCTACGTCTGCAACGGCAAATACGAAGTCGCGGGCAGCAACCCGTCGCGACATGGTGGGACGGAGTGCTGAGAGGGGCCTCGGGAATTGCAGAAACAGCGTCGTGACGGCCGGCATGTCCGGGTCTCATATCATGTGCTGGACAGCTCGTCAGTTCACGAGGAAAGGCAGGCTCTTGTGAAAATGGCGCGCCCGCCAATAAGGCAGTGCGCGCCATTTCATAAAAGGAAGATGCGGTCCGCCATCTGGGACCAAAAACTTCCGATCATGTTTCGACGGAGACTTGATCGGCGACCGGATGCGGCCGCCAGGATCGTCTTCAGCCGTTCAACTGGTCCTTCACGGCCTTGGCCGGGGTGAAGGTCAGCTTCTTGGAAGCGGCAATCTGGATAGCGGCGCCGGTCGACGGATTGCGACCTTCGCGAGCTGGCTGGTCCTTGACCTTGAACTTGCCAAATCCGTTCAGCGAAACTTCCTCGCCCTTAGCAGCAGCACCGGCGATGGTGGAAAATATGCCATCGACATATTTGCGCGCGTCGGCCTTGGTCAGTCCATGGTCGGCGGCCAGTGCTTCGGCGAGTTCAGTATTGTTCATGATGATCTCCCTTTCGTGGACGGCTGGTCTTAACCTGTCTCTGCGCGCTCAACTAGCCCCTTTGCGATCGGTAACCGGCGAAAATCGGCAGTAAAATCGCGTTATTGACGCTTTCAGACGTCAAAATCATGCCGGCGCGAGCGGTTGGGCCGCATTTATCCGTCCGTGGCGACTCCTCCGGCTTGTTACAATGTGGATGCCGGAACGGGCATTTCGCCTGGGAAAGAGGGCTACAGACGGCCGTTCCGCCAAAATGGTCGCAATTGCCGCGCGCCCGTTCAGCGCCGCGTCGGGTGGGGATCGCCCAAGGCGCGGCCTTCGTTCCCAGAGGGTCTTTTACAAAGACTTGCCGATACAACCGATCCGGTCCCTGTTGCGGATGAACGGCAGGTCGTTTTCGCCCATCCTGCTGTGCGGCCGCCCCTTGGTGGCGGAAATGGTGCGGAACGATGTGGCGGCGGATGATGGCGGGGATAGGGTGGCGCAGACGCACGGCACGCGCGGTCGCGTGGGGCCTGGGGCTGATGCTGGCGGTTCCCGCGGTCGCGCAGGATACCGCGCCGGGTCAGCAGAGCGCAGCCCCGATTATTGATCGCGACCGCACAGACCGGCTCGAACCCCAGGTCGTCCCCACGCCTGTCGCCACGCCGCAACCTGCGCCCTCGGTCCAGGTGGCGCCCGGAGCTTCCTCCGCTTCCCAGATCCTGTTGACGCGCCTGCGCTACAGCGGAACGACGCTGCCCACGGCCCGTCTCGATGCCGCCACCTCATCCTATATCGGACGGCCGCTGACCGGCGAGACCCTGCAGGGCATCGCCAATGCGATCAGTGCGACTTATGCGAAGAGCGACATTGCTTTCTATTCCGTCTCCATACCACCCCAGGTGCCGGGCGGCGGCATATTGACCGTTCGTCTGGTCGAGGGACGGGTGAAGGATTATCGTCTCGCGGGCATGTCGCCCAGCGCGCCCGCCCGGCTTATCGCCGCACATATGCGTCGGCTGATGCGCGACGCGCCGCTGCGCAAGAGCCTTCTGGAGCGAACATTGGCTTTGCTGCGCGACATTCCGGGGCAGACGGTCGATGCGCGGCTGCGGCAGTCGGGGGCGCCCGGCGACCTTCTGATCGACCTTATCGTCAAGCGTAAGCAGGTGCAGATCGGGCTGACGATCGACAATAGTGGGGTCAGCAACGTCGTGCAGGGCGTGCAGGCGCAGATGTCCGTCACGATCAACGGCCTTGTCCGCGAAGGCGACAGCACGCGCATTGCCGGCTATCTGCCATTCTACCCCGACCGCTACCAATATTATTCGCTTAGCCACAGCACGCCGATCGGCAGCGACGGCCTGACCCTGGCTGCGCAGGCCGCTCATGTCGAGAGCCGGTCACGCGGAAGCATGATTAGCGGCAAGGCGACACTGGCGGGCCTGACGCTCAACTATCCCGTTGTTCGATCGACGAAGACCCAACTTTCCCTCACCGCGTCCATCGACGGCATCGACAGCGACAACTATTTCCTCGATATCCGCTTCGGGGATTATCGATCGCGGGCGCTGCGCCTGGGCGCTTCCTGGTCCCGCGCCGACGCGACGAACGGCTATGCGATTTCCTCAGTCATCAGCCAGGGTATCGACGCATTGGGCGCCAGACCTTTTGCCGGCTTTTCCGAAACCGGCTTCACCAAGGTCAATGTTCAGGCCATCGCGGTGAAGGGGATCAGCGGCAAGCTCAGTCTCAGAACTTCAATCAAGGGCCAATATTCGAAAGATCGTCTTCCGGTAACGGAGCGCTTTCCGCTGGGCGGCCGTGGCGCCGGCATGGCTTTCCGCACTGGAACGCTGACGGCGGAACAGGCGCTTGCGGGCAGCGCGGAACTCTCATGGTCGCTGCCCGCCCGGTCGCCCTTGCTGAAGGCCAGCGCGTTGTTCATCGCGGTCGACGGTGCGCTGGCGCATGGGACGGCGCGGCCGGCCTACCGCCTTGCGGCACGCGACTACAGCCTTGCATCTGCCGGCGGTGGGGTGCGGTTGGGCCTGGGACCGAAATGGCGGGTCAGCGCGGAAATGGCCGTGCCGGTCAAGCGGCCCGATCCGGCCTATAGCGACAAGGCGCGTTTTTTCTTCGGGATAGGGCGGGCTTTTTGATCCGTTCTTTTTGCGAATACGCAAAAACAAAAAGCGGGAAGCAGGACAATGAACAATGTGTGGGAGCTATGGCCCTCGGCCCTGACCGGGGCGGAATGCGATGCGATCGTCAAGCGCGCGGCACTTTACCAGCCGGAAAGTGCGACTGTCGGCTTTGCGCAGGCGGTGCGCAGCGACCATGGCTATCGGTCGTCGACCATAAGCTGGCTGGATATTCATCGCGACAAGGACATTGTCGATCGGCTGATGCAGTTCGTTCAATCTTCCAACCGCACTAATTTCGGGGTCGACATCATGGGGCCTTATGAGCTGCAGTATACGGAATATCATGGGCGGGCTCAGGGCAAATATGACTGGCATCAGGATGTATGGCTGGAATCCTCGCGTCCCTTTGACCGTAAGCTTTCGGTCGTGGTGCAGTTGTCCGACCCGGAGCAGTATGAGGGTGGCGCCTTCGAATTTTTCGGCCTTCAGCAGCCCGGCGTCAATTTTGCGCCACGCGGCAGCATGCTGATCTTTCCCTCTTTCCTCCAGCATCGCGTCCTGCCCGTAACCAAGGGCGTGCGTCGCAGCCTGGTGAGTTGGATCGAAGGGCCCAGATGGCGATGAGTCGTCGCTGACGGTTCGATCAGCATTTTGTCCCCAAGCGAAGAACCGTAGGCGATGATCTGGCGCGGGCGGGATGCGCGCGACCGACGCATTTACGACCCCTAGAGCGATTTCCAAACGATCGGAACCGATCGCTGGTTAAGAAATCGCGGCAAACAAGGAATCCAGAGCGGCGATCTGATTCAATCAGATCGAAACCCGCTCTATGATCGATCCTCGCCCTGCAGGAAGAATGAACCATATCGGAAGAAAAGCCAGGGAAGGAGATTTGCTTGCCTCAACCCCACCCTTGCGGGCGAAGGGCTTTTTTGGAAGCCCATAAAAGCTCTAAAATTCAGCGATTGAATCATGTTTACGAAGGCTTTGCGCATGCGGCAGCATGCTTTTGCGCGGTGGATCGGGGCGCATTCGGGCAGTGTGAACTGTTATAACCAGACTGGTTTCTTCTTGACGCGGCGATAAGGACTGCCCCGCTTAACTTGCTCCCGTTGCGATCTGCTCGCAGGAAAACAGGGAGTCTTGCAATGCCACGTTATGGATCGGTCCGTTCGGGACGGCATTATTTGCTGTGCGCCACGGCGATACCTCTTCTTTTGCTCAGCGCCTGCGCCGACGGCGTGGGCTTCGACGTGGGGGCGGGGGGCGGTCCGTCTCCCACTGGTCCCAGCGGCCCGACAGGTCCGACCAATCCATCTGGCCCAAGCGGACCAACCGGTCCCGGCGGACCCTCTGGCCCTGGCGGTCCCACAGGTCCCACCAGTCCCACAGGTCCAGAAGGCCCCACCGGCCCGTCCGGTCCCACGGGTCCTGGGGGACCTGCTGGACCGACAGGCCCTGGTGGGCCCACTGGACCTGGTGGTCCAACGGGACCTTCTGGCCCCACCAGCCCGACCGGCAGCGGATCAATCATCGGGGCATCCATCGGCAATCTGCCGGTGGTTGGCCCAACCGGCCCGGGGTCGCTGATCGGCGTCAATGTCCTTCCCGGCGAGACTCCGGCGACTGGCAACCTGGCCACGGTCGATCTGCTGACGGGCGACGGCACCGTTGCGCAAGTCACCCTGCCGACCACGTCCCAGGGCGTTCAGCAGGGGCTTGCGCCGGTGGGCACGCTCGCCGGAAGCCTGCTTGGCGCGCCAGCCGGGGAGGCTGTGTCTCAGCTTACCGATGGCCTTTCCCCCACGGTCGCGGCTGTCACCTCGACCGTCAGCCAGCTCACCACGCCCGTGCTGGACACGGTCAACGGGGCGCTCTCGCCCATTGCCGGCCCGCTGGTGGGCGGTAATGGCGTCCTCTCCCCGGTGACGGGGCTGGTGGAAACCGCGGTGGGCGGCCTGACCGGCGCTCTGGGCGGTGTCGGCGGCGACCCCGCTACTGGACTGAACGCACCGCTGGTCGGCGCGAATGTCGGTGGCAATGTGCTGACGGGTGCTTCCACTGCAGGCACGTTGGTTGGTGTCAATCTCCTGCCGTCGGATGGCGGCGCGGTTGCCGGGCAGCTGGCGACGGTCGATGTCCTCACCCAAGGCAATCTGGTCGACGTCGCTGTCCCCACTACTGCATCCGGGGTGCAGGCGGGATTGCAACCGGTCGGCAATCTGGCGGGGGGGCTTCTGGGGCCGCAGGCGCAAAGCACGGTCGATCAAGTTGTCGGTGGCGTTGCCCCAGTGGTCGCAACCGTCACCAGCACAGCCGATAGCGTCGCCGCGCCGTTGCTCGACACTGTCAACAGCCCGGCTCCCGCGCTGCCCGGAACAGGAAGCGCTACACCGCTCGCTCCCGTGACCGGCGTGGTCAACGGCTTGCTGGGGGCAGGGGAGGGAACTGCCGGCAATGCCCTGGCACCCGTCACCGGCCTGCTCGGCGGGTTGCTCGGGGGCAGTAACTGATGCGGCGTCGCGGTCCGCCATGGTCCTCATGCATGACGGACCGCGCGCCGACGATGCTCTCCCCCAAATAGCCCCCGGGGTAGGGCGGGGGCGAGGAGGCAGTGGGCGCACTGCCTCCTCAAACCCATTCGAACGCAGCTCGGTGGACTTTGCGTTCACGCAAAAAATGACTTCGTCAAAAAGGGGAATATCATCTTGCTCACCCGCCTCTTCTCCGTTCGGCGCCTTATCGAAGGCGCTGCGGCATTACTGATGCTTTATGGCCAACCCGCCATGGCCGGTCCCTATACGCCCTATGCCGTAACGCCAGGCGAAGCCGCAGTCGGGATGACGCTGGACGCCGCGTCGGGCGCGCCCGGCAGCGACCGCTCAGCCATGCTTGCGTCGATCGATGCCCTGCCCACGGCTGCGGCGCGGGCCGATGCGCTGGGTCAGCTTTCGCCGCGCAGCTATTCCCTGCTGCCCCGCCTGTCGATCCAGTCCATGGACGCCGTCGACCGGGATATCCGCTCCTGGCTGGTTGAGCGGCGCAGCGTCGCCATCGACGCGCCGGCCGATATTCCGGTGCGCGGCGACCGCACCATTACCATGATGTTGAGCGGCGGGATAAAGCAGGCGAGCTATAAGGCGCGTATCGATCGCCCCGAAGCGGAGTCCGACAGTCGGTCGCTGCGCTTCGCCGTCGATGTGAAGCCCGTCGCCGGCCTGATCGTCGGCGCAACCCTGGGCATCGACGGCATCGACGCACGGCTTGGTCCGGCGCAACGCCCGCGCATCAGCCAGTTCAACAGCCAGATCGGCTCTTATGCCAGCTATAGTGACGGCCGCTTTTATGCCGATGCGACGGCTGTTTATACGCTCTCGGAATACAAGCTGAGGCGCCAAGTCGGCTGGGCGGGTTTCACCGGACAAATGGTGGCGCCGGTCGATGGCGACGGCTGGGGCGCTTCGGGCGAGGCCGGGGTGATGCTGCGATCCGGCGCTGTCCGGATACAGCCCTTTGCCGGTTTGCACTATCGTTATGCGGATGTCAGTGGCTTCGTCGAAAATGGCGGACCCGCCGCTCTGGAGGTTGCTGCCTTCCGCACGAAATCGCTTCGTAGCGGGTTGGGCGGGCGCATCTCCGCCACGGTGATGCAAGGCGGCTGGACGCTCAGGCCCTCGGTCGAGGCACAATGGCAGCGCGAGCTGCGCAGCCATCCCGACAGTCGGATCGAGGCGCGTTTCGCCACTCGTGACCTGCCGATTTTCACGCTGCGTCCCACGCGGCTGGCGCGAGATGCAGGATTGGTGAATGCCGGGGTCAGCGCGACATGGAATAATCGCACCACGATCCGTCTCGGCTATGCGGGCGAGTTCAGTTCCGACCGCCATGTCCACGCGGCGACGCTGACCGTGGGGCGGCGCTTCTAGAGCGGAACAAGTGGGAACGGGCTTTCCACTGGTCATGATGTGGCAGGAAAAGCTTGGAGCGCGTGATCTGCATCCGTTTCAACGCAATGCGTGATTGATCCGAAACGAACCCGATTCCGGCCCACAACCGTGCCTATATCGCTATTGCGTAGGCCAGCTCACGCAAAGGAAGTGAATCATGGCACGCTTCATACGCGACATTCTGGCGACCCTGGCCCAAGAACCAGCCGACAAGGGCGCGGCCGATGAGGAGGAGCTCAGCCGCCTCGACCAGCGGCTTGCTCCGTTCGCGGACAGGGCGCCGGGATCGCGGGGCACGATTTTGATCCAGCCGGACGAATGTTCAGTCTGGGACGGCAATCCGCGCGACCAGCCGGGACTGACGGCGGACGGCTGCCGGTCGCTCATCGATTCCATCGCCAGCGAGGGGGGTAATCGCATCCCCGTCCTCGTTCGTCTCAATCCACCGGGTTCGGACCGGACCTATCAGCTTCTGGTCGGCAGCCGCCGCCGTTTCGCGGTGGACTGGCTCAACCATAATGGGCGGCCGGAAATCCGGCTGTTGGCCCTGGTGGTCGACCTGTCGGACGAGGAAGCCTTCCGCCTGGCCGACATCGAAAATCGCGAGCGGTCGGATATCAGCGAACTGGACCGGGCGCGCAGCTATCAGCATGCGGTCGAGCGCTTCTACGGCGGGGTGCAGTCCCGTATGGCCGAAGCGCTCAGCCTGTCCAACAGCCAGCTGAGCCGGCTGCTTGCCCTGGCGCAATTGCCCGTGGAAGTGGTTGACGCATTCGCCACCAAGGATGAACTTCGGGTGCGTTATTCGGAAATACTGACGCCGCTGTTGCGCCGTCCTGACCAGCGGGCACGCATGATTGCCGAAGCCCAGTATATTGGAGGGCAGCAAGGGGCGCTGGCGCGTGAAGGCGGCCGCATGATTTCGCCCGCGACGGTTCTTGCCCGCTTGCGCAAGGCGGCCATGCCGCAACCCGTGGAGGAAGCGCGCGACATGACGATTGTCGCGGGTGGATCGCGCATCGGCTGCGCCAGGCCCGGTCGAAGTGGGTGCCTGACAATCGACCTCAGCATCGCTCAAGATGCGGATCTGGACGAACTATTTGCACGACTGCGCGAGACAATCGTCGCGGCCCGCGCCGGTCCCGCCATAGTATAGCGATCCGCTTTCGACACGATGACCGGCGTTGCGTATACGCAATATCTGTCCCCCAGGTGCGCTTTCCTGCCTCCTGGTTGGATGATCACTTGGACTTGGGCAGACGGCCTTTGTCAGCTTCTGCGCCGTCATCCGGCGCCAGGCCAACGGGGCATGTCGCGGCCGACGCAGCCCGCTATTCCCGCCTTCTTCTTTTGGCAGCGCCAAGAAAGCTGAAGGCGTGCCGCGCTCTTGAACAGTGCTTTTCCTTCTTTAATTTGTCGTTTGGCGGCTACCGCCGAAAGGTAGAGAGGATTGGAAGAAAGGAGGCAAGCCCATGTCCCTCTCCCATTTTCATGGACCCTTTGAAAAGGTCGATCACCCCCAGATGGAGCCTGAGGTGAAACGCGCGATCCTTGCATCCTGGGCTTCGGACGCGAACGCCGTCGAGGGAAATCCCAATGTCCCTGGCCCGCCCGTGCACCTCAAGAGCGCGGCGCCGCCCCGGCCGCCGGCGGACTGAACGCCCGGTAATCTTTGTGACGGATGTTGTGGGGCAGGCCGGTTCTGCCGGACCTGCCCCAAGCCGGTCCGACCTGTGCCTAAAGGCTGCTGTCGTAGCGAGCCAGTCTCCCGCCGTCGCGGCCGCCCGCGCTTTCTCTCTTGCACGGGCGCGGTCCTCTTCCGATTCCGGCGGAGTGACGGCGGCGACGATCCTGTCGATGACGGACATGGGAGACTCCTTTGTTCGTGAGCGTGACCCCATGCAATCGTCGCGCGGCAGCGCTGGTTCCTGATCGGCGGGCCAAAGAGCAAGGCCGCTAACACAGGTTAGAGCCCGCCCTTCAATAGCTTCCGTTCGTGACGATGACGCTGGCGCTGACAGTGGGGGAGGGCATGGGCACGAAGGCTGCATAGCGCATCATCGGACTGCCGCTCATATTGTAGCTCACACGCACCCGGAAGGTGCCGGTCGCATCCGGCACGGCCGTGACGACCGGCCCGCCCCCTGCCGCGAGCAAGGTGCCGTATCCGCTGATCACCGCCTGTGCCCGATCCTGCGCCAGCGCCGTACGCTCTGCTGTAGAAAGGCCGGCAACGGCGGCGCGAGCGCCCTCGATCGCGGCATGGCGCACGCCCATCAGGGCGGCGAAATAAAAGGAATAAAGCACGACCGCGAAGACCAGCATGAGCAAGGCCGGAGCCAGCAGCGCAAATTCCAGCGCCGCCAGCCCCTGCTCGCATGCCCGCAGCTGTCGTTTTCGCATGGCGATCAGCTTGATGGGATGCTGTTGAACATCGTCGTGAAGGCGGCGCCGAGCTGCGTGCGGAAATTGGTGCCCACCGCAACGATAGCCGCGACCACCACGGCGCCCAGAACGGCATATTCGACCGCCGTCAGGCCCTTTTCATCCCGCGCCAGTTTCGCGATCAGCGAACCCAGAAACTTGTTCATCCTAGTCCTCCTGCCCCCTCGGCAAATGACCGGCTGCGCGCGAGGGGGGAACCGCGCGCCGCCGTAGGACTCACACCAGCACCGGCACTCCGCAGCGCGCGCCGGTCGCCCAGAGCGTGGCATGGCCAAGCTGGATGCCCAGCGCTGCAAGCAGATTGGTGACCAGAGGATCGATGGCGGTGCCGACCAGCCCGGCGACCGGATTGACCACAGCGCTCAACAATTGTGATCGTGCCAGCGCCCTGGTCGTGTCGCAGACAAGCGGCAGACATGCGCCCAACAGATTGATCTGCAATCCGTCCTGTCCGCCAAGGCTGCCCACCAGTGACGTCAGCAGCGGCCCGACCTGCGCCTCATTGCCGATGCTGGCAGGCGTACCGGGCGATCCGGGGCGGCCTATGCTGCCCTGTCCGCCGGGACCGAAGATGATCGCGCCGCTCGCGCCCATGACCGGCTGCGCCACGGCGCGGCTGTCCACCGTGATGAGACCCAGGACATTGACGATCCGGACCGGGCGCAGATCGGCGACCGAAAGGGGCGGCATCGGCCGCGTCATGGCACCGGCCGGCAACGCGCCGATATAGGCGTTGACGAGGCCGCTGCTGGCCTGGACCGTCACCCGCGTGTCGCGCGCCTGTTCGGCCGTATCGGGGCAATCGATGGCGCTGACCTGCCCTTGGGCCGCCGCGATGTCGATGGTGACCGGCAGGTTGACGGAGATCAACGAAGCGCCGAGCAGGCTGACATTCCTGATCCCGACATCCAGTTGCAGCCGTAATGCGGAGGTGGAAACATGGGTTTCGCCCACTGGGCCAAAGGAAAAGCGTGGCCGGTCCATCGGCCCTGTCGCCATTGCCGCCAGCAGGACGCTGCTGCCCGGCGCGACGGTGCCGACCGCGTCCGACAGGTCCACCGCGCCGTTGCCCGCCTGAACGGCGTAGGAAAAGAGTTGATAGGCATTGATGCCGGCGCGCAGAGCGGGTTTTTCGTCTGCGCCGCCGACCGGCATGTTCTTCCACACGCCAAGGCCGAACAAGCCGTTAAGCGGTACCGCATAGCCATTGCCGACCTGCCCGGCGAGCAGGGTGAGGGCGGCGGCGGTGGTGCTGTCGTCTGCGGCACTGGCCGCGGCGGCCAGCAGGTCGCCAAGCCCCACGGTGCGGGCCGTGAGCGCGCCATAGGTGCCGCTTTCCCCGACCCGCCGCGCCAGCGCGTCGAAGAAAAGGCCGGCATCGATATCGCTCGCCATCAGCGCCTCCACATCGGCTGTGGAGAGGCGCAGCTTAAGGCCCAGCAGCGCCCCCAGCAGGTCATTGACGCTGTTCACCAGGGCATTGGTGACGGTCAGTACGCCGGAGCTGATGCCGATGCCGGCCTCGTCGATGCGCGCTGCCGTGGCAGTGGCGGACAGGTCGGGCAGGGGATTGGCCGGACCCAGCACGCGCATCAGGAACTGTCGCGCCGGCTTGCCGGTGCGGATGCGCACGGCGTTGACCCGCCCATTGCCGGGGCAAAGCGCCATGCTGGCGTCGAAGCGTTGCGCGGCACCAAGCGCGGCATCGGCGCAATAGCGGCCCAATTCGACCGAGCGGAGAATGGCGGGGTCATATCCGTTGCGACTGAGGCTATCCCGCGCGCGTGCCGCTGCCTGAGCCGGGTTCTGCGCCGCAGCCAACGCGGCCGCATCGGTCGCGGCGCGCAGATCGCGCTCGCTCACATAATAAAGCCCTGCATCCAGCGCGAATCCGACCGCGCCGATCAACACCGCCCCCAGCGCAGCGACCATTGGCGCGACGGCGGCGGATTGGTCGCCAAGCAGCGAGCGAACCTGCGCCCAACAGGATAGCTGCTCCCACAAAGGCGTCGGAAAGAGACCAGAAAATCGCGATAACTCGGATCGGATGGTGGCTCTGATCGACCAACTCCACGGGATCATCGCGCCGCATCCGCCGCCCGATCGAGTTGCCGCCCAATCGACTCCAGATATCGCTGCCGGATGAGCGCGGCCTCCTCCGCCGACAGCAGGGCATCCTCGCGTGCCGGTGCCTTCAGCTGCGCCTCGACGACCTGCCGTGCTTCGCCAGCCGGCACCGGCGTTGTCGCGGATGTTGGCGTTGTCGCGGACATCATCAGTAACAGCGCCATCATTTCTCAACCCCCTTGCCGATCCGTGCCGCTTCCGCTGCCAGTTCTTGCCGCAGCGCGCCGTCGCCGGGCCGACGCAATGCAGCCTCCGCCTCATCGCGTCGCCCGCCCACCATCAGCGCCAGCAGCAGATTGTTGCGGACAACCGCCATTTGCGGCGCCAGATCACTCGCCCCACGCAACGCCTCTATCGCCGCGTCGACCCGCCCGAACCGCAACAGCGCATAGCCCAGTGCGTTGCGCAGCAGCGGATCGGCCGGGCTCGACCGGCTCGCTTGTTCATAGCAGGCCGCCGCTTCGCCCCATCGACTCCGCGCCGCCAGCAGATGTCCGCGCACCGCGCTGACGTCGCCGCCGGTGGTTTCAGGCGGCAAGGACACCGCCTCCGCCACATCGATCTGTCCCAGGTCGATCAGGCTGTTGACCCGCAGCAGCCGGGCCTCCGTATCGCCGGGATAGCGGCGCTCGAAATCGTCGAGATAGGCCAGTGCCGCCCGCGGCCGACCGTCCGCCCGCGCCTGACGGATGAGTTGCAGATAAAGTCCCCGCGTGTCGGGCGTTTCCTGCGCCTGCACGGGCACCGCCGCCATCAGCATTGCGGCCAGCATGAAACGCCTCATTGCGACACTCCCCGCAAAGTATCGAAGATCGCCACCACCGGCGGCCCGCCCAGCACCACGAACAGGGCGGGCATGAAGAACAGGATCATCAGCACCACCATGCGCACGGTGATGCCGCCCATCGCCTCCCGCGCGCGGGCGACGCGGCGCTGGGTAAATTCCCGCACGAATTCGCGCAGGGCAGGGGCCAGTTCGACCCCCTGGAACAGAGCCTGACGGAAGAGGGCGGCCAGTTCCCTTGCCCCATTCACCGCCACCCGCGCTGCCCAGCGATCCAGCGCCTGATCATAGCGCATGCCCCGGTCGAGATCGGCCACCAGCATCGCCACCAGCCGTGCATGGTGCGGCACCGCAATGGCTTCGTCGCGGGCGATGGAGCGGAAGCACTGGTCGAGCGAAATGCCGCTTTCCAGCATCATCAGCATCAGGTCGAGCAGGAAGGGAAATTCCGCCATGATCGCCCGCGCCCGCCGCGCCGCGAGCAGGTGGATCGCCTGCTTTGCCCCGACATAGGCGAGGCCGGTGGCAATGACGATCAGCAGGGGTTGGGCAAACAAGCCGCCCCAGCCAATCCGCGAAGCCAGCATCGCTGCCAGCCCCGCGCCGACGGTCGTCGCCATGCGCGCCCAGACGAAACGGTCCGCAGCCCTTGCATCCTGAAACCCTGCCAGCATCAGCTTGTCAGCGATCTCCGATCGGTCCCGTCCGCGCGCGGCGAAGGCCGCGGGGAGGCGAAAGTCGGGCCGATCCCCTGCCATGCCCAGCCGCGCTTCCAGCCGCTGGTCGGCCAGCAGCATCCGCATGCCCATTACGGCGCACAGGACGCCCAGTGCCGCGCAGAAAAGGAACAGCGCGCCCATCAGAAGGTGAGCCTCATCACCCGCCGCATCACCAGCATGCCCAGCCCCTGCAGGACCATGGCGACGATGGCCAGCCGATGCCCGCGCGGATCGCGCAGGAAGAAGTCGATATAATCCGGGTTCATCGCCACCAGCGCGGCCATTGCCACCAGCGGCATGACGATCAGCACCCGTCCGCTGATCTTCGCTTCGGAGATGGCGGCTTTCAGCTCGCGCTTGATGCGGATGCGCTCGCGCAGGATGTTGGCCAGGTTCAGCAGCACCGCGGAAATCGACCCGCCATAACGCATGTTCGTGCGGATCGCGGCGGCGAGCATCGATATTTCAGGAACGCGCAGCCGCTCCGCGAGCATCTGCATGGCGTCGGCCACCGATGCGCCCAGTTCCAGCCGTCTTGCGACCGGCGCGATATAGCTTTGCACCACGGCGGGCGCATCGGCCAGCGCCCGTTCCAGCGCCTGCGCCAGGGAATTGCCGACCGCCTGCATCTGTCGCACGGCGTCGATATAATAGGGCAGCGCCTCGATCAGTGCTTCGACGCGCCGCTGCGCCCGCCGGCGCACCCAACCGAGCAGCGCCGTCGGCACGCCCGCCATCACCGCCAGCGCAGCCACCGGCCCTGCCGCAAGCAGCGCGGACAGCGCGATCAGAAGCAGCAGGCCGCCCGCCATCCCCACCGCCCGCGTCGTGAACTCGATCTGGGCCTGCGCTAGCAGCGGCGCTATCCGGTCGGGCACCGTCAGCGCCGCGGCGCGTGGCGGCGCGGCGGACAAGGCCGGTCCCAACCGGCGGTCGATCACTGCCCGCTGCCGCGCTTGTTCGGCCAGCAGTTGCCAGCCGATCCCGGCTATGATCAGCAGCGACAGCAGAAGGTAGGCGGCCCCGCTCAGCACGATCGGACGCTCCTGTAATCACGCAGCCTTGGCAGGAAATGGGGCCGCAGCGACAATGTCCGGAACTCGCCCAGTCCCGACAGGGCTGGCTGCTCCTGAAAGGCGAAAAGTTCGTTGAGCGAATAGGCGTCGCCCTCCAGCCCCGTCACCTCGCTGACCGACATGACCCGTCGGCTGCCGTTGGAAAGCCGCTGCAGCTGCACCACCACATGCACGCTGTTGGCGATGAAGCGCCGGATCGCCCGCACATCGCTCTGTACCCCGGCAAAGCCCAGCAGCATCTCCAGCCGGGCAAAGGCGTCCCTGGGGCTATTGCCGTGCAGCGTTGCCATCGACCCGTCATGCCCGGTCGACATCGCCTGCAACATCTCGACCGCCTCGACCCCGCGCACCTCGCCCAGGATGATCCTGTCTGGCCGCATCCGCAGCGCATTGCGCACCAGTTCGCGGCTGCTCACTTCCCGGCTGCCGTCGACTGTCGGCGGCCGCGTCTCCAGCCGCACCACATGGCTCTGCCGCAACTGCAGTTCGGCGGCGTCCTCGATGGTGATCAGTCGCTCGCGATCCCCGATGAAGGACGACAGCATGTTCAGCAAAGTCGTCTTTCCCGCGCCGGTCCCGCCACAGATCAGGATATTCAGCCGGGACCGTACCGCCGCGCTCAGATATTCCGCCATGTCCGCACTCATCACCTGATTGGCGACGCAGTCCTCGATCGTCATGCTCTGCAACCGGAACTTGCGGATCGACAGCGTCGGCCCGTCCAGCGCCACCGGCGGAATGACGATATTCACCCGCGACCCGTCAGCCAGGCGCGCGTCGACATAGGGACTGGCCTCATCTACCCGGCGGCCGATCGGCCCCACGATCCGCTGGATGACGTTCATGAGGTGGGCGTCGTCGCGAAACCGCGTCTCGACCTTCTCCAGCAACCCGCCCCGCTCGGCATAGATATGACCCGGGCCGTTGACGATGATGTCGTCCACGCCCGCATCGCGCAGCAGCGGCGCAAGCGGACCCATGCCCGCCACCTCGTCCTCCACATCCTCGATCAGCAGCAGCCGCTCCGCGCTGTTGAGCGCCATTTGCCCCCGGCGGCTGCGGCTGGCGATGATCTGCTCGATCTCCTCGCGCAGCGCTCTCGGACCCAAGGTCTCAGCCGTGTCCCCGCGCGCTTCCAGTTGCTCGATCAACTGGGCGCAGGTCTGCGCCTTGGCAAGCTGATAGATGTCGCTCATCCGCTGTGCCGCGGGCTGCGCGACGGGCATGATCCGCACCTCCCGCGCAGGAATGAAGGCCTCTTCGCCGGTCAGCAGGCTCATGATGCACGCTGGACGATACGCAGCATCGCCCCCCGCAGCCGGTCGATCCCGCCGGCCTTCGACGTCACCCCGCAAACCCGTCGGATCGTCGCCATATAGGTCCCGCCATCCGCCTCCATCGCCAATGGCCGGCCCGCGTTCAGCGCATTGCGGATCCGCGCCCGGTCGATGGGCAGCGCCATCGCCGCGCCGACGCCCAGCGCGTCCGCCATGCGCCGCGCGTCGAGCAGCACGCCGGGCAGATGATCCCACACCAGCAGCCGCATTGCCTCTATCCGCTCGCGTTCCGTCCCAATCCTGTCCAGCAATCGGCGACACGCCTCGATCTCCCGGATCGACTGGCCGCACAGCAGTTCCACCTGGCTCGCCTCCGCCACCACCTCGCGCAGCAGCCCGCCATGGCGCAGGCTTCCCGCATTCAGCACGACATGGCTGCAACAGCCCCGCAGCAGCCGGATGAGCGCCGCCAGGTCGCCCGGTGTCAGTCCCGCAGGTTCGGCGCCAGTCCCCCCGTCGAAGGTCAACAGCATCAATCCGCTGGGTCCATGCCGCGCCACCGTGCTGGCGAGCAGGCTGGCGTCCAGCCGGTCCATATCGCTGATCGCGGAAGCCAGCCCATAGTCGACGCCCAGGTCCAGATAGGTCGCCGCCGCGCTCGTCGGCAGGGTGCAGTCGATCAGCAGCGTCGATCCCTGTCCCGCCATGGCAATGGCCATGTCCGTCGCCACCATCGCGCACGCATCGCGATCCGCACCCAGCAGCAGCGTCAACCGCCCCCGGCTACCCTGATCCACCGCCGCCTCATTCAAAAGACGCGCCAATATGGGGGCGATCTCCCCTTTTTCTCCGTTGCGCGGAACAACATCATGCACGCCGGCCCGAATGGCGCGCAGCAAGGGCTCGGCCTCCATCTCGTCGGTGGCGAGCAGCACGGGCCGACCCTCCGCGCTCGACACCACGGCGCCGATCGCAACCGACAGGGCGCGATCGGGCGGGATGGCGGCACGGTCGATAATGATCAGCCCCGGCCCATCCAGCGCCTCTCGTTCCACCGATTGCACCAGTTCGACTGGTACGCGCCCGCCCGCAGCGTCCTCGATGCGCTGTGCCAGCATGCGGTCGACCGACAGCAGAAGGATCCTGGCCATCTCAGCGCCTCACGACGCCGAAGGGCATATTGGTCTGGTCCAGCCCGTCCGTCGCCAGGATCATGTCGCCTATGCCGGGGTCGATCCCTGCTGTTGCCGCGCCGGGCAGGGGCGGCAACTCCTCCGGCTTCACCGGCCCCACCAGCCGGGGCGTGGCGACGATGATCAGCTCCTGCTTCTCCTTCTGGTTCTGTTGCCGCTTGAAGAAGGCCCCGAGCACGGGGATATCGCCCAGGAAGGGCGTCTTTTCCGTCGTCACCGTCTGGCTGGAATAGCTGAGCCCCGCGATCACGAAGCTCTGCCCGCTGCCCAGTTCGACCGTCGTCTCGGCCGACCGCCGCCGCAGTCCCGGCACGACATAGCCCTGCAACTGCACGCCATTATTATAGTCGAGTTCGCTGACTTCCGGCGCGATCTTCAGCACGATATGGTCCTTCGACAACACGAAGGGCGTCACCGACAACCGCACGCCAAATTCCTTATACTGGATGGACAAACTATTGCCCGATCCCGAAACCTGCGGAACCGGCACCGGAAATTCACCGCCCGCCAGGAAACTCGCCTGCTCGCCGGAGCGTACGAGCAAGGTCGGCTGCGCCAATAGTTGCGACAGTCCATTGGAGGACAGGGCACTCAACACCGCCCCGATCCCTCGATTGGGCGCCGAAAGGAACAGGTTGAAGGCGTTCTGGATCGGCGCGCTCGCCTCCAGCGCCAGCCCATCGGGATTGAACGAAGCGCTCCCCAGACTGCTGGGCGAAACGATAGCCCCCTGGATATCGCCTGAAAGCTTGGAGAAGTTGAAGCCGAGCGCCTTGAGCGTCGTCGCAGAGACGGCCGCGAACTGTACGTCCACCGCCACCACCTGCTCGCCCGCCCGGACAATCGGCGCACTCGCCGCCGCATCGGGCGTGACGCTGACCGGCTCCCGCGCCATCAACCCGCCATCGCCGCCATAGACGCTGACGGTCGCCGCGCCTTCGCCGATCGCCGTGAGCCGCAGCGAGCGCGAAGAGGGCGCGGTGATCGATAAGACACCCTCCCGGTCGACCTCGACCCGCCCGATGGCGCGGGGGTAGGAGAGGGTGCGCTGCTCCTTCACTTGCAACGCCGTCTGCGCGGCGCCCTGCATGGGCAGGCCCAGCGCGATCGCCGCCAACCCGCAACAGCCCAAAATCCTCACTTGGCGGCGCTCCCGGAATAGATGGTCTCGCGCCGGTTGCCCATGACGAGTTCGATGGCGTGAGGCGCCGGACGCGCTGTCGCGCGGGGCGCGGGTGCAGCCACTATGGGCGGGGGCGCCTGCACCGCTGTTGGATCGGGACCCCTCGAAGCCGCCACGGCAACCGCGACCTGCGCGCTGTCCGCCGGATTGCGCAGCGACAGCGTCAGCGCCCCCGTATTCTTCGCCAGCGAAAGGAGGGACACCTGTTCCGGCGTCAGGGCGAGCGTCACGGTCCGCGCGGGTGGGGGAGGGGAGGAGAGAGCGCCCTCGGCACCATCGGCCCCCGATGACTGCTGCGTTCCCACCACCACCTCGCCAACGGCCAGTATCTGCACCATCTGGAGCAAGGCCTGCGCCCGGCTGCGTCCCGATCCGCGCGCCCCGCTGATCGCGTCGGCACCGGGATAGACGACCTGCACATCGACCCGATCGCCAGGCCGGATCAGACCGGCCACGGCAATCTCCGCCGTGGTGTCGATGCTGACGGCGCGCATCCCCATCGGTACGCGGATGGCAAGCTTGCTCTCCATCCCGACCGCATCGCGGGCGATCAGCGCATGCAAGCCTATGTCCCGCGTCGCGACCTTGCCCACCACCTCAGTCGATGTCGCCGCATAGGGATAGCGCGCCGGATCGCCCGCCGCGTTGCGGATCATCGCCGCCGTGATCGTTTCACCGGTCCGGATCGGGCGGGCCGCCTGCACCATCAGGACAGGCGCAGCCGCCCTGATGGGCGCGGCCGGACCCTGCGCCGCTGCGGCGGAGCTATTGCGCAATTCCCGAACGCCCAGCGCCAGAAAAGCCGCAGCGGCAGTCAGCCCGACGGCGATCGTCAGCTTGGCCTTGGAACCCAGACGCATTGCTTTCCCCCAGCAGCACCTTGCGTGAACGCAAAACGCTTCAACTGGAAAATTCATAGCCCTGGTGCTGTTGTCAGGGCATGAAAGAAGCAACCGTTACGGTGAAAAATATTGGCGCGGGGATATGCGGTCGGCGGATTGCAAATCAGCGTTTTGCGGGCTTGGATCACGCAAGAGGTAGCCGATGGGGATATATTAAGTCCAAAACGGGCTAAACTATATCCTCAACTGCTATCGACTGACGAACTCCTCGATCCGCTCTGGCCGTCGATTACAGATAGGATGCAAGGGCCGCAACGAAAGCAGGAACGGTTTCCAGCGTGAGGCCGGCAATATTGATACGTCCATTGCCGGCCATGTAGATGCCATGGTCACGGCGCAGTGCATCAACGGCCTCTGGCGTCAGGGGCAATAGCGCAAACATGCCACGCTGATCGCCTATGGCCGCCAACCGGGGATGACTTGCCGCCAGCACCGAGCGCAGTTCGTTGATGCGCGCCCGCATTGCATCGAGTTCCGACACCCAATCGGCGCGCAGCGCGTCATCCTCCAGCACCAGTCTCGTCACCGCCGCGCCATGATCCGGCGGCATCGACCAGAGCGACCGCGCCAGCGCCAGCATGTTGCTGCGCACCAGTTCCGCCGCACCGGATTGCACCCACAGCGCGCCTACACGCTCCCGATACAGCCCGAAATTCTTGTCGCAGCTATAGGCGACCAGCGCCTCCGGCAACATGTCGAGCAGGCCGCGCATTCCCGCCGCATCGGCCTCCAGCGCATCGCCCAGTCCCTGATAGGCGAGGTCGATGAACGGCACCAGCGCCCGGCGCGCGCAAAGCAGGCCAATTTCCTGCCATTGCGCGCTGTTGAGGTCCGCTCCGGTCGGGTTATGGCAGCAGCCGTGCAGCAACAGCACGTCGCCCGCCTTGGCTTCGCGCAGATCCTCTATCATGCCGTCGAAATCGATCGCGGCGCTCGCCACGTCGTAGAAACGGTGCGTGCGGGTCATCATCCCCGCCTCCCGAAAGATCGGCGCATGATTGGGCCAGGTCGGCGTCCCGATCCATACCGTCGCGTCGGGTCTGCTGCGCGCGATCAGTTCCGCGCCCAGCCGCAAAGCCCCGGTGCCGCCGGGCGTCTGGATCCCGACCGGCCGATCCGCGCCGGCTCCGAAAGCCACCTCCGCGAGCAATTCGACAAAGCGGATGTCACCCTCGGCGCCCAGATAGGATTTACTCTCCTGGTCCCGCAGCAGCTTCGCCTCACCCGCCTTCACCGCACGCATTACCGGCGTCCGACCGGCATCATCCCGGAACACGCCGACGCCCAGATCAATCTTCCCCGGCCGCCTGTCCGCGCGATACAGGCCGATCAGGCCCAGCAGCGCGTCAGGAGGCTGGATCGCCAGACGGCTGAAAATTTCGCGGTCCGCCACCGATTCCTGCATCAACATGCTATTTCAGCCCCTGCATAATCCTGGCCACAACCCTGGCCACAACCCTGGCCACAACCCTGGATTGTCCGGTGCAGAAGGTCTGCGGAGCGGTCCATCACATATGCCATGCGCATCTTATCGCAGCTTCGAAGAGAAAACGGGTTTCAGTTTGTCGCCATTATTCCTTCAAAATGAAATATCTTGATCACCAGGCGCGAAAATCTGAAACGTTACCTCTCCGCTTTGAACGCCCATCGCATCGTCCCCGCCAGAGCGAAAGCGCTGGCCCGAACCAGCGGCCGTGCAAGAGCAGGCATGGAAAAACCATGCATCCGCCTCGCCCATCCGGGGAGCAGCGTCACGGCCGCCTGCATCATCATCGCCTGCGCCGGCATCAACCCCAGGGAGGGTGCCGGCTGCCGCAGCACGATCCGGGCCACCTCCCGCGTGCGCGGCGTCACGGCAAGTTCGCTGCGGAAGCGCGTCATCAATGCTCTGGCCTCCGCCCGGCTCTCTGGCACCGGATCGGCGCCCAAAGCCCGCGCCACGAGCGCGGCCTCCGCGAAATAGCGATCCTGTTCCGCCAGCGGCATGAACGGTTCGCCATAGGCCATCCAAGCGTCGAGAAAGCTCGTCGCCTCGCAAACATGCACCCAGGCAAGCAGCCACGGATCGCCTGCGGCATAAGCCGTCCCGTCGGGGAGCGTTCCGCGCACATGCTCATGCATCCTGCACACCCGCGCGATCTCTGCCTCCGCTTCCGCCCGTTCGGCATAGGTGGTCACGGCAATGAAGCGCGCCGTCCGCCTCAATCGGCCCAGCATGTCATCGCGAAACCGGCTGTGGTCCCATATGCCCGCGAGCGCCGCGGGATGCAGCATCTGGAGCAGCAATGCGCTGACGCCGCCGATCATCATGCTGGTGACATCGCCATGCACCCGCCGGATCACAGCGCCCGGGGGATAGAGCGCCTGGTCCGACGCGACTACCGGGGCCTGACCCGCCGCGCTGTCGTGAAACACGCCCCGCACCTTCCCGACCAGCAGGCGCCGCATCAATCGCGAAGGCCGTTCCACCACCCGATTTCTCCCCACGCGTCGTCGACAGGGATGGATCTCTTCCTACCCGGCCGCCATCTGCGTCATGGATGCATAGTCCGTCTTCCCGGTTCCGAGCAGTGGCAGCGCGTCCAGCACCCTGATATCGCGCGGCAACGCCAGCTCCGCCACACCATTCGCCTTGCCCCACGCCTGCAATGCCGCCGCCTTCGCGTCCTGCGCAGTGGTGAACAGCACCAGTTGCTCCCCCTTGCGCGCATCGGGCCGCGTCACCACCGCATGATCCGCGTCCGGCCATATGGCCGAGGCATAGCCCTCCACAGCAGGCAGGGAGATCATCTCGCCCCCGATCTTGGCAAAGCGCTTCGCCCGTCCCCGGATCGTCACGAATCCCTGGTCGTCGATGGTCACGATGTCGCCGGTATCGTGCCAGCCCTCCTCCGGCGGTTGCAGCACGCCCGGCGCATCCGCCTTCATATAGCCCGCCATGATGTTCGGCCCCCGGATCGAAAGCCGGCCGCCTTCCTCGATCCCCGGCACATCGTCCAGCTGCGCTTCGATCCCCGGCAGCAGCCGGCCGACAGACCCGGCGCGGAAATGCATCGGCGTGTTGACGGCGATCACCGGCCCCGCCTCCGTCGCGCCATAGCCCTCCAGGATGCGCAATCCGAATTTCTCGGCATAGATTTTGCGCGTCTCGTCCCGCACCCGTTCGGCGCCGGCAAAGATGTAGCGCAGCGAATAGAAGTCATAGCCATGCGCCATTCGCGCATAGCCCGACAGGAAGGTGTCAGTGCCGAACAGGATGGTCGCATTGGCGTCATAGGCGAGCGCCGGGACGATCCGGTAATGCAGCGGGCTGGGATAAAGCAGCGTCTTAACCCCGTGGAAGATCGGCAGCAAAGTGCCCCCGGTCAGGCCGAAACTGTGGAACACCGGCAGGGCATTCAACACCACATCGGCGGAGTTGAAGTCGATCCTGGCCGCCAATTGCCGGCAGTTGGACAAAAGATTGCGATGCGTCAGCACGACGCCCTTGGGCAGGCCCTCCGATCCGCTGGTGAAGAGGATCACCGCCGCATCGTCCGGCGAAACCTTGAGCCGCCTGTGCGCCCGCCCGGCGAAACGGCTGGCGATCAGGCCGCGCAGCTTTGCGCCGGGGCCGATGCCTGCCGCCACATCCTCCAGCCAGAGGAAGGTGATCCCTTCGGCCTCCAGCCCCGCGACGATGTCGCCCAGCTTGCCCTGCTCGACAAATGTTCGTGCCGTCACCACCGTCCGAATGCCGGCCGCCATGCAGGCGGCTTTCAGATTGGCCAGCCCGGCGGTGAAGTTCAGCATCGCCGGCACCCGTCCGCCGGCCTGCAAGGCGAAGAAGGCCACGGCTACCCCCGCCACATTGGGCAACAGCACGCCGACCGCCTCGCCCTGTCGCGTCGATCGTGCCAGGATACGGCCCAACACCAGCGATCCGGTCATGAGCCGCCCGTAGGTCAGCGGATCGCGCTTCACATCCTCGACGATGGGGGATCCGCGCCCATGCACGTGGCTCGCCTCCAGCAGCGCTTCGAACAAGGTCCTGTCCGTGTCGGACGTCGCGAACATCATCTGGCTCATCTCGTCATAGAGCCGCCGACCGGCGATCGCGCGCCGTGCCCGCGCCGTCATTTCGCCCTCTATGGCGAAGCGGCGCGGCGGCAGGACGGTAAGAGTGATCCTGGGAAAGCGCCGCAGCCGGACCTTGCCTCTGAGGCGCGAGAAGGGCGTGAATTGCGCGCCGTCGATCCGCACTGGAATGATCGGCGCATCCGCCTTGTCCGCGACCATGCCGGGGCCGTCGAATACTTTCATCAAGGCGCCGGTGACGGTGATCCTTCCTTCCGGAAAGATCACCAGCGTCCGTCCTTCGCGCACCGCCTTCACCATCGCCTTGGCCGACAGCGGATTGGTCGGATCGACTGGAAAGGCGTCGAACAGCGAGAGGAACGGCTTTACCCACCACGCCCTGGCAATCCGCGTATGCACCGCGAAGGTCGGCTTGCCCGGCAGGAAGGCTGCCAGCAGCAGGCCGTCGAGGAAGGACACATGGTTGACCACGACGACGGCCGGTTCGCCCGCGCCGGGCATATTCTCGGCTCCCAGCACCTGCACCCGGTAGCATAGCCGCAGCATCCCGCGCACCATGGCCTTGATCACCGTTTCCGGCAGCAGCCAGCAGCTGATCAGCGCCACTGCCAGGGTTGCAAAGCCCATCACCCCGATCACGCCGGGCACGCTCTCGCCCCGCGCCAGCATCGCCGTCACCGCCGTGACGACCGCCACCGTGACCGCCGCATTGACGATATTGTTGGCCGCAATGGTGCGCGATCGTTCCTCGCGCGGGCTATGCGTCTGAAGGATCGCATAGAGCGGCACGATGAACATGCCGCCTGAAAAGGCGATGCCGGTGAGGTCGGCCATGATCCGCCAGCTTCCCGGCGATGCCACGAATTGCGTGATGCCCGCGCCCGAATGCGCGGGCGCATAGGAACTGGTCGACAGCCACAGGTCGATCATGAATCCGGCCAGCGTCAGCGCGGACACCGGCACGAAGCGCGCAGACACCTGCCCGCCGAGCAGCCGGTTCACCAGCATCGACCCCAGCGCCACGCTGATCGAGAAGATCAGCAGGAAAAAGGTCGCGACCTCCTGCTTCGCCTTCAGCACGCCGCTCACCAGCGGAGCGAACTCGGCTAGCAACACCGCGCCCACGGCGAAGAACCAGCTGATGCCCAGGATCGACAGCCACACGCCGCGCCCGTGCCGCGCCGCCTTCAATATATGCCAGGTGCTCTTGAAGATGTTCCGCTCGATCCGCAGGCCAGGCACCACGGTCGGCGCCGAGGGAATCGCAAGGCTGGCCAGGAAGCCCAGCGTCGCCAGCCCCACCGCCACCAATCCCGCTTCCCAGGGCGGGATCACGCCGGCCAGCAACTGTCCGCTCAATATCGCGAGGAATGTTCCCGCCTCGATCAGGCCGGTGCCGCCCATGATCTCATCGGTATGCAGATGCTGTGGCAGGATGGAGAATTTGACGGGCCCGAAGATGGTCGAATGCAGTCCCATCAGGAACAGGCAGGACAGCAGCAGGGGCACCGATTCCAGCCAGAAGCCCGTGACGGCGAGGGTCATGATGATGATTTCCGCCGCCTTCACCGCTCGCACCAGTTTCGCCTTGTCCCAGGCGTCGGCCAATTGGCCGGCCAGCGCGGAAAAGAGGAAATAGGGCAGGATGAACAGGCCCGTGGCGATGGTCGCCAGCATCTCCGCCTTGTCCGGCTCGGCCCGGTACAGGCCGAAATTGGCGAGGAACAACAGCGCGAACTTCAACAGATTATCGTTGAAGGCGCCCAGGAACTGAACCACGAACAATGGCGCGAAACGGCGCTTACCCAGCAATGACAGATCAGGTGCGGACATTTTCTTACCCCCGTCCTTCACGCATTATGCAGCAATAGTCGCGGAGTTGTTAACCGGCTCGCGCAACAGGCGATTATAGAGCCACCCTATGCCGATCAGGCTGAAGCCAAGGGCCAGGAACGATGCGATCCGCAGCAGCCCCGTCAATCCCGAAGCATCGAACAGGAACACCTTGGCCACGGCAAGCAGCATCAGCAGCAGCGAAGCGATCCGCCAGTCTCGCGCCTGCCTGCGGATGCCCCAGAGCAGGAAGCCGATCGCCAGCGCCAGGGCGAGCACCGACCGGAGAATATCCTCCGTCGCGCTGACTCCCGGCACGGTCAGCAGAGGCCCGACGAAAAGCTGCCGCAGCATCGCCAGGCCGACCAGCGAGATCAAACCCATGCGGACCCCATCCGCAACGCGCGGCGACCAGTCGTCGGCGACCTCGAGCGCCACGAAGGCAAGGGCCAGCAGGACAGGCAGCAGATTGAACAAGGGCCAGCTTCCCACCACCTGCGGAAACCAGAGGGGATTGTGCAGCAGCAGCGAATAAACCAGCAAGTGGCCCAATCCCGCGCCGACGAGGATAGTCCCTACCAATCGCCCTGAAATCGTCCCATTGGCCCGCGCCGCAGAAAGGCGCGTGTCGTTCTTTGGTGGCATGGAATGCGGCAGGGCGATCCCACCTCGCCATGCGACGAACCCCGATATGATGAGTATCCCCTCCCAAACTGTCCGCTCCGCGAGGGCGAGGCGCGTCACGTCCCCAAGGCTCGCCAGGCCGAAGATCTGCTTGAACGCGATATGCGCCGCAATGCCGCCCAGCGCTCCCACGACGGCACAGCCGATCCGCTGCCCGATCGGACCCATGATCGAACCGTTCCGCCATAGGGCAAATCCCGTCGCCGCAGCAGGCAGGGCGAGCCGCCGCATCGCCTCGCCAATCGGAGGCAGATCGCTCACCAGCACGGGTTCGCCCACCAGTGACAGCAAAGCCCGGCCGAGCCACAGGGCCAGAGGCCAGCCGGCCCAAAGCATCACCACCGTCAAGGCGACTCCCAGGGCGGGCATGGTCGACCGGAGCGACAGCTTGCGCACCCCTTGCGCCAACACAGCCAGTCCAAGGGCAGCTGCCACCGGCAGCCAGAGCGCCGGCACGGCTTGCGCGACCGTCCCATAGGCGAGCAGCACCGCCACGCCCTGCGCCACCATCCGTCCCTCGGCAAAGCGTGCGCGCCAGGCGAAGAGAGTCGCCATCGCCGCGCCCGCCGTCCAGCGGAGGACGCCCTGCCAGCCCGGAACATCCGCCCCATCGCCCCACAGCCTGGCGACCTCGTCTGATCCGGCCAGAACCACCAGGGCGATAAAGGCGAAGCTCCAGCCGCTCCATTCGACCCGTCTATCCTTCGCCAGCTCCGCCAGCGCCAGCAGGCCAACGGCAAGGGCCGCGATCACGATCGACAGCATCCATTGCGGCAGTCCCAGTCCGCCCGCCACAGCCAGCAGCAACGCTGCCGCGCTCGCCAGCGTTACGAAGCGCGCGTCCCTGTGTCGCGTTTCGCAACGCCAGCCCATTGCCATGGCCACGCCCGGCAATCCGGCCGCGGCCAGCGCAAGCAGGGCAAATTCCCCATCCAGCCCGGCCCGCCAGAGCTGTCCCAGCGCCACGGCAAAGCCGCCCAGCGCCAACCCTGCGATCTGCCCTGCCTCGACAAGCCCACTGCGCCAGACCCGAAGCAGGGCCGTACCGCCGTAAATCGCCGTCAAGCCCAGCATCACCAATGCGAAATGCCCTGTTTCCGGCGCCGGCCACACCGCTGTCAGAAGCAGCCCGACGCTCGCCCCGACCGCCGCCAGCGGCCGCAATGCCGCCTCCCGTCCCAGCCAGACCAGGGCGATCGACAAGAGTCCGAACAGTCCCCATTGCAACAGGCCGAAGCCGCCCGTCGCAACCAGCGCCGCCATCTGCGCCGCCGCAGCCAATGCCGCGCCCGTGCGCAGCAGCGCCGCCCGCGTTCCGGGAAAGGCGAGGACGGGCAAAGCCACGCCCAGCATCAGCACCAGCAAGCCGATCGACAGCGATGATGCCCAATCCAGCGCGCCCATGGCCAGCATGACAACGCCCCAGCCGGCTCCGCCCACCAGCGCACTTATGCCCAACCACATCCAGCGCTGGGTGCGCGACAGCATGCAAAGACCGCCTACCGCCAGGGCGAGATAGCAGCTCAGCAACGGTATATTGGGTTGTCCCGCCTTGACCAAAGCGGGCGCCGCCAGTCCGCCGACCAATCCCAGAAGCGCGCTGGGTGCGCCGAAGCGCAGCGACAGCGCCATGGCCAGCCCGGTGACGCCCGCCAGCCCCGCAAAGGCGACGCCTGGCCCCACCAAACCGTACAGCATGTGCGCCGCCAGGATCGCTGCGTAGAGTGTCGCCAGCCCTGCGCCCCCCAGCGCCTGCCGCACCCGGGCGTCGCGCACCTGTTCCTCCAGCCGCAACGCTGCCTCGGCCCCGCCGATCAGCGCTCCGCCGAACAACAGTCCCAACAGCACGCGCACCAGCGGTGAGAGCAATCCCGCATCGATGGAATATTTGACGAGCAGCACGCCCGCGACGGCAAGCGTCACTCCGCCCGCCCATATCGGCAGTTGGCGGCCGAACAGTTCCTCGAAACTGAAGGTGGCGCGGGCAGGCCGGGCGCGTTCAGGGGCGATGGCTTGCGCTTCGATCCGATCATGTTCCGGGGCGAGAGAACCCGTCTCCTCGATCGCATCCGTGGTGGCGGCTTGGGTGGAGGGCGTTCCGTCTTCGCCGGAACGACGGCTCAATATGACCGCTGGCGCAGGAGGCGTGATATCCCGCTCCACCACGCGGGCGGGTGCGGACGTCCCTTGCGCGGGCTCGTCATCCTCATCCTCGCGGGGATGGTCGTGGCGCATGGGGGAAGAGGCATTTCCCATAACCTCTTCCAATAGTGCCAGCCTTTTCTCGGTTGCCTTCAACCGTCCGCGCATGTCGAACAGCACTATTCCGAAAACCAGCAGAACCAGTGTCACGAGCATGAGTCGAATCCCTGCAAACCCCGCCAATGGCATGAGGGCTACCCAAAAATTCAACACTGTTCAATAAAATAATTAGACAGCGTCTAATTGTTCTCTTATCCGTTGTTCGCATGGGCAGACGATCCGATCATAGCCGCGAGGAACTGGAGGCGCTCATCCTTGAAGAAGGCCACCGGCACATGGCGGAAGCCGGTTTCGCCCGATTTTCCTCCCGAGAGGTGGCCAAGCGCATCGGCTATTCGGTGGGCACGCTCTACAACGTCTTTGGCAGCTATGACCGGTTGGTCGTCGCCATCAATACGCGCACGTTCGACCAATGGGCCGCCTTCCTGGAAAAGCGCCTTGCCGGCCAGCCGCAGGACCGGATCGCGGCGCTGGTGGAGGGCTATTTCCAGTTCGCCTCGGAAAACACGAATATCTGGATGGCGATCTACGACCATCGCCTGCCGCCTGGCGTCGCCATGCCGGAGGATTATGCGCGGCAGCGGGCGGGGCTGACGGAAGTCGTCGTGCGCGAAGTCGCCGCCGTCCTGCCGCCGAGCGCCAGGGATGGCGCGCCGCGGCTCGCGCGATCGCTGGTGGCCACGGTGCACGGCCATTGCACCTTCGCCCTCAACGGCAGCTTTGCCCTGTTGGGTGAGACTGCCCCCCTCGAAATGGCCACGGCGCGGGTCAAGGAAAGCTTGAGGGCGGCGGGGGCAAGGCTCTAACATATCGGTGGGCGCTCCCTATGGGCGGGTGGGCGACAAGAGGGGACATATCGTGGCAAACTGGTTCGACAGCCTGGAACGCGACCTGCAATCGCCGCTCGCGGTGCGGCGCCTTGGCAGCGGTTGGTTCTCGGGCTTCTTCGCGCTGCTGCTCAGCCTCACCGGGCTTTGCATGGTCATGGCGCTACGCTGGCCAGACTGGTTTTCGACGCCCGAACTGGCGGCGCTGCATGCGTGGGGCGGGCTGCGTCCTCTGGTCCACGCGCTTTTGATCGGCGGCTATGCGCTGGCGTTGCTCAGCCTGCTTTTGCGTACACGCAAAGCCATCGGCGCGACCGCGCTCCTTGCCGCGCTGTTCGCCACCCTGTTGGGAGGGGCGGAAGTCCAGCCGCAGGAGACCCATGATTGGGGCGTGTTCTTCGGGCTGGATTTCTTCGCCGTCAACATGGTGGCGACCGGGCTGATGTTCGCCCCGATCGAGCGCCTCTTTCCGCACAGGGCCCAGCAGCGCCTGTTTCGCCAGGAATGGCGGGAGGACCTGTTCTATTATCTGATCAGTTCGATGATGGTGCAGCTCATCACCTTCCTTGCGCTGGCGCCATCCGGCCTTATCAACGCCAACACGGCCGGCCTGGCAGGCATACGCGGCATGATCGCCAGCCAGCCCTGGCCGTTGCAGTTCCTGGAAGTGGTGCTGCTGACCGATTTCGTCCAATATTGGTTTCATCGCGCCTTCCACCGCGTCCCCTTCCTCTGGGGTTTCCACGCCGTCCATCATTCGGCGAAATCCATGGACTGGCTGGCGGGTGCGCGCATGCATTTCTTCGAGATCATTGCGCTGCGCGGCGTGACGTCCTTGCCGCTGCTTACCTTCGGTTTTTCGCCATTGGTGATGCAGGCCTATATCGGTTTCGTCTATATCTACTCCTCGCTCCTCCACGCCAATCTGCGCGGTGATTTCAATCGCCTGGGCGCGATCGTCGCGACCCCGCGCTTCCACCATTGGCACCACGCGATAGAGGAGGTTGCGGTCGACAAGAATTTCGCGATCCACTTCCCCTTTCTCGACCGTTTGTTCGGCACCCATCATCTGCCTGACGGCGCATGGCCGACGGGCTATGGCGTGCCCGAACAGGTGCCCCAGGGCTATCGCGCGCAATTCCTCTATCCCTTCCGCCGAAAACGCGACGCGGCCGCGTGAATCTGCTATGATCGTTGCGGGCTGTGAGGGAGTCGGACCATGGTCTACTGGATGCTCAGGGGGCGCGAGTTCGCCAATTGCAACTGCGAATATGGCTGCAACTGTCAGTTCGGCGGCCTGCCGGACAAGGGGCATTGCCAGGCCGCCTTCGGCTTCGCCATCGATGAGGGCCGGCATGGCAATATCGACCTGGCCGGCCTGAACATCGCTGCCGTCTTCCGCTGGCCTGGGCCGATCCATGAAGGCCAGGGCGAATGCGCCGCCTTCGTCGATGAACGGGCGACGCAGGCGCAGCGCGATGCCCTGCTGACGATCATGACCGGCGGCGACACCGCACCGATGGCGACGGTCTTCGCCGTCTTCGCCTCCACCATCACGACCATGCATGAACCCAATTTCGTCCCCGTCGACTTCGAGGTCGATGTGGAAGGACGCAAGGGCCGCCTGCGGATTCCGGGCCATCTGGAGATGGACGGCGAACCGATCCGCAGCCCGGTGGACGGATCGGAAATCCGGGCGCGGATTCAATTGCCCGACGGCTTCGAATATGAAGTGGCGGAGGTCGGCTCCGGGACCAGCCGCGCCATTGCGCCAATGCGGCTGGACCATGCGGCGAGCTACGGACAGTTCGCCTATCTGCACCTCGACAGTCACGGCGTGGTCAGGGGCTGACGGTGTCGGCATTCCGTACGGTGCTCGCCCGGCATCACCTGATTTCCCTTGCCGCCCTGGCGGTGATGATCGTGCTGGCCTGGGGCTGGCTGCTTTCGGGTGCGGGCATGGGCATGGCCCCCGGCGCGTCATGGCTTCCGGCTGGACTGGCGGAAGACCCCATGCTGGCAATGATGATGCCCGGCGATATGCCATGGACGGCGGCGCAGTTCCTCGTGACCTTCGCCATGTGGTGGGTGATGATGGTTGCGATGATGCTGCCTTCCGCCGCGCCCATGATCCTGCTCTATGCCCGCGCGGTGCCCGCCGCGGCACGGCCCGCCACGGAAAGTTTCACCCTGGGCTATCTGTTGATCTGGGGCTTCTTCTCCCTGGTCGCCACTCTGGCGCAATGGCGTCTGGCCACGGCGGCGCTGCTGTCCTCCATGGCGATGGCGACGTCCAGCCCTTCGCTAGCCGCCGCTCTGCTGATCGCGGCTGGCGTCTATCAGATCAGCCCATGGAAGGACGCCTGCCTGCGCGAGTGCCGCAATCCCGCGATATTCCTCAGCCGCCACTATCGGCCGGGATGGACCGGCGCGCTGCGCCTGGGTGCGCGTCATGGCGCCTGGTGCGTGGGATGCTGCTGGATGCTGATGGCGCTGCTGTTTGTCGGCGGAATCATGAATCTGGCCTGGATAGCCGTGCTGACGCTGCTGGTCGCGCTGGAGAAGCTGTTGCCATGGGGTCGCGCGATGTCGATCCTGGCGGGCGCGGGCTGTATCCTGTTGGGCTGGGCGATATTGCTGGGTTGAGTGCCCTCGGTCGCGCAGGCGACGGACAATCCGCAACCGGATTATGCCTCGTCCTTCTCCGCGGCGGCATGGAAGGCGATCCTCAATGCTTCGGCCAGGCTCTTCACCTCCAGCTTCTGCATCAGGTTGGCGCGGTGGATTTCCACCGTGCGCGGGCTGATGCCCAGATCATAAGCGATGGTCTTGTTCGGCAGCCCTTCGACCAGCCCGTCCAGCACCTCGCGCTCGCGATCGGTCAGGATGTTGAGCCGTGCCCGCGCATCTTCCGCCCTTGCGCTTGCGCCGCGGTCCGCCACGGCCGTCCGGCGCGCCGCATCGACGCAGGCCAGCAGCGCTGCCTTCTCGAACGGTTTTTCGATGAAGTCGCTGGCGCCCGCCTTCATCGCCGTCACCGCCATGTCGACGTCGCCATGACCGGTCATGATCACCACGGGCAGCATGATTCCCCGCGCCCGCAATTCGCGCTGCACCGCCAGCCCGTCAATATCCGGCATCCGCACGTCCAGCAGCACGCACCCCGGCTCCAGCGCGGCGGCCTCCTTCAGAAAGTGCGAGCCCCCTTCGAACAGCTTCACGGCGAAGCCGCTCGTCCTCAGCATGAAGGACAGTGACCGTCGGATCGCCTCGTCATCGTCCACCACATAGATCGGGAATGCTTCGTTCATGCTCTAGTCCGCTGCGTCCAGGGTGAAGTGAAAGGCCGTGCCGCCCCATTGCGACGGTTCGGCCCAGATCCGGCCACCATGGCCCTCGACAATGGTCTGGCTGATCGAAAGGCCGACGCCCATGCCGGACGCCTTGGTGGTGGTGAAGGGGGTGAAGAGCGTGCGCGACATTTCCGGCGCCAGTCCCGGTCCGCTGTCGGCGACGATCACTTCGACCCGGCCGGCATCGGTCGGGGAAGGGGCCGGGATGGCGGAGAGGCGCAGGATGCGCGCAGGGCTGCCGGCCATCGCCTCCACCGCGTTCTTCGTGAGGTTGATGATGACCTGCTGCAATTGCACCCGGTTGACCAGCACCTTGTCGACGCGCGGGTCGACGCTGATATCCATGTCCAGGCCCCGGCTGTCGACGCCGATGAAGGCCAGTGCCGCCCCCTCCGCCAGCAGCCCGCGCAGCGCTTCGGGCTGGCGGATGGTTTCGCCGCGCCGGATGAATTCGCGCAGCGACCGGATGATTTCTCCGGCGCGCAGGGCCTGGCTGGCGCTTTCGGCCATAGCCTCACGCAGCAATTCCCGGTCCACAGGCCCGTCGGCGTCGAGCATGTCGCGTCCCGCCTCCAGATAATTGGCGATCGCGGTCAGCGGCTGGTTGAGTTCATGCGCCAGCGCCGACGCCAGGGTGCCCATCGCCGTCACGCGGGAGGCATGGGCCAGTTCCGCCTGCAGGTCCGCCACCCGCCGCTCGGCCTGCTGGCTTTCGGTGAGGTCGCGGATGAAGCCGGTGAACAGCGGTCGCCCCTCATCCTGGACCTCTCCCACGGACAGTTCGATGGGAAAGGTCGAGCCGTCCCGGCGCCGCGCGCTCGTCAGCCGGCCGATGCCGATGATCCGCCTTTCCCCCGTTTTCAGATAATGGTCGATATAGCCGTCATGCCTCTCCCGGTCGGGGGAGGGCATGAGCATCGAGATATTCTCGCCCAGAACGTCGCTTTCGGCATATTGGAACATGCGTTGCGCCGCCGCGCTGAACGACACGATCTGCCCGCGCACGTCGATGACGATCAGCGCATCGGGCACCGTCGCCAATATGGAGCCGAGCAGCGCCTGTTCGAGGCTGTGCTCGCGCTGGGTCAGGCCATCGGTTTCATCGTCCGCTACCGCCATGCGCCCACCATGCCGCGCATTCAATGCGCCAGCAAGAGCGGAACATGGACTTCGCGCAGCATGGCGCGGGTGACGCCGCCAAACACCATCTCGCGCAACCGGCTGTGACCGAAGGCGCCCATCACCATCCATTCAGGCTTCAGCACGCCGAGGGCCGCCTTCAACGACGCCTCTATGGTGCGGCCGTCCTGCGGCCATGTGTGCAATTGGCATTTGATGCCGTGGCGCGCCAGATATTCGGGCGCGTCTGTGGCCGGGAAGGGATATTTGCCGGCTTCCTCGACCGTAACGACATGCACTTCCTCCGCCAGTTTCAGCAGCGGGACGGAGAGGCGCAGCGCGGTGGAGGCCTCCTGCGAACCGTCCCATGCTATCAGCGCGCGACCCGTGACGGGAAAGCTTTTCGCCTCCTGCGGCACGGCGATCACCGGAACCCTTCCGGCGAGCGCCAGATCGGCCGCCAGGTGCAGCGGGTCGGCATATTCCCGGCGCGGTCCCGATGGCAGGGTGACGATGATGCCGTCGGTCAGCGTTGCGGCGGACAGCAGGCCATGGACGACATCGCCCTCTACATGGCGCCAGTCCCAGCTTACATCCTCGCGCCGGAGCCGATCCTCCACGCGCATTCGCGCCTTTTCGTCGATGTCGTACAGTTCCGCCATCATCGCCGGGGCCATGGAGGCGCCGCCATACATGTCGGCCGCGACGAAATTGGGCATGGCCGTCACCTGCACGCAGTGAATATGCGCATTGGATGCGCGGGCGAGATCGCAGGCCGCCTGGAGGCGGCTTTCCGCGCCAAGATCTTCATGAATGTGCAGCAGGACCGATTTCATCGTCTGTCTCCCGGCAAGCGTATCTTCCATCTGGCTAGGGCTGCCGTGGCGCGGTCGCCATCAGGAATAATCCTTATATCTCTTTTCGCTGCGGAATCCGATGCCATTCCCATGAGTTGGACCACCATACGCCTCGAACTTGCCCGGACGGCGGGTTTTCCCAACGGATCGGCGGCGCGAAGCTATGTGCTGCGCCTGCCGCTCAGCACGGGCGGGCTGATCGATGAACGGGAATATCGCGTCAATCCCGAACTGGCGACGGCGCGGCGCTTCTGGCCCAATGAGCCGGACCGGCACGGCACGCTGCTGCACACCCGGCAGGGCTGGGCGCTGTCCTGCAAGCCGGGAGAGGCGGATGACGAGAAGATCTACCGGCTGGAAGCGCAGGCCATCCAGCTCGGGACCTGTCTGACCCTGACCGATCCCGACGGGGAGAGCCTGCCCTTTGTGGTGAAGGGTTTCTGTCCGGCCTGATGATCGGAAGGCGCGTCGGTGCAAAGGCGGCAAAGCATTTGCTCGTTAATACTGCTAATGACTTGCAACATCCCCTTCTTTTGGCTAGCGGGACGGCGGCTTTAAGGGGTGATGCATGCCTATTCGTTCGTCTGTCCTGCTTGTGACCAGTACGCTTGCTCTGTTGAGTCCCTCCGCGCTCGCCCAGTCCCGACCCGCCGCAGAGGATGGCGGCCCGATCATCGTGACCGCCGCGCGCACGATCCTGCCGGCCAACGCCCTGCCGTTGACCGTCGACGTGATCGACCAGGAAATGCTCAACCAGCAGGTTGCGATCGGTGGGTCCATTGTCGATGCGGTGTCGGCGCTGACCCCTTCCTTTTCGCCGACGCGGCAAAAGCTGTCTGGCGCGGGTGAGACGCTGCGCGGCCGATCGCCGCTCTACGCGATCAACGGCATACCGCAGACGGCGCCGTTGCGGGACGGCGCGCGCGATGGCTTCACCATCGACCCGTTCTTCATTGATCGGGTGGAGGTGATCTATGGTTCCAACGCGCTGCAAGGGATCGGCGGCACGGGCGGGATCGTCAATCAGGTGACCGTTGCGCCGCCCCGGAACGACGGATTGACAGGCCGGGTGCTGGTGCAGGGCAATGCCGACACCGGCTTTCACGGTGACGGCATCGGCGGCAAGGTGGCGGGGCTGGTCGGCTGGCGCTCCGGGCGATGGGACGCGATGGTGGGCGCAGCCTATGAGAAGCGCGGCGCATTCTATGACGGGCATGGCAATCGCGTCGGCACCGACCTGACGCAGGGAGAGACGCAGGACAGCCGGAGCTGGTCGCTGTTCGGCCGCTTCGGCTACGCGCTGAGCGACAGTGCGCGATTGGACCTGACCATGAGCCGCTTCCAGTTGAAGGGGGAGGGCGATTACGTCGCGGTGGACGGCAATTATCGCATCGACCGCCCGACAAGTTCGGTGCGCGGCACGCCGCCCGGCGTTCCGGCCACCAACCGCACGGAAAGCGCTGCGCTTACGCTGACCGACAGCGCCCTGTGGGACGGCAACTTCATCGCCCAACTTTTCTTCAACCGCTCGCGCGACACCTATGGCGGGGAGGTTGCGCCGATCGCCAGTTTTCAGGATCCGCGCATTGCGCCGGTCGGCACCCTGTTCGACCAGTCGCAGAATCGCAGCCGCAAATATGGCGGCAAGATCAGCTATGAACGCGCCATGCCGGGATTTGAGGCGCTGACCGCGACCATCGGCTTCGACGCGCTCTATGACCTGACCGAGCAGCGGCTGATCGCGACGGGCCGGAGTTGGGTGCCGCCTACCGATTATCGCAGCCTCGCGCCCTTCGCGCAGTTCAACCTGGCATTGTTCGACAAGAAACTGCGCGTGGCGGGCGGCGTCCGTCATGAGGATGTGCGCATCAGCATCGATGACTATCACACCCTCTGGACCTATGGCGGCGGCGTCGATGTCGCAGGGGGCAGGCCGACCTTCAGCGATACGCTGGTCAATGGTGGCGTGATCCTGGAACCCTGGACCGGCATCCGCGCCTATGCCAGCTATGCCGAGGGTTATACCGTGCCCGATGTCGGCCGGATCGCCCGTGCCGTCGCCGCGCCCGGCGTCGACATAGACGATTATGTGAACATCAGCCCGATCGTGTCGAACAACCGGGAGATCGGCTTTGAAGTGAAGCGCGGCCCGATCGATGCCAGCGCGGCCTATTTCTGGTCGACCAGCAAGAACGGGTCGCTGCTGGTGCAGAGCGGCGGCGTGTTCGAGGTCCAGCGCCAGCGGGTCGAGATACAGGGGCTGGAACTGAACCTCTCGGCCCGGACGCCGCTGCCGGGACTGACCCTCTCGACCGGCTATGCCCATCTGATCGGCCGCACCGACGGTTCGGACGACGGGATCGACAAGGTTGACCGCGATCTGGACGGGGCGAACATCTCGCCCGACCGCCTGAACGTGGCGGCCAGCTATGTGCATGGACCCGTTTCGGCGCGCATCCAGACGCAATTCTTCCTGTCGCGTCAGTTCGAACGGACGCCGGGCGCCTATCCGCCGCTCTACAGGTTCGACGGCTATGACGTGACCGACCTGTCGCTGCGCTATCAGACGCGTTTCGGGGCATTGACGCTGGCGGCGCAGAATATCTTCGACACATTCACCATCGATTATTACAGCCAGACCGTCCGGCCCAATGACAATGCCCATTATTTCGCGGGACGCGGCCGCAATTTCACCCTGTCCTGGGATTATCGCTTCTAGTGAAACTGATCGACACCCTCCACCGCTGGACCGGCGGGCTGATCGGGCTGCTGCTCGCGCTGCTGGGCCTGAGCGGCGCGTTGCTGGTGCATAAAAATGCCTGGACGCTGGCGCCCCATGCCGGCGATCCGCGGGTGGAGGACGTGCGCCAACTGGCCGAGGTGACGCAGCGCCTCATGGCCGATCCGGCGATGCGGCCGCAGTCGATCACCTATGCGTCCGACGATTTCGGGCTGCTCAAACTGCTGTTCGACAATGGTCGCGGCGCCTATGCGGACCAGCAGGGTGCAGTGGTGATGCGGTGGAGCAGCCAGTGGGAGCGGCCCGAACTGTGGCTGTTCGATTTCCACCACCATCTCTTTTCCGGCGAAACGGGCGATTGGGTGATCGGTATTGCCGCGCTTTGCGGGCTGTTCTTCGTGTTGACCGGCTTCATCCTCTGGTGGCGGACGCGGCGGACCTTCGAATGGCGCCTATGGCCGGCACGGATGAGCCGCCCCGCGATCGTGCGGCATCACCGCGACCTGGGCATCATCGTCGCGCCCTTGTTGCTGCTGTCGCTGGTGACGGGTGCCGTCCTGGTGTTCCGTCCCATGGCGGCGTTGCTGTTCGGGCCGGGAGCGCCTGCGCAGATCGACAAGGCGCTGGCTCCGCCCCCGCCCCGCAATGCCGGGCTTGCCGGAAGGCTGGACTGGGCGGGCATGATCATGACGGCCAAGGCGCGCTTCCCCGATGCGGAAGTGCGCAGCCTCAGCCTGCCGCGCAAGAAGGGCGGTCTCGTCACGCTTCGCATGCGGCGACCGCAGGAATGGCTGCCCAATGGCCGCACCACTCTCTGGTTCGCGGCCGACAGCGGCATGCTGGTTGCCGCGCGCGACGCCTCGACGCTGCCCACAGCGGTGAAGGGCTATAATCTGCTTTACCCGCTCCATGCGGCGAAGGTCGGTGGCTTGCCCTTCCGGCTGCTCATGACGCTGTCGGGTTTGGCGCTGACGCTGCTCGGCTCGCTGACGGTCTGGACGTTCTGGTTCAGGCGTCCCGCCCGGCCTGCACGGCCGCGTCAGATCGCGATCAGGACATAGGGACGGTCGAACCGTTCCGAAGGGACAATTATAGACCGGAACACCGCCGGGCTTGCAGAAGATGTCCAGATCCCTGGTCGGCCGCATGAAGGGGATGCCCGATCCCACCGGATGCGCCAGGCTTTCCGCGTAATATTCGGCAGCGTCTGGCGACGGGGCGAAGGTGACGGGGAACGGGCGAGCGGTCGCTTCCGTTCCCCGGCCGGGCGGAGGCCTATCTCATCGTCGGGATGACGAAGCTCTGGTCGATCACCGCACCTCCATCGGGCCAGCGCTGGGTGATCTTCTTGGTGCGGGTGTAGAAGCGCACGCCGTCCATGCCATATTGGTCGAGGTCACCGAACCCGGAACGTTTCCAGCCGCCGAAGCTGTGATAGGCGACCGGCACCGGGATCGGCACGTTGATGCCGACCATGCCGACCTCCACATCGGCGGCGAACTTGCGGGCATAGTCGCCGTTGCGGGTGAAGATGGCGACGCCATTGCCATATTGGTGCTGCGAGGGATAGCTGAGCGCCTCCTCGAAGCTGTGGGCGCGCAGGATTTGAAGGACAGGGCCGAAAATTTCGTCCTGATAGCTCTTCATCTGCGGCGTCACCCGGTCGATCAGCGTCGGGGCGAGGTAGAAGCCCTGCTCATAGCCCTGGAGCGAGAAGCCGCGCCCGTCGACCACGATTTCCGCGCCTTCGTCGGCCGCCATCTGGATATAGCTTTCGACGCGGGCCTTGTGCACGCCGGTGACGAGGGGGCCATATTGCGCGTCGGGATCGGTCGGGATGCCGGGGCGCAGTGTTTCGATGGCGTTCACCAGCTTGGCGCGGAAGGCGTCCGCCGTGGCTTCGCCCACCGGCACCACAACGGGCAGCGCCATGCAGCGTTCGCCCGCCGAACCATAGGCCGCGCCGACGATATCGGCGACCGCCTGGTCCATGTCCGCGTCGGGCAGGATGATGCCGTGATTCTTGGCGCCGCCCATCGCCTGGACCCGCTTGCCGTTCTGCGCGCCGCGGGCATAGACATAATTGGCGATGTCGGACGATCCGACGAAGCTGACCGCCTTGATCGCCGGATGGTCGAGGATGGCGTCGACCATTTCCTTGTCGCCATGGACGACGTTCAGGATCCCGGCGGGCATGCCGGCCTCTATGGCGAGTTCGGCAAGGCGCACCGGGACGGAAGGGTCGCGTTCCGACGGCTTCAGGATGAAGGCGTTGCCGCAGGCGATGGCCATGGCGCTCATCCAGAGGGGGATCATGGCGGGGAAGTTGAAGGGCGTGATGCCCGCCGCGATGCCCAGCGGCTGGCGCATGGAATAGACGTCGATGCCGGGGCCGGCGCCCTGGGTATATTCGCCCTTGAGCAGATGGGGGATGCCGCAGGCGAACTCGACGACTTCCAGGCCGCGCTGGATGTCGCCCCTGGCGTCGGCCACCACCTTGCCATGTTCGGAGGAGAGGAGGACGGCCAGTTCGTCCATATTCTGTTCGATCAGTTCCTTGAAGCGGAACATCACGCGGGCGCGGCGCTGGGGATTGACGGCGGCCCATTCGGGCTGGGCGGCGAGGGCGGAATCCACCGCCTTCTGGAGATGGGCGGCGGTGGCGAGTTCGACCTGCGCCTGGACGGTACCGGTGGCTGGATCGAGCACGTCGGACAAGCGGGCGCCGGGGAGCGGGGCGGATTGTCCATGAATGAAATGAGTAATCGAACGCATTTTTCCGGTTCCTCTCCTGCGGGTGGATGGCCTTGCTATAGACCCGCCGGCTTTGCGGATATACGGGTATGTCGACACATTTGTTGTGCGGATTTGCCCATGCTGAATTCCGATGAGCTGCGCCTGTTCCTGGCCGTGATGCGGGAGGGCAACATGCTGGCCGCTGCCCGCAGGGTCGGCGTTGACCATAGCACGGTTGCCCGGCGCCTGACCAATATGGAGGCGACGCTGGGCGCCCGGCTGTTCGATCGCAGCCCGCGCGGGGTGACGCCTACGCCCGCCGCCTTCGCACTGGTTTCCCATGCCGAGCGGATCGAGAGCGAGCTGCTCGCCGCGATGAGCAGCGTCGCCGGGCGCGACCGGGAAGTGGAGGGGACGGTGCGGCTCGCCACGCCGGAAGCCATTGCCAGCCATCTGATCGCCCCCAATGTGGCGGCCCTGCGCGCGCGCCACCCGCGCCTGACGCTGGAGCTGGCATCCGAAAGCAAGGTAGCGAGCCTGTCGCGGCGCGAGGCGGAAATCGCCGTGATGCTGAAGCCGCCGCCCCGGGGCCGCTTCGTGACGCGCAAGCTGGCCGATTATCGCCTCGGCCTTTACGCCTCCAAGGCCTATCTGGAGCGGGAAGGGGCCCCGGCGACCCGCGCCGACCTTAGCCGCCATGTCTTCGTTTCCTATATCGAGGAGCTGGCCGGCTTTGCCGAGATGATCGCCCTCGACCAGTTGCTGCCCGGCGCGTCCATCGTCTTTCGCGCCAGTTCCAGTGCGGCGCAGCATGCGGCGGTGGCGGCGGGCATGGGGCTGGGCGTGCTGCACCGCTTCGCGGCGGCGGAGGATGAGCGGCTGGTCCAGCTTTTCCCCGAGTCGACGCCGGAGTCGATGCCGGGGTCGATGCCGGGGTCGATGGAGGTCTGGCGCAGCTATTGGCTGGTCATGCATGCCGATCTGCAGAGGCTGCCTCGCGTGCGCGCGGCCGCCGATTTCCTGGACGAGGTCATGCGGACAGTGCGGGACCGGCTGTAGGACGGATCGATATCAGCGCTGACGGCCTGCAAATGGCGGCCTTTCGCGCTTCCGGTGCGTGCCGGGCGCGGCGGATCCTGATCCAGTTAAGGCGATTTTCCAGGAACCCGGTCCCGTTCCCGCGGGTTTTCCAGGCAGGCTGCAACGCGCTGATTGCGGCATCACGGCATGGGAGAGTGGAGCAGTCGTGGCGATATCGTTCGAACATCGGATGGCGCGGGGCGCATGGGGTGAAGCGCAGGGCCGCGGCACGGACCATCTGGCTCTCGCCTTTCGCGAGTTCTTCAAAAATCCGCTGGCGGTCGGCTCTGCCTTTCCCGCTTCGCATGGCCTTGTCGAAAGGATGCTGGCCCCGATCGACTGGAGCCGGATGGAATGCGTCGTCGAATATGGACCGGGTACGGGCATCTTCACCCGTGCCCTGCTGGATCGCCTGCCCGCCCATGCGCGGTTGCTGGCGATCGATACCAGCGCGGGCTTCATCGATCATCTGCGCAGGGTGACGCCGGACGGGCGGCTGGTCGCGGTCGCCGGTTCGGCCGATGCCGTACGCGGCATCATGACCGGTCACGGACTGGGCCGGGCGGACTGCATCCTGTCGGGCCTGCCCTTCTCCACGCTGGCGCCGGATCGGGCGGAACGGCTGATGAAGGCGAGCGCGGGGGTCCTGGCGCCTGACGGGCGGTTCCTGGCCTATCAGATGCGCAAGGCCGTGCTCCCCCTGCTGGAGCGGCGTTTCGAGACGGTCGAGACGGGTTTCGAATGGCGCAATCTGCCGCCCTGCCATCTCTATTGGGCGACGCGGCCGCGCTCCCTCCTTCCCTCCCCTTGAAGGGGGAAGGGACGATTTTGCTCTTTCCGCGTCCGGGGCTTCAGTCGCCGGTGGGAGTTAGAGCGGCGATGAGATCCAGCACCCCCTGCGCATGCTCCTTCCGGCAGATCAGCAGGTCGGGCAGATAGACGTCCTCCTGATTATAGACCAGCGGCGATCCGTCGATGCGGCTGCAATGCAGGCCGTGGGCGAGCGCCACGGCGACCGGGGCGCAACTGTCCCATTCATATTGGCCGCCCGAATGCAGATAGATGTCGGCCTGCCCCAGGATCACCGCCATCGCCTTTGCGCCCGCGCTGCCCATGGGGACGAGCTCCGCGCCCAGCCTTTCCGCGACGGCGACCGCTTCGGCGGCCGGGCGGGTGCGGCTGACCACCATGCGCAGCTTTTCCGGCGCGGGCGGAACGGGGCGGGGCTGGTCGGTGCGCAGCACGACGCCGCCGTCCAGTCCGGGCAGCGCGACCGCGCCCACCGTCGCCACGCCGTCCACCGACAGGCCGACATGCACCGCCCAGTCGGCGCGTTCCTCCCCATATTCGCGCGTGCCGTCGACCGGATCGACGATCCAGACGCGCGACTTTTCGAGGCGGGAGCCGTCGCACTTCATCTCCTCCGACAGCAGGCCGTCATCGGGACGCTGTTCGCGCAGGGCGTGGACCAGGAACTGGTTGGCGGTCTGGTCGCCCGCCTTGCCCAGCGCCTTGGCGCCGAGCAGGCCGCTGTCGCGCACCGTGAGCAGCAGGCGCCCCGCAATGTCGGCCAGATGCGCGGCAAGATCAGCGTCGGTCATGCTCATGGGATCAGCCTCGCGATGATGGCTTCGGCCGCTTCCTCTGCGGTCATGGCCGTGGTGTCGATCCGGATTTCCGGATCCTCCGGCGCTTCATAGGGGCTGTCGATGCCCGTGAAGTTTTTGAGTTCGCCCGAACGCGCCTTCCTGTAGAGGCCCTTGACGTCGCGCGCCTCCGCGTCGGCCAGCGGTGTGTCGATATGCACCTCGATGAACTCGCCGGGCTTCATCATCTGGCGCACCATGTCCCGTTCCGCCCGGAAGGGGGAGATGAAGGCGGTGATGACGATCAGGCCCGCATCGGTCATGAGCTTCGCCACCTCGCCCACGCGGCGGATATTTTCCACCCGGTCGGCGTCGGTGAAGCCCAGATCCTTGTTGAGGCCGTGGCGCACATTGTCGCCGTCCAGCAGGAAGGTGTGGCGGTTCATGCGCGCCAGCTTCTTTTCGACGAGGTTGGCGATGGTCGACTTGCCCGCGCCCGACAGCCCGGTGAACCACAGCACGGCCGGCTTCTGGTTCTTGAGGTTGGCGTGGAATTCACGGGTGACGTCGGTCGCCTGCCAGTGGACGTTCTGCGCCCGCCGCAGCGAGAAGTGCAGCATCCCCGCCGCCACGGTGGCATTGGTGATCTTGTCGATCAGGATGAAGCCGCCCAGCGTGCGGTTGGTTTCATAGGGTTCGAACACGATCTGCCTGTCGGTCGACAGATTGGCGATGCCGATGGCGTTGAGGTCCAGCGTCTTCGCCGCCAGATGCTCCATCGTGTTGACGTTGACCTGATATTTGGGTTGCTGGATCGTGGCGGTGACGGTCTGCGTGCCGAGCTTCAGCCAATAGGGGCGGCCCGGCAGCATTTCCTCGTCCGCCATCCAGACGATCGTCGCCTCGAACTGGTCGGCGGCCTGCGGCGGATTGTCCGACGCCGCGATCACGTCGCCGCGCGAGCAGTCGACTTCATCGGCAAAGCACAGCGTGACCGACTGCCCGGCGACCGCGACATCCAGGTCGCCGTCAAGCGTGACGATGCGGCTGATCGTGCTGGTCTTGCCCGAAGGCAGGACGCGGATCGCATGGCCCGGCCTGACCGTGCCGGTGGCGATCTGGCCGGAAAAGCCGCGGAAGTCGAGATTGGGGCGGTTGACCCACTGGACCGCCATGCGGAAGGGCTTTTCCTGATCGGAGACCTGGTCGACCTCCACCGTTTCCAGATGCTCGATCAGCGCTGGTCCCTTGTACCAGGGCGTGTTGGCCGAAGGGCCGGTGATATTGTCGCCCCTGAAGCCGGAAATGGGCATGGCGGTAAAGGCCTTGATGCCGATCGACTGGGCAAATTCGGTATAGTCCTTGACGATGCCGTCGAACACCGCCTGGTCATAGTCGACCAGATCCATCTTGTTCACCGCCAGCACGATGTTCCGGATGCCGATCAGATGGGCAAGATAGCTGTGGCGGCGGGTCTGCGTCAGCACGCCCTTGCGCGCGTCGATCAGGATGACGGCGAGGTCGGCGGTGGATGCGCCCGTCACCATGTTGCGCGTATATTGTTCATGGCCGGGCGTGTCGGCGACGATGAACTTGCGCTTTTCCGTCGCGAAGAAGCGATAGGCGACGTCGATGGTGATGCCCTGTTCGCGTTCGGCGGCGAGGCCGTCGACCAGCAGGGCGAAGTCGATCTCCTGCCCCTGTGTGCCCACGCGCTTGCTGTCCGCCTCCAGCGCGGCGAGCTGATCCTCGAAGATCATCTTGCTGTCATAGAGCAGGCGGCCGATCAGCGTCGACTTGCCGTCGTCCACCGACCCGCAGGTGATGAAGCGCAGCATCGTCTTGTGCTGGTGCACCTCCAGATACTGGTCGATATCCTCCGCGATGAGGGCGTCGGTCTTGTAGATCACATCGGCGTCCGACATCAGAAATACCCTTCCTGCTTCTTCTTTTCCATGCCCGCGCCGCCGGCATCCTTGTCGATGGCGCGGCCCTGGCGTTCGGAGGTGGTGGTGAGCAGCGTTTCCTGGATCACCTCCGGCAGGGTCTTCGCTTCGCTCTCGACCGCGCCGGTCAGCGGGTAGCAGCCCAGGGTGCGGAAGCGGATCGACCGCATCACCGGCTCCTCGCCGGGCTTCAGGGGGAAGCGTTCGTCATCCACCATCAGCAGCATGCCGTCGCGCTCCACCGTGGGGCGCTCCTCCGCGAAATAGAGCGGCACGATGGGGACGTCGTTCAGGTGGATATATTGCCAGATGTCCAGCTCGGTCCAGTTGCTGATCGGGAAGACGCGGATGCTCTCGCCCTTGTTCTTGCGGGCGTTGTAGAGGTTCCACAGTTCCGGGCGCTGGTTCTTCGGATCCCAGCCGTGCGACGACGTGCGGAAGGAGAAGATGCGTTCCTTCGCCCGGCTCTTCTCCTCGTCGCGGCGGGCGCCGCCGAAGGCCGCGTCGAAGCCGTAGAGGTTGAGCGCCTGCTTCAGCCCCTCCGTCTTCCACATGTCGGTGTGCAGCGGGCCATGGTCGAACGGGTTGATGCCGCGTTCCTGCGCTTCGGGATTGTGATAGACGAGCAGCTCCATGCCCGATTCCCGCGCCATGCGGTCGCGCAGTTCGTACATCGCCTTGAATTTCCAGGTGGTGTCGACGTGCAGCAGCGGGAAGGGCGGCGGCGAGGGGTAGAATGCCTTGCGCGCCAGATGCAGCATCACGGCCGAATCCTTGCCCACCGAATAGAGCATCACCGGCTTCTCGGCCTCTGCCACGACTTCCCGCAGGATATGGATGCTTTCCGCCTCCAGACGCTCCAGATGCGTCAGCCTCTTCGAATCGATCATCATTCACCGCCTTGTGTTGTGACAGCCTGATGGCAGAAGCGGTGAGGTACTGGACCTCCCATATGGGAGGATATACATATTAGCCATGCGACTGGACGATGGCGGATTATTGGCGGCTCTCCATGAGGGTATGTTCGAGCAACCCCTTTGGCACGGGTTCCTCGACAGGTTGCGGGCGCGATCCGGGGCGGCCTATGCCAGCCTCGCCTTCCGCCCGGTGGATGAGGAGCGGATCGTCGAGCTGTATGCCGGGCCGCCGACGCCGCTGCACCTCGACCGGCTGTTCAACCAGAAATATGGGCGCGATCCCCTGCCCTATCGCCGGATGCGGGAGGCGCGGGTCTATACGCTGGACGAACTGCTGGATCCCGGCGACGCGGTGCAGCAGGGCTATCGGGCGGAATTCCTGCAACCGCTGGGCATCACCAACATGCGTTCGGTGCGCGTGACCGAGCCGAGCGGCATGGATGCCTGGCTGAGCTGCGCGGGGGGGAGGGAGCTGGGGTCGGGCGTGGGCGCGCTGATGACCGCGCTGGTGCCGCATCTGCGCATCGCGCTGCGCAGCTTCGTCGCGCTGGAGCGGGAAAAATTCCGGTCTTCGGTGAATTCGGAGGCGTTCGGGCGGCTGAACTTCGGCTGGCTGACGCTGGACGCCCAGTGCCGCATCGTCGACATGACGCCGCATCTGGAGCAGCTTTTCCAGCGTTCGCGACTGCTGCGCAGGGGGCGTTACGACCGGCTGATGCCGGCGTCTCCGGCGATCGACCGGGAAATGACCGCGCTGGTCAAGACCTTTGCCGCCGATCGCGAGGCGCGGCCGAGGGCGATCAACCTGAGCCGCGATCCGTTGATGGACATGCTGGTCCGGCCGATCCAGGATCGCTCGCTGTCCGTGCCGTCGGCACCCGTCGCCATCGCCTATATCAGCGGCGACCGATGGTCGCAGGCGGACCGTTGCGACCAGCTGGTCGACCTGTTCGGACTGTCGCCCAGCGAGGCGCGGCTGGCCTGGGCGATCGCGCAGGGCATGTCGATCAGCGAGGCGGCCGCCGACCTGGGGCTGACGGTGGAAACGGCGCGCAACTATTCGAAGAAGATCTATGCCAAGACAGGGGCGCGGGGGCAGGCGGAGCTGGTGCGCAATATCCTGACGGGTGTGCTGGCGCTGGCCTGAGGGTGGCCGGTCCATTCGCGGCGCGGCCGCTGGCAGATTCCGCCATCCGGGAGGAAGCGCGCGAAGATTGCGGTGGACATGGTGCTTCGTTCAGGCCAGGATTCCCGTGGCCGCCAGAGCCTGATCTCTCCATGGACCGGGATGCAGTGGCGAGCGAGCGGATGACCCGACAGGAAGGACTTACGACCATGGATGACCGGATGACCAGCGCCCCTTGCCCTGTTGTCCCTGTTCGTCATGGTGTCCATGTCCGCTTTTCTCACATTATCCAGCCTGTCCGCCGCCACGCCTGAAGGGCGGACGCTTTTCCATGACCTGACCCTGTCGGTCGGCGCCGAGCGCATCGGGCTTGTCGGGCGCAACGGGTCGGGCAAGTCGACATTGCTGCGCATTGCGGCGGGCGCGCAGGCGCCTTCGTCCGGCAGCGTTCATCGCGGCGGCACGGCCGCCATGCTGGCCCAGAACTGGCGCAGCGACCAATTGATCGGCGAGGCGCTGGGCGTTGCCGAGGCGCTGGCGATCCATGCGCGTATCGAGCAGGGCGAGGGGACCGAAGCGGATTTCGACGCGGTCGACTGGATGCTGCCCGCTGCGGTCGACGCTGCCCTTGCCGATATCGGGCTGGCCGGAGTGGACATCGAACGGCCGATGGGCAGCCTGTCGGGGGGCGAGCGGACGCGCATCGGGATAGCGCGCCTCGCGATCGAGCGCCCCGATCTCCTGCTGCTCGACGAGCCGACCAACAATCTCGACCGGGAAGGCCGCGCCGCGATCGAGCGGCTGGTCGCGACCTGGCCGGGCGGCGTGCTGGTCGCGAGCCATGACCGGGCGCTGCTGGAACGCATGGACCGAATCGTCGAACTCAGCCCCATCGGCATCCGCATCGTCGGTGGCGGCTGGTCCGCCTTTGCCGCCGCGCGCGACGCCGATCAGGCGCGGGCGGAGGTCGAGCGTGATCGCGCCGACGCCGCGCTGCGCGCGACCCGTCTCGCCGCGCAGGCCGCGCGGGAGGCGAAGGACCGGCGCGACAGGGCCGGCCGCGCCTTTGCCGAGAGGGGATCGGAACCGAAGATCCTGCTGGGCGCGCGGGCGGAGCGGGCGGAGAATAGCGGCGGCCATGCGCGGCGCCTGGCCGAACGGCAGATAGACGAGGCGGTTCATGCCAGCGATGCCGCTCGCGCCCGGGTGGAAATATTGACGCCGCTCGCCATCGACCTGCCCGCCACCGGCATCCCCTCGCAAGCTGAGTTGCTGGCTATGGAGGGCGCCAGCGTCGATCTGGGCGGACGTCGCCTCGGCCCCTGGACAATGGCCATTCATGGGCCGGAGCGGGTGGCCCTGGCGGGTGCGAACGGAACCGGCAAATCGACCCTGCTGCGCCTGGTGACCGGAGCGCTCGCTCCGGTTACCGGCATGGTCCGGCGACGATCCGACCGGATCGCCATGCTGGATCAGCATGGCGACCTGCTGGATGAAGGGGACACGATCATCGGCAACATGCGTCGCCGGCACCCGACGCTGGACGAGGAGGCGATCCATGCGGCCTGTGCCCGTTTTGCCTTCCGTAACCGCGAGGCGCAGCGGATCGTGGGCAGCCTGTCGGGCGGCGAGCGCCTGCGCGCCGGTTTGGCCGTCGCTCTTTCGGGACCCCAGCCGCCCTGGTTGCTGATCCTGGACGAGCCGACCAATCATCTCGATATCGCCTCGATCGAGGTGCTGGAGCGGGCGCTTGAAAGCTTCGACGGCGCGCTGCTGGTCGTCAGCCATGATCGCCGATTTCTCGACGCGATCGGCATTCAGCGGACGGTGGATGTTGGCCGTGAGTGAACCGGGTCGTCGTCCAGCATGGGATCGCGGCCGCCGAACAGATCCGCGATCAGGCGCCGCAGCCAGATGGTGCCGGGGTCATGATGGCTGCGCCGATGCCATAGCTGCTGGATCGGAATGCGGGGCGCGTCGAAGGGAAGGGGAAGGAACTGCAGGCCGGCAAGGCGGGAGAAGATGCGGGCCACGCCATAGGGCACCGTCGCGATCATGTCGGAACGGGCGATCAGCAGCGGCACGGTCAGGAAATGCGGCGAGCGCAACAGCGTCCGCCGGCGCAGCCCCAATGCGCGGATTCGCCGCTCCAGCACTTCCTGGCTGCGGCCTTCCTGTTCGATCATCGCGTGGTCGGCCGACAGATAATCCTCCAGTGACATGGTGGTCGCGCCGTCCCGCCACCCGGCGCGCACCAGGCACACGAAGCCCTGTTCGAACAGCGTCTGGGTGAAGAGATTGTCCCCCTCCAGCCCCAGGAAAAAGCCGAGCGCCAGATCGACCGACCCGTCCGCCAGGGCGCGGCGCAGATCGGGCGGCGCCAGGGTGACCGAACGCACCGTGACCCCCGGCGCCCGTTCCCGCAGGGCGGTCATGAGGTCGGGCAGGAAGGTCAGTTCGCCCAGATCGGAAAGGCCGATGGTGAAGCAGCGTTCCGACCGGGCGGGGTCGAACGGGGCGGCGGTCACGATGTCCGACCGGACCGACGCCATCACCGTCATGACGGGGTCGATCAACCGCTGGGCCACCAATGTCGGCTCCATCGCAGCGCCCTGCCGCACGAAAAGTTCGTCCCCGAAATGCGCGCGCAGCCTTCGCAGTGCCAGGCTGACGCCCGGTTGCGTGACGCCCAGCGCCCGCGCCGCGCCCGACACGCTGCGCTGGGTGAACAGCGCCTCCAGCACGCGGAGCAGGTTGAGATCGAGCTTTTCCATCAGGGAATGATATAGTTTCTATAAGAATTATGCGGGATGCTTATAATCGGCCGTCGCCCTACAGTGCAAGCCGCCGCCGCGCGAAAGGGCGGACGATCCCTGGAGAGAGACATGCCGCGATCCGCCCCCACCCCGAAGCCCTGGCCGAGCGACGCCTGGTACATTGCCTGCACCCCCGACGAACTGGCGGAAAAGCCGCTTGGCCGGACGATCTGCGGCGAACCCATGGTCCTTTATCGCGGCAAGGACGGCAAGGTGGCGGCGCTGGAGGATTTCTGCCCGCATCGCGGTGCTCCGCTGTCGCTGGGCTTCGTGCGGGACGGGGATCTCGTCTGCGGCTATCACGGCCTGGCCATGGCCTGCACGGGTCATGCGGCGTCGATGCCGGGACAGCGCGTGAAGAATTTCCCGCCCATCCGCTCCTACCCGGCGATCGAGCGCCACGGCTTCATCTGGGTCTGGCCCGGTGAGGCGGAGCGGGCGGACGAGGCGAAGCTGCACCCGCTGCCCTGGGCGGAGGATGCGGGCTGGGCCTTTGGCGGTGGCCTCTATCATGTCGCCTGCGATTATCGGCTGATGATCGACAACCTCATGGACCTGACCCATGAAAATTATGTCCATGCGGGCAGCATCGGCCAGCCCGAGATTGACGAGGCGCCGGTCACCACCCGCGTCGAGGGGGATGAGGTCGTCACCACCCGCGTCATGTCCGCCGTGCAGGCGCCGCCCTTCTGGCGCATGGCGCTGCGCAGTGCGGGGCTGCCCGACGACGGGCTGGTCGACCGCTGGCAGATCTGTCGCTTCAGCCTGCCCAGCCATGTCATGATCAAGGTCGGTGTCGCCCTGGAGGGGCGCGGCGGACCTGACGCCGATCCTTCGGCCAAGGCCGCCGCCGTGGTGGTCGATTTCATCACGCCGGAGACCGAACATAGCCATTGGTATTTCTGGGGTTTTGCCCGCCAGTTCGCGGTGGACGATCCCGCCGTCACGGCCTCCATCCGCGAGGGTCAGCGCAAGATCTTCAGCGAGGATCTGGCCATGCTGGAGCAGCAGCAGGAGAATCTGCTGCGCCGTCCGGACCGCAAGCTGCTCAAGCTCAATATCGATGCCGGCGGCGTTCGTTCGCGCATGATGATCGAACGCGCCATCGCGGCGGAGGCATAGAGCGATTTCCAGGCGATCGGAATCGATCGTCGGTCAGGAAATCGCGGCAACAGCAGATCCTTGGCGATTTCCAGGCGATCGGGGCGGGAACCGTACCGGCACCTGCCGCCCGCGTTATCAGGATCGCCGTTTCAGGCGCACGATCGCTTCGTCCAGGGCCGACAGGAAGCGCGACCGATCGGCCCTGGCGAACGGCGCGGGGCCTCCGATGCCGTCGGTCAGCATGCCGGCGCGCAGATCGGCCTTTATCGCCCGCACGGCCACGGCATTGCCGATCGACCCATGGGTGAAGGGCTTGCCGGTCGGCGCGATCACGGCGCCGCATCCCGCCTTCAGGCATCGGTCGGCCAGCAGGATGTCGGCGGTGATGATGATCGATCCGGCGTCGCCCTGCTCGACGATCCAGTCGTCCGCCGCGTCGAACCCGTCGCTGACGATGACGCGGGAGACGAGGGGATGCGCGGGCACCCGGATCAGACTGTTGCTGACGACCACGACCGGCACGGCGTGGCGCCAGGCGACCTTGTAGATTTCCTCCTTCACCGGGCAGGCGTCGGCATCGACAAGGATGTTGGGCGTCGGGGTCTGGCGCATGGCTGACGCTCCATGCACTGCCGCATGGCGATCGTGCAAGGCCGGATCACCGTCATCGCCGGTCATCGGTGGGCGGCTCTGGCCGGGCAGGCAGTTCGTCCAGCCTGGCGAGCAGATCCTTGAACAGCTCGTCATCCCGCACGGGAAAGTGCCGCCGGAATCCCTGGCCGAGGATCTCAAGATCCCTGGCTGTCAGCAGCCCGATGGAAACAATCTCGTCCGGCACGGCATCCTCCTTGCGGCAGGGAACGGTGCGGGAGCGCGCAAGTGCCAAGGATTCCGCCTGCGATATGAAATCTGTCGCCGCGACCCGCCATCCTCTCAGGGGACGGCCGTCCCCGCTGCCCCGCCAGCGTCGCTGGTCGACCCGCGCCTGCCGAAGCGGGCATAGAGGGTCGGCAGCAGGAACAGGGTCAGCAAGGTCGCGGAAACAAGGCCGCCTATGACCACCGTGGCCAGCGGCTTCTGCACCTCCGCCCCGGCGCCGGTCGCAAGCGCCATCGGCATGAAGCCGAGCGATGCGACCAATGCCGTCATCACCACCGGCCTCAATCGCGCCAGCGCGCCCGCCTGAGCCGCCTTGGCGCGATCCACGCCGCGCGCCACCAGATCCTGGATCGACGTCACCATCACCAGTCCGTTGAGCACGGCGATGCCCGACAGGGCGATGAAGCCCGCGGCCGCCGAGATGGAAAAGGGCATGCCGCGCAGCGCCAGCGCCAGCACGCCGCCGACCAGGGCGAGGGGGATGCCGGTGAAGACGATCGCGGCGTCCCGCACGCTGCCGAGCGCGCCGTAGAGCAGCAGGACAATGAGCGCGAAGCAGGCCGGCACGACCAGCAGCAGCCGGTCCCGCGCCGATGCCAGATTTTCGAACTGGCCGCCCCATTGGAGATAGGTGCCGGCCGGCAGCCGCACCTCCCTTGCGATCCCCGCCCGCACGTCGGCGACCACGCTGGACACGTCCCGGCCACGCACATTGGCCTGCACGACGACCCGCCGCTTGCCGTTTTCGCGGCTGATCTGATTTGGCCCGTCGACCAGGGCGATGCGGGCGACGCTGGCCAGCGGCACGAAAGCGCCCGAGGGCGTCGGCACCGGAAGCTGACCCAGCGTCTCGACATTGCTGCGCGCCTCCTCCCCCAGCCGGATCGTGACGGCAAAGCGTCGGTCGCCCTCGAAGATCACGCCGGCGTCGCGCCCGCCCACGGCGGCGGCCAATATGTCCTGCAACGCCCGCGCGCTGATGCCCAGCCGCGCCATGGCGTCGCGATCGGGCTGCACGTCGAGGATGGGCAGCCCTTCGGTCTGTTCCACCCGCACGTCGGTGGCGCCCTTCGTCCGGCGCAGCACGGCGGCGATGCGGTCGGCCGTGCCGCTCATCTGGTCGGCATCGTCGCCGAAGACCTTGACGGCGATGTCGCCCCGGACGCCCGCGATCAGTTCGTTGAAGCGCATCTGGATCGGCTGGGTGATCTCATAGGCGTTGCCGGGCAGCATCGACAGCCGCTGCTCCAGCCGTTCGATCAGCTCCGCCTTGGGAAGGCGCGGGTCGGGCCATTGCGCGCGGGGCTTCAGGATGACGAATGTGTCGGTCGCATTGGGCGGCATGGGGTCGGAGGCAAGCTCGGCTGTGCCGGTCTTGGAAAAGACGAAGCGGACCTCCGGTTCCCGCGCGATCGCGCGTTCGACCTCGAACTGCATCGCCTGGCTCTGGTCGACCGAAGTGCCCGGCACGCGGACCGCCTGGACGAGGATGTCGCCCTCGTCGAGCTGGGGCAGGAATTCCTGTCCCAGCATCGAGAAGCCGGCGATGGCGGCAAGGAATGCCGCAATCCCGATGCCGATCGTCCGGCCCGGCCGGCGCATCGCCGTCTCCAGCCCCGGCTGATAGCGGGCGTTCAGCCAGGACATGATCCGCCCCTCCTTCTCCTCCACGGGTTTCGACAGCAGCAGGGCCAGCATCGCGGGGACGAAGGTCAGCGAGAGGATGAAGGCGAAGGCGAGCGCGAGGATGACCGTCATCGCCATCGGCGTGAATGTCTTCCCCTCCACCCCGTCCAGGGTGAGGAGCGGGACATAGACGAGGATGATGATCGCCTGCCCATAGACGGAGGGGCGTATCATCTCGCGCGCGGCGGCGGTCACCGCGCAAAGCCGTTCGTCGGGGGTGAGCGGCCGGCCCCTGTCATGCTGATGCCCGGCGATCCGTCGCAGGGCGTTTTCCACGATGATGACGGCACCGTCGACGATGAGCCCGAAGTCGAGCGCGCCCAGACTCATGAGGTTGGCCGATACGCCGCCGCGCAGCATGCCGAAGCTGGTGAGCAGCATGGTGACGGGGATGACGAGCGCGGCGATCAGCGCGGCGCGGAAGTTTCCGAGCAGGGCAAACAGCACGACGATGACCAGCAGCGCCCCTTCGGACAGGTTCTTCGCCACGGTGCCGATCGTTGCGTGGACCAGGGCCGTGCGGTCCAGGACAGGCTGGACGATGACATCGGTCGGCAGCGAGGCGTTGATCTCTTCAAGGCGCCGGGCGACGGCGGAGGCGACGGCGCGGCTGTTCTCCCCGATCCGCATCACTGCGGTGCCGACGACGACTTCCCGGCCATTTTCGGATGCGGAACCCATGCGCAGCGCCTGGCCGGTCCGCACTGTCGCGACCTGGTTGAGCAGGATGGGAACCCCCTCCCGCGTGGCGATGACGGTCCGGCCAAGATCGGCGGCATTGCGAAGGCGGGCATCGGACCGGACGGTCAGGCCTTCCCCGTTGCGGTCGATGACGCCCGCGCCGACGGCGCTGTTGTTTTCCTCCAGCGCCGTTGCGAGGTCGCCGAGGCTGAGCTTGAGCGCCGCGAGCCGATGGACATCGGGCGCCACCTGATATTGCTTCACATGGCCGCCAATGGCGTCGATGCCGGCAAGACCCGGCGTGTTCTTGAGCAGGGGAGCGACGATCCAGTCCTGCACCGTGCGCAGATAGGTCGCCTGATCGGACGCGCCGACCAGCCGCTCGCCCTCCGGCGTGATATAGCTGCCGTCGGGCTGGATGCCGGGTTCGCCGGGCGCATGCCGGTCGTCCTCGCGGTGGGCCAGATGGACGGTCCACATATAGACTTCGCCCAGCCCCGTGGCGATCGGCCCCATTTCGGGCGTGACGCCAGCGGGCAGGCTCTCTTCCGCGCCGCGCAGCCGTTCGGCGACCTGGGCCCTGGCGAAATAGATATCGGTGGATTCGGTGAAGACGGCCGTCACCTGGGCAAAGCCGTTGCGGCTCAGCGAACGGGTATGTTCAAGGCCCGGCACGCCCGCCAGCGCGGTCTCTATGGGAAAGGCGACCTGCTTTTCGACCTGTTCGGGCGACAGCGCGGGCGCGCGGATGTTCACCTGCACCTGGTTGTTGGTGATGTCGGGGACGGCGTCGATGGGCAGGCGGCTGAGCGCCCAGGCGCCGATCACGGCCGCGATGAGGGTGACGAGCAGCACAAGCCAGCGCCGCTCGACCGAAAAGGTCACGATACGCCCGATCATGGATCAATCCTCGTGCGTGGCTTCGCTCTTTCCGAGCTCGGCTTTGAGAGTGAAGCTGTTGGCGACGGCGATCTGTTCGCGGCCGGTGAGGCCCGACAGGATGGTGGCGGCATCGCCATTGGGCTGGCCGACCGTGACCGGCACGGCCCGGAATCCCTGCGCCACGCGGACGAAGACCGTCGAGCGTCCCTCGACCATCTGGATCGCATTGGCGGGAATCGTCATTCCGCCGCTGCCGCCCGTCACCGCGATGGCGGCGGTAACCGGTTCGCCGACGCGCCATTGGCCGTCGCGATTGTCGATGATGGCGAGAACGGGGACGAGGCGCGTCGTTTCGTCGAGCACTGGGGAAACGAAGCTGACGCGCGCGCCCGTCCTGCGTCCCGGCGCGCTGATGTCCACGCTCGCGCCCGGCCGGATGCGGCCCGCATCGGCAGGGGAAAGCGACAGGCGAACCGCCAGCCGCGAGAGATTGGCGACGCGATAAAGCTCCGCATCGGCGGCCACCATCTGCCCCAGGGTGACGGTGCGGGCGATGACCTGGCCGCTGATCGGTGCGACGATGCCCAGCCGGTTGAGGCCGCCTCCTCCGCCCCCTGCCGCCGCGACCTGCTGCCGCGCGAGGCGCAGCGCGATCCCCGCTTCCGTCGCGGCGGTGCGGGCCGCGATCAGATCCTGTTCGGGCGAAACCCGTTCGGCGAACAGGCGCTGTTCCCGCTGCAGGTTGGACCGGGCGAGCGCCAGACGCGCCTGCGCCGCCTCGACCTCCGCCTTCAGCGATGCGGCCTCGCGGCTTTCGATCACCGCCAGAGTGTCGCCCCTCTTCACCCCCTCGCCCAGATTGCGCGTGAGCGACACCACGCGTCCGCCGATGGCGGCGGACACGACCTGCGTTCCCTGGGGATCGCCCTCTATCGTGGCGGGCAAGGTGATCGCGCCGCCGCCAGTCGTCGGGCGGGCCAGCTCGATGCCCGCGGCGGCGATCTGCTGCGCGGTGAGGTGGATCAGTCCTTCCTCGCCGGCATGCGCCTCCCCCTCGGCATGGCTCTCCGGCGCGGGCGCTTCGCAGGCGGCGAGGGAGGATAGTAGGATGGCGGCCGCTACGGTCCGCTGGAGGATGTTCATCAATTGTCTCCCTGGTCCGGCGCGCGAGCGGTCAATCGCTCCAGCTGCGCCTGTGCGTCATGATAGGCGAGCAGCGCCGCTATGGCGGCTGCCCTGGTTTCGGTGAGCGTGCGTTCGGCATCGAGCAGGTCGAGCTGGCCGAACTTGCCCTCGCGATAGCCGATGCGCGCGATGCGGGCGGCTTCCTCGGCGGCTGCCAGCGCCGGTCCGGTCGCCGTCGCCGCGCCGATGGCGGCGTTCGCGGCCTCCGCCTGCGCGCTGGCTATCGCCTGGGCGACCTCCTGCGCGGCGATGCGCCGCCTGGCTTCGGCGCGGCGCTGTTCCGCCATCGCCTGGCCAACGGCCGCCCTGCCGCCGTTGAAGACGGGGAGGGGGAGGGACAGGCTGAACAGCGCGGCATTGTCATGGGTCGCTTCCAGCCGGCGGGCGCCCGCGCCCACCGTCAGGTCGGGAATGCGCTGGCTGCGGGCAAGCCGCACCTGCGCGCTGCTGGCCGCCAGATCGGCGTCTGCGGCTGCCAGCGCCAGCGTCTGCGCCGGATCCATGGGCGCCAACGGACCCTGGATCGAATCGATGCGATCGAACCAGCTTCCGTCCAGCGGGCCGGGGATGGCCTGCCCGATCCGCTGGGCCAGGGTGAAGCGCGCCACTTCGGCGGATCGCTCCGCCCTGGCAAGCGCGGCCTGCGCATTGATCCGCGTCAGCCCGGCGCGCTGCACCTCGATGGGGGAGGCGCGCCCGGCGCGCACGCGGGCATCCGCGGCGCGCAGGCCTTCTTCGGCAATCCGAAGCTGGTCGCGCGCATTGCCCGTGCGCCGTTCGGATGCCACCGCTTCCGCATAGGCGCGCGTCACCGCCCATCGAAGGTCGGCCGCCGCCATCGCCTGTTCGATCAGGGCGCGATCGCGCTGCGCGCCTGCGACGGCGAGCCGCGCCGACCGCTTGCCGCCCAGTTCCAGCGGAATGGCCACAGAGGATGTCGCCTCCAGGCTCTGCGTGCCGGAATAGGGCCCGGTGCCGGCCACATTTTCAGCTTCGAGCGTGACGACCGGGTTTGGCCGCAGGCCCGCCGCGGCCTGTGCGGCCCTGGATGCGTCGACGCCGGCGGCGGCGGCGTCCAGTGCGGGCGATGCGGCGCCGGCCAGGTCGAGGGCCTGGCTGAGCGTCAGGCCTGGTTGCGCCTTGGCCGCCGGCGCGGACGGCACTTGTGCCTGCGCTGCGGACAGGGATGAGGCGGCGGCAAGCCATGCCGCCAGCAAGGGGTTCATGTTCGGTAACTCCTGACAACTGTTGACCGCCTGCGCGATGCGCAGGCCGGGCGGCAGGGTCAGGCGATAGGCGGCCGCAATTCGGCTCGCGTGGGGGCGGCGCCATGGGGCGAAGAGGTCCAGCGCAGCCTGGCCGTCCGCTGGGCCATTGCGGGTGCGATTTCCGATGCGGCAAAAGCGGCCGCGACATGATGGCCATGACAGCCGCCATGATGGTGGGGATAGGCACGGTCCGCGTCGCCGGACGCCTGCCCCTCATCGTCGCCATCAGGGCTTTCGGCCGCCGAGGGCGACACCCCATCGATGCAGCCGATCGGCTCCATCGCGTGCGCGACCGATGCCGTCGCAAAGGACAGCGTCAGGGCAAGACATGCCAACAGGGCGAACAGCCGGTTCATCGACTCGTCCTTAACGCGGATTTTCCGGCTGGTTGCAAGGAAAGAAATGCCTGTTGCCCGATCGCAGCCCGCTTGATCGGCGCGCCCGATCAGGCATGAGGACATGCAAGGCGGCGGCGCGCTCCCGCAGCGCCCGCTCATCAGCAAAAGGAATCCTGCCCATGTCCGGACCCGTTAAGATCGTCGCCGTCCTGACCGCCAGAGCCGGCAGGGAGGCGGCGCTGTGTGCCCTGCTCGATTCCATGCTGGCGCCCAGTCGGGCGGAGCCGGGCAATCTGCGCTATGATCTATGGCAGGATCAGGCCGATCCCGCTCGCTTCATCCTCGATGAACTCTATGTCGATGACGCCGCGATCGCCGCCCATCGCGCAAGCCCGCATTTCCAGGCCTATCTCGCCCAGATCGGCGATCTCGCGGAGCGCAGCGCCTTCGTGCTCGACGCCGTCGCCATTGCCTGAAGGGGAGGCGGCATGACAGTCCCCATCCTCTACAGCTTCCGCCGCTGCCCCTATGCGATGCGGGCCAGGCTGGCGCTGGCGATCAGCGCCACGCAGGTCGAACTGCGCGAGGTCAGGCTGTCGGCAAAGCCGGAGGCGATGCTCGCCGCCTCGCCCAAGGGAACCGTGCCCGTACTGGTCGCCGCCGACGGCAGGGTGATCGACCAGAGCATCGACATCATGCGCTGGGCGCTGGCGCGGCATGATCCGGAAGGCTGGCTGGACCGCGATGATCCCGCGCTCATCGCCGCCAATGACGGGCCGTTCAAACATGATCTGGACCGCTACAAATATCCGGGGCGGCATGGAGTCGATGCCGAGGGCGCTGCCGAAACGCACCGCGCCGGCGGGCTCGCCTTTCTACACGCCCTGGACGACAGGCTGACCGGATCGCCGCATCTGTGCGGCGCCCGGCGCGGGCTGGCCGACGCTGCCGTCATTCCGTTCGTGCGGCAGTTCGCCGCCGTCGATCCCGGCTGGTTCGAGATGCAGCCGCTCCCCCGCCTGAAGAAATGGCTGTCCGATTATCTGGCTTCGGACCTGTTCGACGCGATCATGCGGCGCGTGGCGCCGTGGTCGCCGCCCCAGGATGATCGCCAGGCGATCGAAACCGGCGGCCAGTCAGGGTGACGACTGCGCCGGAGCGTCCGGGCCCGCAATCCCTGCATCTGCGGGTGCGGCCTATGCACTCGCAAAAGCGCGGCCGAAACGCCACATGGATGGCATGACCGCGTCGACCCTTGCCAGCAGTGAACCCGCCATCCTCAATCGCCGCCTGCCCGATCCGGTGCGCGCGGTGATTTTCGACATGGACGGCACGCTGCTGGATACGGAGGCGGAACATCGCCGCACCATGGCGGAGGCGGCCGCCGCCCTGGGCTGGCCCTTTTCCGAGGCGTTGCAGCTTGCCATGGTCGGCATTCACCGCGATGCGAACCAGGTCATGCTGGCGGAGCATTTCGGCGCGGACTTTCCGCTGGAGCAGTTCTATGCCGACAGCGACCTGCTATTCGAGGCGGCGCTGGAGGCGGCCGTGCCGATGCGCCCCGGTGTCGAGCCGACATTGGCCAGGCTGGCCTCCGCCGGTATCCCCATGGCCATAGCGACCTCCACGGAGGCGCCCCATGCCTGCCGTCGGCTGGAGAAGGCGGGCTTGCTCGACTATTTCGACATTGTCGTGACGCGCAACGATGTCGATCGGCCAAAGCCGCATCCGGAACCCTATCTGCTGGCCGCCAGGCGCCTGGGCGTGGCGGTGACCGATGCGGTGGCGGTGGAGGACAGCTATGCCGGCGTGCGTTCGGCGGCGGCGGCCGGCATCGCGACGGTGATGGTCCCCGACCTGCTGCCGCCCACCGATGCGGAGAGGGGGTTGGTCGCGGCGGTGCTGCCCAGCCTGCACGATCTGGTCGCGCTGATCCTGGACGAACCGAGGGAATAGCCGTTCGTCCCGCGATCCTGACCCTTCGCCGCAAAACCGGTTGCCTCTCTCCGCCTTCTTGGAATTGGGGCCTCCTGGAATTGGCCCCTCTTGGAATTGGAAAGCCGATGTGGGACAGCGGGGTCCGGATCGCTGACAGGAAGATGTCGAAACCCTATGCCGCTGCCCGACCGATGGAAGATCCTGTCCTGGACCTGCGGTGCCGCCGCCATCGCGCTGTCGGCCGCAACGGTGCAGGCGGCCGATCCCGCGCCGTTCGAGCTTGGCGGCCCGGGTCTGCGCATCACCGTCATGCGGGGCAAGGACGTGCTGCCCATCGCGCAGGTGCCCAGCCTGGCCGAAGGCGACCAGCTGTCGATCAGGGCCGACCTGCCGGAGGATCAGGGCACGAGATTCCTGCTGCTCTCCACCTTCCTGCGGGGCGCCACCAACCCGCCGCCCAAGGATTGGATCAGGTCCGCCGAAACCTGGAAGAAGAAGGCGAAGGACAACAGCCTCAGCCTGACCGTGCCCAAGGGCGCGCGGCAGATGACGCTCTTTCTGGTTCCGGAAACGGGCGGCGCGCTAGGCACGATCGAAGATGCGGTACGCGGCAAGCCGGGCGAGTTCGTCCGGGCGACGCAGGAACTGAACCAGGCATCGCTCGACCGGTCGCGGCTGGACGCCTTCATGGCGGCGATCCGGGCGCAGGAAAACACCCATCCTGAATTTCTGCGATCGGTGGCGCCGGCCCTGGCGCGCAGCCTGTCGATGAAGCTCAATGACGAATGTCTGTCCAAGGTGGTCGAGCTTCAGGCCAATTGCCTGCTGGAAAATCGCGAACAACTGGTGCTGGCCGACGTGCACAGCAGTTCCATTGCGGAGACGCTGACCGGCGCGCCCACCGATCTGGCGCTGCAACTCAGTTCCACGCGGGAGGCGGGCTATGGCTTCTACAGTCCCTATATCGGCGTGGTGCGTGACCTGGCGCGGATTTTCGGCGCGTTCAGCAATCCGGAGTTCGACTATCTGCCGACGCTGAGCGTCCGGCGGGACGATGCCGCCGCGCTGCTGCTCAACAAGGCGCCTTCCTTCCAGAAACCCAAATCCGTGCTGGTCGTCGGCATGCCTGCGATCGAGGCGGACAGTCCGCCCCGCCTGCGGAGCGCGGCCAACGGGCCGATCTGCGCCGCGCGCCCCGGCGTGGTGCTTCCTGTCGAAGGCGCGCCGCTCATCTATTCGACCGCCTATGCGCGCGCCATGACCGTGAAGCTGACGGCGGCGAGCGGCGAGACGATCGACTTGCCGGTGGAGGCGCGGGCGGACCGGGGCGGTTATGTCGTCCGGGGCAATGGCCCGCTTCCCGCCGCGTTCCGGGGCACGGTGAAGGGGCATCTTTCCGGCTATTGGGGGTTCGAGCGGTTCGACGGCCCGGATTTCTCGCTGCAACTGCCCGGCGATGCACCCTGGAAGGTGGCTGGCGAGGAACCGACGCTGGTGGTCGGCCGCGACAATGAGCTGGGCCTGACCGGCGAGGCGCCTGCCTGCGTCGAGGGCGTGACGTTGCGGCAAGGTGACGGCGCACCCCAGTCGCTGGCGTGGAAGGTGCAGGGAAACGACACCCTGCTGCTGACGCTTCCCCTGGCCGAGCGCAGGCCCGGTGACATCAGGCTGGAGGTCAAATATCAGGGCATGGCCACGCCAACGGCGCTGACGCTGAAGGCCTATGCGCAGGCGAGCAGGCTGGACACGCTCAGCCTGCATGCGGGGGACCATGAGGCGGTCCTTTCCGGTCAGCGGCTGGATCAGGTCGCGGGCGTCGATCTGGCGGGCATGGCGCTGGTGCCCGATGGGCTGACGCGGGATGGGTCGGTGGATCGGCTGCGGCTGGTCGCGAAGGGGGATGGCGCTGCGCTCAAGGCCGGCGACAAGGCCACCGCGCGGGTGCGGTTGAAGGACGGCCGCACCGTGGATCTTGCCGCAGCGGTAGAGGCGGCGCGGCCCCGACTGACCCTGCTCAGCCGGACCGTTTCGGCGGGGACGGCGGAGGGACGCCGGCTGCAGCTTCAGGGCGAGGGCCTGTTGCCCGACGATGGACGGCTGGTCTTTTCGGTACGGGCTGAGGAGGGCGGCGCCTTTCGGCAGGATGACGTGCTGGAGATCGCATCGGCGGATGGCGCGAATGCCGTCAGGCTGAGTGGCCCCAACGGCCTCAGGCTCTCCGGCCCGGAGGTCATGGTCGCGACGCTCGATCCGGCGACGCTGGCGCCCGCGGCGGGGCCGCTCCGGTTCCGTCTGCTGCGCGGCGAGGGGGCCAGCGACTGGCAGCCCCTGGTGACGCTGGCCCGCCTGCCGCATATCGACGGCGTCAGTTGCGAGGCGCGCTATTGCACGATCAAGGGGCGCGACCTGTTCCTGATCGATGCGGTGGACGGTACGCCGGGCTTCCAGAAACCCACGGTCGTGGCGCAGGGTTTCACCGGATCCAGCCTGCAGGTGCCGGCGACGCGGGACGGCAGGTTCTACATCCGGCTGCGCGATGCACGGGACCAGGCAGTCATACTCAACGCGAGCTGATCTCCGCTCAAAGGAAGCCGAACCTCCGGGAGGGCGGGCGAGCGGAAACCCGCCTTTTCCCGCGACCGGAGGAAATTTTCGGAAATCCTATTTTTCCTGTTGACCGACTCATTCGACGCGCCTAGATGCCACTCCACCGACGCGGTGATGCCCTCCGGTTTTCGCTGCGCACGGTCGCCAATATCAAGGATGGCCAAATCCTCGGAAGATTTTTCGAGGATCCATGGTTGTCCGCTTCTGATATTTGGTTGTGAGGTTCTTTGACATTGTAGATTGATGAAGGGACATGTGGGCGGCGGCTCCGGGTTCTGACGGCTTCTGGGCGTCGGAAATTCGGTTAAAGCAAGCCATTACTCACAATGTCCTTACACACCATGTAAGATTTGTGCAGGAATGGCTCCTAGAAATGAGCGGTTCTATCTTGGGATTATTCCTCCTGGGATAGGATCGGACATCAA